>NZ_JBSKHP010000028.1:0-94474 GCF_057128625.1 Pseudomonas imperatae | reverse complement strand
GGCAGCCCGTTGATCGACGCCTCCAGTCGGCCCGGGCGCTTTACGGGGCATACAATCAAGATCAAAAGCCAGATCAAGATCACAAGCCAGAGCAAAAGCCAGAGCAAAAGCCAAGGTCAGCCTGGCTGCTAAAGGCCTGCGGAAGAAGAAAACTCATACTGCATGGCAATCACGATCGTCCCCCCTCCCCATTCATCCGCCCTCCCCCAAACGACCATTCCTGCGCCGCCGTGGTGGTGATCACCACCATCACGTCCTCAGGGTCCAGGTCCACCGCATGCTGTAAACGCCGCACCAGCGTCTGGTAAAACGCCCGCCGCGTACCTTCGCTGCGCGGCTTGCCGGCGGTGATGGCAATCAGCACGAAAGCATCGCTGCGCGGGCCGGCCAGGTAATTGCGGTCAAACAGCAGCTCGCCCGGGGCGTGCTGGTGAATCAGCTGGAAGCGGTCGCTGGGCGGTACATCGAAGGTGTCGACCATGGCCTGATGGATACCGGTGGACAAGGCCTGCAGGTACTCCGGGGAGCGGCCCTGCAGCAGGGAAATACGCACGAACGGCATGGCTGAAATCCTTGATAGGCGGTTGACGTCCAGCAGGCTAGCAAGGGACGATACTTCCGAATATCAGATAAATCGAAAGCATCAATCCACTTTTTCAGGATTATTAACATGCGCCTGCCCGCCTTCGACCTCGACGTACTGCGCACCTTCGTCACCGGTGTCGAACTGGATAGCTTCGCCAAGGCCGCCGAGCGCCTGGGCCGCTCTACCTCGGCGGTGAGCGCGCAATTGAAGAAGCTGGAGGAGCAAGTAGGCGCGCCGGTGCTGGCGCGCTCGGGGCGCGGGCTGGTGTTGACGCCGCTGGGGGAGTTGCTGCTCAGCCACGCGCGAAGGTTGCTGGCACTCAATGACGAGATCTTCGGCCACCTGCACGGCACCCAGGCCCATGGCACGCTGCGCCTGGGCGTGCAGGAAGATTTTGGCGAGCACCTGCTCAGCGAACTGCTGCAGCGCTTCGCCAGCGTCTACCCGCGCATCGACCTGGAGGTGCGGGTAGGCCGCAGCGCCGAACTGCTGCCGCTGATTGAAAGCGCGCGCCTGGACCTGGCGCTGACCTGGGACACCGGGGCCATGACACCGTGGGCAACGCGGCTGGGCGACACACCCATGCAATGGATCGGGCGCAGCGAGCAGGCGTTCATGGACGAGCCCTTGCCGCTGGTGCTGTTCGACGCCCCGTGCGTGCTGCGCAGTGCCGCCATTCAGGCGCTGGACGCCGCCGGCATTGCCTGGCGCATAGCGCTGACCAGCCCTAGCGTGGCGGGGTTGTGGGCAGCGGTGAGTGCCGGGCTGGGGGTGACGTTGCGCACCCGCGTGGGCCTGCCGGCGCAGCTAAGGGTGATGGCCGGCATGCCCGCGGTGCCGCGGCTCGGCTATGTGCTGCATCGCGCCCGCAAGCAAGGGGGTATGGCGGTGGATGACCTGGCGCGGATGACGGCGCAGGTGATGCACAACAGGTGAAGTCAGCGCTGTTGCGCAGGGCCCGCGCAGCCTTCGGCAGCGGCTACGGGCCGGTCGCGCAGCTGTTTTTCCAGGGTGGCGATGGGCGGCGCGTAGAGGAAGCCGAACGACACGCTGTTGTGCCGGCCCTTGACCTTGTGGTGCATCAGGTGGGCCTGGTACAGGCGCTGCAGGTACGGATGCCGCGGGCTGGGGCGCACCGGCCAGTGGCGGTGGACGATGCCGTCGTGGAAGAACACGTAGACCAGCCCATACCCCGCCACCCCGGCGCCGACGCACTGCACCGTGGCGCTGCCCAGCACCAGCAGGCTCACCGCCACCAGCGCCAGCACCAGCAGGAACAGGTCGTTGTGCTCCAGCGCGCCCAGTTGTGCCTCGTGATGGGAGCGGTGCAGCCACCAGCCGGGGCCGTGCATGATGTACTTGTGCGCCAGGGTGCCGACGGCCTCCATGGCGCACAGGGTACTGAGGAAGATGAGGAAGTGGGTGATCATGGGGTGGAAGAATACCTGTGCGCCAGGTAAATGTCCCGTGGGCGGCGCCCAGGACGCAGCCTGCGGCAGCTGCTACGCATGACCTGTAGCAGCGGCCGCAGGCCGCGTCAGACGCGCCACCCTAGCCCCAGCGCCTTGTGCAACGCCGCGAAGTCCTTGAGCAGCTGCGCATCGCCGCTGATGCGGTTCTGCTCGGCGTCGAAGCGCGTGCGCTCGGCGTCCAGCCAGTCCAGGGTGCTGGCGGTGCCGGCCTTGTAGCGCTCGCGGGTGAGGCTGGCGGCGCGGCCCGAGGAGGCTTCGATATCGCGCAGCAGCACCACGTTCTGGCGCTGGTGGCCGTAGCGCGCCAGGGCGGTGTCGGCGTCCTTGAGGGCTTGCAGCACCACGCTGCGGTAATGCGCCTGGGCTTCGTCGCGGCCGGCGGTGGCGCTGTCGACGCTGGCGGCCACGCGGCCGAAGTCCAGGGCGTTCCAGGTCAGGCGCGGCAGCAGCAGCCAGGTGCCGTTGTCCTTGCGCAACAGGTGCGAGGGTTCGGCGGCGCTGAAGCCCAGGTCGCCCATCAGCGACAGTTTGGGGAACCAGTCAGCCTTCTTCTCGCCGATCTGCGCGTTGGCCGAGGCCAGCTGGCGTTCGGCCGTGCGGATGTCCGGACGCGCCTTGAGCAGGGCCGCCGGATCCGCCACCGGCACCTGCGCCGGCACCTTGGGCAGGTCCTTGGGCTGGCCCAGCTGGGCGTCGAGCTGGCCCGGCTCCTGGCCACACAACACTGCCAGTTCGTCCAGCGACTCGACGATCTGCGCCTGCAACGGCAAGCGCTGGGCCTGGGTGGTCTGCAGCTGGGTGGTCACCTGCTCCAGCTGCAACTGCGAGGCCACGCCGCGGGCGCGGCGCTGCTGGGTGAGGTCGAGCACCTGGCTTTCGAGGTCGGCGGTGGCGTCCACCAGGGCCAGGCGCGCCTGGCGGTCGCGCAGGTCGACGTAGGCCTGCACCACTTCGGCGGCCAACTGCACCTGGGCGTCGGCGAGGTCGGCCATGGACGCTTCGGCGCTGGCCGACGCCGCCTCGATGGCGCGGCGGGTGCCGCCGAACAAGTCGACCTCCCAGCTGGCGTCGAAGTCGGCCAGGTAGAACTGCACCGGCCCACGGCCGCCGCCGCTGTCGCCACCGGTCAGCGACGACAGGTCCGGCGAGCGCATGCGCAGGCTGGTGGCGTTGGCGCTGAGCTTGGGCATGGCGTCGGCCTGCTGGCTGTGCAGGCCGGCACGCGATTCACGCAAGCGCGCCTCGGCCGAGGCGATATCGGGGCTGCCCTTCAGCGCGGCGTCCACCAGCGCGTCCAGCTGCGGGTCGCCCAGGCCGCGCCACCAGTCGGCGGCGGCAGGCATCGTCGCGGCACCGGCGTCGGCGTGGGGCAGCTTGCCGGCGGCCAGGGTCTTGTCGGCCACCGTGGGTGCGCCGTGGTAATCAGGGCCCACCGTGCAGCCGGCCAGCAGGGCCAGCGCCAGGGCGCCAATCAGGGTCTTGTCGAACTTGCCGCTGTCGCTCATGGATGGCTCGCCGGTTTTTTCAGAAGAAGCGCCAAAGGCACGCAGACCACCAGGGCAATGCCCAGCAGGTAGAAGCATTCGTTGAAGGTCATCACCGTCGCCTGGGTGGCGATGTTGCTGGCCAGCTGCGCCGAGGCCTTGAGCTGCGCCAGCGCCTGGTCACCGGTCTGCGCCAGGAACGAGGCGGTCTGGCTGGCCATGTAGTCCTGGCCCTGGGTGCTGTTGGCGGTCAGCGACTCGCGGATGACGTCGTCGTGGTAGGTGTTGCGGCGGTCGATCATCACCCCCATCAGCGCCAGGCCGATGGAGCCCCCCAGGTTGCGCGACATGTTGTACAGCCCCGCCGCATCCCCTGCCTCGTGGGTGGCCACCGCCGCCATGGACGCCTGGTTCAACGGCATCATCGCCAGAATCTGCGCGAAACCGCGCAGCAACTGCGAGCCGTAGAAGTCATGGCCGACGCTGAGCGCCGTGAGGCCCACGTCCATGGCGCAACTGATGGCGAACATCACCAGGCCGATGCTCACCAGCCAGCGGCTGTCATAACGTTGCAGCAGCGCCGGCAGCACCGGCATCAACAGGAACGCCGGCAGCCCCGACAGCAGCATGATCGAGCCCGCCTGCTGGGCGTTGTAGCCGGCCACGGTGCCGAGGAACTGCGGCAGCAGGTAGGAGATACTGTAGATCGCCGCGCCCACCGTCGAAACGATGAGAATGACGCTGGCGTAGCGCGGGTTGCGCAGCAGATTCAAGCGCACGATGGGCTTACTGGCCGTGACCTGCCCCACCGCCACCAGGCAGAAGCCCAGGAACGACAGCAGGCTCAGCCACACGATCATGTGCGACTCGAACCAGTGCTCACGCTGGCCCTCCTCCAGCACCACGGTCAGGGTGCTCAGGCCCAGCGCCAGGCCGAGGATGCCGATCCAGTCAGCCTTGATGAATTGCTGCAGGTCGGCCTTTTCCGGGCGCAGGCCGCTCCACAGCAGCGCCACCAGCGCCAGGCTGATGGGCAGGTTGAGGAAGAAGCACCAGCGCCAGCTGGCGTTTTCGGTCAGCCAGCCGCCCACCACCGGCCCCATCAGCGGCCCCAGCAGCACAGTCAGGCCGAAGATCGCCATGCCCGCCGACATCTGGTGCTTGGGCAGCCGGGTGCGGATGATGGTCTGCGCCGTGGGGATCATCGCGCCGCCGGCAAAGCCCTGGCCGATGCGCCCCAGCACCATGGCCAACAGGCTGGTGGACAGGCCGCAGTACATGGAAAACAGGGTGAAGATGATGGCGTTGCCCATCAGGAAGCGGCGCAGGCCGAACACCCGGGTCAGCCAGGCTGCCAGCGGGATCATGACGATCTCGGACATCAGGTAGCCGGTGGAAATCCACGTGCCTTCGGTGCCCGAGGCGCCGATCTGGCCCTGGATCTGCGGCAGCGCCGAGTTGGTGATCGAAATGTCCAGCGTCGCCAGCAGCGCGCCCAGGGAGCCGGCGGCCACGGCCACCCAGTCACTGAGCGAGGCGTTGGCCTCGCGCGGCGCGGCGGCCGGTGCAGCCAGTGCCTCAGCCATGGGTGCGCACGTCCACGTCGACGGTCACCGACAGGCCTGGCACCAGCACCTTGCGCACGTCATCGGGCACGTCCATCTGGATGCGCACCGGCACCCGCTGGACGATCTTGGTGAAGTTGCCGGTGGCGTTCTGCGACGGCAACAGGGCGAACTGCGAACCGGTGCCCGGCGACAGGCTGTCGATGTGCCCGGCCAGGTCCTGGCCCGGCAGCGCGTCGACGTGCACGGTGACCTTCTGCCCAGGGCGCATGTCGCCGATCTGGGTTTCCTTGAAGTTGGCGGTCAGGTACAGCGCCTGCACCGGCACCACGGTCAGCAGCCGCGTGCCCGGCTGGGTGAACTGCCCGACCCGCACGCTGCGGTCGGCCACGCGCCCGGCCAGGGTGCTGACCACGGTGGTGTCGTCCAGGTCCAGCTGCGACTGGCGGGCGCTGGCCTGGGCCACCACCAGTTGCGCACGGGCCTGCTGCAGCTGCGCCTTGAGGATGCCGGTGCGCGTCTGCGCCGACTCCAGCGCCGCCTGGCGCGCGGCCTGGCTGGTGCTGGCCTGGGCCAGTTTGTTGGTCAGCTCGGCCAGGCGTTCTTCGGTCTCGGCGCCGGACTTGGCCAGCGGCGCGTAGCGGTTCACCTCGGCGCGGGCGTGCTGGGTGTCGGCGCCGGCCCCGGCCAGTTCGGCGCGGGCCTGGGCAATGCTGGCGTCCTGCTGCACCAGGTCGGCCTGGGCCTTGGCCACGTCAGCCTCGCGCGAGGCCACGGTGGCCAGCGCCTCGTCCAGGGCCGCCTGGTATTTGCGCGCGTCGAGGCGCACCAGCGGCTGGCCCACGTCGACGGTCTGGTTGTCGGCCACCAGCACCTCGGTCACGTAGCCGCCCACCTTGGGCGCCACGGTCATGCTGTCGGCGGCCAGGTAGGCGTCATCGGTGCTTTCGATGAAGCGCCCGTGCAGCCACCAGTAGCCGCCCCACGCCAGCGCAGCCAGCACAATCAGCAGCCCCAGGCCCAGCAGCACCTTGCGCGGGCCGGCGCGCTGGGGCTCCTTGGGGTCTTCGGCCACGGGGGAAAGTTGCTCTTGCGGACCGAGAGGGCGATCGACGGACATGCCAGGGGCTCCAAAATATTCCAGTCGATACAAAATGTGACGGTAGCGAATTTATGTCAAGTGATATATTTTGCACCTGACTCACTCAAGGCACTTCGACATGGCACGACATCGACCGGCTAAGGAAGGCGGCTACCAACGCGGCGAAGAGACGCGCTCGCGCATCATCGACGCCGCCCTCGGGCTGTTCGCCGAACGCGGCTTCGACGGCGCCTCCACCCGCGACATCGCCACCGCCGCCGGGGTCAACGCCCCGGCGCTGCAGTACTACTTCGACAACAAGGAAGGCGTGTACGTGGCCTGCGTGGACCACATCCTCACGCACATCTGGGAACAGCTGAGCGGCGTGGTGCTGCACGCCGAGGCGCTGCTGGAAGACGCCGACGCCAGCGATGAGGCGTTGATCGACGCCTACCTGGAGGTGCTGGGCGGCTTCGTCAGCTTCATCCACGACACCCCGCAAAGCAGCGACTGGCGCCGTTTCATGGCGCGCGAGCAGGCCGGCCTTGGCCCGCCGGCGGCGTTCGAGATGATGAACCAGGGCTTCAACCAGCGCCTCAGCGCGGTGACCCGCGGCATCCTCGGCCGCCTGACCGGGCGCAGCGCCGACGACGAGGTGACGATCATTCGGGCGATGGCCTTCAACAGCCAGGGCATGGCCTTCCGCGTGCTGCGCCGGCCAGTGCTGCGGGCGCTGAACTGGGACACCATCGACCGGGCGCGCATGGAAACCGTGCGCGACACACTGCTCTCGCAGAACCGCCTGACCCTGGAAGCGCTAGTGCGCGAGCGCGACGCTAGCCGATGACCACCTGGTTGCGGCCCTGGGCCTTGGCCTGGTACAGCGCCTGGTCGGCGACAGTGAAGCTGTCCCGGGGCACGCTGGCCGGGGTGGCGAAGGCGGCGCCGATGCTGACCGTGACGTGGCCGAAACTTGAGCGCCGGTGTTCGATGCCCAGCTGCTGGATGCCCTTGCGCAGGGCCTCCAGCGCCTCCCGCAACGCGTTCGGCTGGGCGCTGCTGGCCAGCAAGCCGAATTCCTCACCGCCCAGGCGCCCGGCGATCATATGGTGCGCGTCAGCCACCGCCTGGATCACCGTCGCCACCTGGCGCAGGCAATCGTCGCCGGCCGGGTGGCCGTAGGTGTCGTTGTACTGCTTGAAGTAATCGATATCCACCATCACCGCGGCCAGGGGCTGGCCCGCCGGGGCTTCCTGCCATTTGCGCTGGATGCTCTCGAGCATGAAGCGGCGGTTGAACAGCTGGGTCAGCGGGTCGATGGCGGTGGCCGTGCGCAGGGTCAGGTCGTTCTCGATCATCGCGCGCAGGTGGCGGAACACCTCGCGGCGCGGCTCGTCCAGCTCGCCCGGCTGCGGGTCCATGGCACACAGCGCACCCACCAGCTCGCCGCCGGGGGCGCGCAGGGGAATGGCGGCGTAAAAGCGCACGAAAGGCGCCGCGCTCACCAGCTGGCACTCGGCATAGCGGGCATCCGCGCGCGCGTCCTCGACCACGAACACATCCTGCTGGCGCACCACGTGGTCGGCCAGCGAGCGCCCGCGCGGAATACTGTCCAGCACCACGCCGGCCTCGGCGCGGTAATGCTGGTGCTCGGCGTCCAGCAAGATCACCGCGCTGTAGGCAGTGCCCAGCACCGTCTTCAAAATCGCCACGGCGTGGCGGAAGCATTCGCGCATCACCTGGTCGTCGTGCAGCAGCCATTCGATGATCCCGTGCTCGGGCTCGGGCGGCGCGCTGGCGGCTGTGTGCACACGGCTGGCGGGGCGATCCAGGGAGGAGATGAGACTCACGACATGCCTCTGAACGGATGGGGATGTGATCGTATCGACATGCGTTCGACAAGCTTGAGTCCGGTGGTCGGGTATGGCGATGACGATACCGTCGAATCAACCACCCTGATCGCCTCTCCAAAAGGCAGACACATCGTGAAAATATAACGCGAAACAGCATATGCTGCGAAACGTTATAGTGCTACCGTATTCAATCAGGCACGGACCGATGATCAAGACTTTCAGGGACAAGCAAACCGAAGCGGTCGCCAGCGGATTGGTCGCCAGAAGATTGCCCCGGGACATTCAGCGCGTTGCCTTGCGCAAACTTCGCCAGCTGGAAGCCGCCAAGGCACTGGACGATTTGCGTGTACCACCGGGTAATAAGCTGGAGCCGCTGCATGATGATCGGGCGGGTCAACACAGCATCCGAATCAACGCTCAATGGCGCGTCTGTTTCCGCTGGATCGACGGCGATGCTTACGACGTGCAAATCGTGGACTACCACTGAGGACATAACATGACAATCCGCCCAGACCTGCTGGCCGAAACCTCTGGCGAGCAATTGCCCAACATTCACCCTGGTGAAATCCTGATGGAGGAATTCATCACGCCTCTGGGCCTTACCAAAAATGCAGTAGCTACCGCCATCGGCGTACCCGCCACTCGCATTGGCGAAATCGTTCGCGGCACCCGTGCCATCAGCGCCGACACTGATCTTCGGCTTTCACGGTTCTTTGGCACCTCGGAAGGCTACTGGCTGGCGCTGCAGTGCACCCATGACCTGGAGGCTGCCAAACGTGCGGGGCACTATGAAAACATTCCTCGCTATGCTGCGTAGGAGCGCACCTGATCGAATTCATTGCGACCCTGACGCAGCCTGCGGCAGCTGCTACGCCGACTTGTAGCAGCGGCCGCAGGCCGCGTCACGGCGTCAGCTCTCCCCTTCCACATCCTCAAGGCTGAACGTTTCGGTGTGGTCGTCGTAGGAGAAGATCTCCGCGTACCGCCCCCAGCTGATCACGCTTTCCAGGGTCTGCTCGACGAAGGCTTCGGTCAACGAATCTTCCAGCTCCTGCTCGAAACGCACGCGCGGGGCGTGGTGGCCGCGGCGTTCCTGCAGGATCAGGCGGATGCGCGCCGCCAGCGGCACGTTGCGCACCAGGTGCTCGGCGAACAGGGTCTTGCGCTCCTGGGTGCCGAAGTCGGCGAACAGCTTGCCCGGCTCGGTCAGGGTGATGTCCGCGCCCTTGAGCTCGACGAAGCCCAGGTGCTCGAGCATTTCCGCCACCGGGAACAGGTCGTCCACCTCCAGCAGCAAACGCTCGGCCACCATGGGCATGCCGGCGTGGCCGTGGTACGGCTCGGCCGCCAGGGCTTCCATCAAACCGGCCATGAGGTTGGTGGACACGTCGGGCAACGGGCTGCCGACTTTCAGCTCGGCCCTGCCCTTGCTGGCGTCGGCGCTGCGGCGGTCGGTCATCAGCGCGTAGATGTCGTCGATCATGTTGCGGAAGGTGGGGTCCAGGCGGTTGCGCGGGTGCGCGAACGGCACGCGGATCTGCGCCACCACGCGCCCGGGGTTGGACGACAGCACCAGGATGCGGTCGCACATCAGCACCGCCTCCTCGATGTTGTGGGTGACGATCAGGATCGACTTGATCGGCAGCTGCTTGTCGCTCCACAAGTCCAGCAGGTCGGTGCGCAGGGTCTCTGCGGTGAGCACGTCCAGCGCCGAGAACGGCTCGTCCATCAGCAGCAGCGTGGGGTTCACCACCAGCCCCCGGGCGAAGCCCACGCGCTGGCGCATGCCGCCGGACAGCTCGCGCGGGTAGGCGTTCTCGAAACCGTCCAGGCCGATCAGGTCGATGGCCGCCAGGGCCCGCTGGCGGGCTTCCTTGCGCGGCACCTTGAGCGCATGCAGGCCGGCTTCCACGTTCTCAAGCACCGTCAGCCAGGGGAACAGCGCAAAGGTCTGGAACACCATGGCCACGCCCTCGGCCGGGCCGGTCAGCGGCTCGCCGCGGTACAGCACCTCGCCCGCGCTGGGCTCGATCAGGCCGGCGATGATGCGCAGCAGGGTCGACTTGCCCGAGCCGGAACGCCCCAGCAAGCCAACGATTTCACCCTCGCGCAGGGTCAGGTCGACGTCGCTGAGCACCTGCAGGGTCTCCTTGCCCTTGCCGAAGCCGCGGCTGACGTTGCTCAGCGAGAAAATCTGCGCGGTGTTGCCCGGGTGTTGGTTCAAGGTATTCATCCACGGTTCCCCATTCAATTCATGCGCAGCTTGTTTTCAGCCATGGCGTACATCGGGCGCCACACCACCCGGTTGAACAGCACCACGAACAGCGACATCACCACCACCCCCAGGGTGATCTTGGGGAAGTCGCCGTCTGCCGTGGTTTGCGCGATATAGGCGCCCAGCCCGTGGGCCACGACCTTGTCCTGGCCCCAGGCGACGAATTCGGAAACGATGCTGGCGTTCCAGGCACCGCCCGACGCAGTGATCGCACCCGTCACGTAATAGGGGAAAATCCCCGGCAGCATCACCGTGCGCCACCACTGCCAGCCGCGGATGCGGAAGTTCGCCGCCGCCTCGCGGAAATCGTTGGGGAAGGCACTGGCGCCGGCGATGACGTTGAACAGGATGTACCACTGGGTGCCCAGCACGATCAGCGGGCTCAGCCACACGTCCGGGTTCAGCTGGTAGCGCAAAATGACGATGACGAACACCGGGAACAGCAGGTTGGCCGGGAACGCCGCGAGGAACTGCGCCAGCGGCTGGACCTTCTCCGCCCACTTGGGCCGCAGGCCGATCATCACCCCCAGCGGCACCCAGATCAGCGACGCCACGACGATCAGCAACAGCACCCGCAGCAGGGTGATCAGGCCCAGGCCCACCACGTGCAGGCATTCATCCAGGCCCACTTCACTGCCCACGTACTCGACGATGTGCCACAGCGCATACAAGGTCAGCGCACCGATGGCCAGGTTCCACACCCAGTCCACCAGCCGCGACGCCGCCGGGTTGACGCTGGCCCGGCGTTGACGGCGTGGCAGGCTGAAGCGGCGGTTGCCCAGGCGGCCGATGGTGCGGGTGACGGGCCGCAGCATGCGCTGTACCAGGCGCGTGCGCTGGATCAGGTTGAGCACCCAGGACTCCGGCGCGCCGGCCTGGGAGGCGGTGTTTTCCATGCGGAACTTGTCGGCCCAGGCCACCAGCGGGCGGAACAGGAACTGGTCGTACAGCAGGATCACCACCACCATGGCCAAAATCACGTAGCCCACGGCCTTGAGGTCCTGCTGCAGGATGGCGGTGGCCAGGTACGCGCCCACGCCCGGCAGGGTGATGGTCTTGTCGCCCACGGTGATCGCCTCGGACGCCACCACGAAGAACCAGCCGCCGGACATGCTCATCATCATGTTCCACACCAGGCCCGGGATGGCGAACGGCACGTCCAGCTTCCAGAAGCGCTGCCAGGCCGACAGCTGCATGTTGCTGGCCACCTCGGCCAGGTCGTTGGGCACCATGCGCAGCGACTGGTAGAAGCTGAACGTCATGTTCCACGCCTGGCTGGTGAAGATGGCGAAGATGGCCGCGCACTCGGCGCCCAGCACCCGGCCGGGGAACAGCAGCAGGAAGAAGGTCACGGTGAACGAGATATAGCCCAGCACCGGCACCGACTGGAGAATGTCCAGCACCGGCACCAGCAGCTTCTCCGCACGCCGGCTCTTTGCCGCCAGGGTGCCATAAATCAAGGTGAACACCAGCGACGCGGCCATGGCCGCGAGCATGCGCAAGGTGGTGCGCACGGCGTACTCGGGCAGGTCGGCCGGGTCCAGGGAAATCACCTGGGTCTGCAGGGTGGAGATCGGTGCCCAGGTCTGGTGGGCGCCAATGGAGAAGAACAGCAGGAAGCCCACCACCAGTGGCAGGGCCATGAGGTCCCAGCGGTTGGGCAGCAACCGTAGCGTCGACGCCGGAATGTAGTGACGCAGTACCTTGTTCATAGGGCAAGTTCCGGCATTAACCTGCGCGCACGCCGCACGGCCACGCGGACCGTTACAGCACAGCACAAGATCAGGGGTTGGTAAAATAATGTCGGCGCGGCGCCGGGTGGGCGCCGTCGCCGCGGAGTATAGGTAGGTGATTGTTACAATGGCGTAAAATAAGCGTCACGTTTGCCGTTCGTTCAGGTTCGGCGCTACCCCTGCCCTGCCAGGCTCGCCGCCAGCACCTCGACAATGCGCGCGGCGCTGTGGCCATCACCGTAGGGCGACACGCCACGGGCCATGGCGGCGTAGGCCTGGTGGTCGTCCAGCAACAGCTGCACCTGCTCCACCAGGTGCTGGGTGTCGGTGCCCACCAGTTTCACCACGCCACAGGCCACCGCCTCCGGCCGCTCGGTGTCCTCGCGCAGCACCAGCACCGGCCGGCCCAGCGCCGGCGCCTCCTCCTGCACGCCGCCCGAGTCACTGATGATCAGGTAGGCGCGCTGCATGGCGGCCACGAACGAGGCGTAGTCGAGCGGGTCGCACAGCACAATGTTCGGGCAGTCGGCGAGCATGCCATAGGCCACTTCGCGCACGTTGGGGTTGGGGTGCACCGGGTACAGGAACTGCAGGTCGGCATTGCGCTCGGCCAGCAGTTTGAGCGCCGTGCAGATCGCCACGATGGGCGCACCGAAGTTTTCCCGGCGGTGGGCCGTCACCAAAATCATCCGCGCCCCCGGCGCCAGCTTGACGTCGAGGGTTGGTTGGCGAGCGCTGACGGCCAGCAAGGCGTCGATCACAGTGTTGCCGGTCAGGGTGATGGCCGCCCGGTCCACCCCCTCGGCCACAAGGTTGGCCACTGCCCCGTCGGTGGGCGCGAAGTGCCAGCGCGCCAGGCGGCTGGCCATCAGCCGGTTGGCCTCCTCGGGAAACGGGCTGTCGAGGTCGAAGGTGCGCAGCCCAGCCTCGATGTGGCCGAACGCAATGCGCTGGTAGAAGCTGGCCATGGCGGCGCTCAACACCGTGGTGGTGTCACCCTGGGCCAGCACCACGTCGGGGGCTTCGTCGCGCAACACCCGGTCCAGCTCCAGCAGCAGCCGGGCGTTGAGGCTGGCCAGGGTCTGGTTGGGCTGCATGATGTCCAGGTCGATATCGGGCTGGATGTCGAACAACGCCAGCACCTGGTCCAGTAGCCCGCGGTGCTGGGCGGTGGCCACCACGCGGCAGTCGAACCGTGGATGTTGCTTCAATTGATTGATCACCGGCGCCATCTTGATGGCCTCCGGGCGCGTGCCGATCACGCAGACTACCTTGTGCCGAATCCTGTCCACTGTCATATCCCTATGCCATCTGCACCGCGCAGGATGCCAGAGCGGGCAAGGGCGTCAATTGCCCCGCCGCAGCCAGGGCCGGCCGCCAATGGGTTGCCACCCTGCAACGTCCTGCACAACCCTTTGAATTTTATGCAAAATATTTCAAAAAAAGCTTCTTCGGCGAATATGTCGTCATTTGGCTAAACTTAGTAGCAAAATGGATACATTCAAGTATTTATTCTATTGTTGATCCAACGCACTTGCGCAGCCTCGCGGCTCGGCTAACATGGCGGCCATGTGTGCGGGACGCATGCTCCAAAGGGTCGGCTTCAATGATTGAAGAGTTGCAGGCAGGGATGTTCAGCAGCCCATGGCGGCACCGCGAATTGCTGGTGGCGATGATCAGGCGCCAGGTCAGCGGCCGCTATCGCGGCTCCATCGCCGGCACCTTGTGGTCGCTGCTCCACCCCATCTTCCTGTTGTCTATCTACACGCTGGTGTTCAGCGCCCTGTTCAAGGCGCGCTGGCAGGGCAGCGACTCCAACGCCAGCTTCGCCCTGATCGTGTTCGCCGGCTTCCTGGTGTTCAACCTGTTTGCCGAGTGCGTCAACGCCGCCCCCGGGCTGGTGGTGGGCAACGCCAACTACGTGAAGAAAGTGCTGTTCCCGCTGGAGATCCTGCCGTGGGTCAGCCTCGGCGCGGCGCTGTTCCATACCGTCGCGGGCCTTGCGGTGTGGCTGCTGTTCCACCTGTGCGTGGCCGGTTGGCCACCGCTGACGGTGCTGGCCCTGCCGGTGCTGTTGCTGCCGCTGGTGCTGTTTACCCAAGGCCTGTGCTGGGCCCTCAGCTCGCTGGGGGTGTTCCTGCGCGACATTGGCCAACTGACCGGGGTGCTGACCACCGCGCTGATGTTCGTCTCGGCGATCTTCTACCCGCCTTCTGCCCTGCCCGGCAGCTGGCAGCACTGGCTGTTCCTCAACCCCATGGCGCTGTTCATCGACCAGGCACGGGCCGTGCTGATCCAGGGCCAGCTGCCCAGCCTGCAAAGCTGGTGCATTGAACTGCTGGCGTGCACGGCCGTGGCCTGGCTGGGCTTCCTGTGGTTCCAGAAAACCCGCAAGGCGTTTGCCGATGTCCTCTGAACTGCTGATCGACGCCCAGGCACTGAGCAAGTGCTACCAGATCTACGACCGCCCCAGCCATCGCCTGCTGCAATTGCTGCTGCGCAACCGCAAGCGCTTCTACCGCGAGTTCCATGCGCTGCACCAGGTGTCGCTGCAGATTCGTCGCGGCGAGACGGTGGGCATCATTGGCCGCAACGGCAGCGGCAAGTCGACCCTGCTGCAGCTGCTGTGCGGCACCCTCACGGCCACCAGCGGCAGCGTGCACCGCCAGGGCCGGGTGGCGGCGCTGCTGGAGCTGGGCTCGGGCTTCAACCCCGAGTTCACCGGCCGCGAGAACGTCTACATGAACGCTGCGGTGCTGGGCCTCAGCCGTGCGCAGATCGACGCGCGCTACGAGGAAATCTGCGCCTTCGCCAATATTGGCGAGTTTATCCACCAGCCCACCAAGACCTACTCCAGCGGCATGCTGGTGCGCCTGGCCTTCGCCGTGTCGGTGTGCGTGGAGCCCGACATCCTGATCATCGACGAGGCCTTGTCGGTGGGCGACGCCTCCTTCCAGTTCAAATGCCTCAACCGCCTGGAAAGCCTGACCGCCAGCGGCGCCACCCTGCTGTTCGTGTCCCACGACATGAGCATGGTCAAGCGCTTCTGCCAGCGCGTGTATTACCTGCGCGACGGCCAGTTGCTGGCCAGCGGGCCGGCGGAGGAAATGGCCGAGCTGTACCTGCTGGACATGCGCGACGAGCAACGGCGCTGGGCCAGCGGTGGGGGCACGCCGGTCACGCGCAAGGCCTTTCTCGACACCCGCGACGGCATGGCCTTCGGCACCGACGAGGGCCACATCAGCGCGGCCTGTTTCACCGTGACCGGGCAGTTGTTCTGCAGTTACCGCCACGGCGACGAGATCGAGCTCCAGGTGCAGGCGCGGCTGCGCGCCAGCGTGGCACGGCCCAACCTCAGCGTGACCATCCAGGAAGCGCGCCTGCTGGTGATCGGCGGCGCCAATTTCGCCCTGCGCCCTGGCCCCGAGGAAGACGGCTGGTACCCGGCCAGCCTGACCGTGCGCTTCCCGGCGCGCCTGGGGCCGGGGCGCTACCACATCACCCTGAAATTGATGAACGGCTTCACCGAAGACAGCTCGCAACTGATCGAAAAACAGGTCGGCCTGCTGGCCTTCGACGTGCTGCCCAACGACAAGCATTTTCTCGGCGTGGTCGACCTGGGGCTGCAAGGCCACGACGGCGCGAGCACCGGCAGTAAGCGCCTGGACGAGGTAACCCCCCTGTGACTGAAGCGACCCGCCACATCGCCATCGTCGGCACCTTCGACGTGCAGAATTACGGCGACCTGCTGTTCCCGCTGCTGGCCGAGGCCGAGCTGCGCCGGCGCCTGGGGCCGATCCAGCTGCACCGCCTGTCCTACCACGCACGTGAGGCGCAAACCTGGCCCTTTGCCGTGACCTCGCTCAGCGACCTGCCGGCGCTGGCCAGCTCGCTGGACGGGCTGCTGATTGGTGGCGGCTTCCTGATTCGCTTCGACAAGCTGGTGGCCCCCGACTACCTGCCGCCCCACCCCGGCATCCACCACCCCACCGGCTACTGGCTGACCCCGGCGTTGATTGCGCTGCAACAGGGTATCCCGGTGGTGTGGAACGCCCCGGGCATGCACTGCAACCCCATCCCGGACTGGGCCGCACCGCTGCTGCGCGTGGCCTTGGCGCACAGCGCCTGCGTGCGGGTACGTGATGCGCTGTCGCGCGATGCACTGCAGGCCGTATGCCCCGACGCCGCCATCGAGGTGCTGCCCGACACCGCGTTCGCCCTGCCCCGGGCGCTGGACATCGAGCAGCCCAGCGCCGCCTTCCGCCAGCTATGCGCCGAGGTGGGCCTGGGCCCGCGCTACATCGTCATCCACGCACTGACGCTGGCCGAGCCCTACGTTCGCCTGCTGGAAAGCGACCCCCAGGGCTTCGCCCACCTGCAGGTCGTGCTGATTCCCATCGGCCCGGTGCTGGACGATGACTCGGCCCTGCTGGCCGCGCGGCTGCCCCAGGCCATTCGCCTGCCGTACTGGCCCGAACCGCTGCTGCTGGCCGAGATACTGGGCAACGCCCAGGCGCTGATCGGCTACAGCTACCACCTGGCGATCACCGGCCTGGCCTTTGGCGTGCCGGTGTTCTGCCTGGCCGACCTTGCCGGCGGCAAGTACACCGCCCTGGCCCCCTACTCGGGCCTGCATGCGCTGGCGCCCGGGCAGGCAGCGACGACGGCCTGGTTCCTGGCGCGCTGTGGCAAAACCCGCCCCAGCGCCCAGGCCCAGGCGGCCATGCAGGCGCTGGACCGCTACTGGGACCACGTCGCGCACCTGCTGCGCCAGGGCCGCAGCCGCCCGGCACCGGCCCTTGGCGCGCTGTGGCAGGACCTGCCCAACCTACTCGAAGACCCGAGCCAGGCCACCGTGGCCAGCTTGCGAGCACAGCTGGCCCACAGTGAAGCCAGGGTCCGCCACCTGCAGGGGTCCAGGTCGTTGCGCCTGACCGCGCCCCTGCGCGCCATTGCCCGTGCACTCAGACACCTACGGAAAAATCGGGGGACCCATGCTCAATATTGACCGCATCCGCACTGCCGAACTCAACGCCCAGCCCTACGCCTGGGCGCAGATCGACCGCCTGTTTGCCGTGCACGACGCCGAGGGCCTGGCCCTGACCTTCCCGCGCGACCACTTCAAGACCGTGAAAGGTTACGGCGGTGAGAAAGACTACGAATACGAGGCCCGGGCGCTCAAGCCCATGGGCAGCGACGCCATCGCCCACGCCGAGCACTTGAGCGAGGCCTGGCGGGCGCTGGCCCGCGACCTGGGCTCACCCGCCTACCGCGCGGCGCTGTCGCACCTGACCGACCGCGACCTGAGCAACGCGCCCATGGAGGTCAACGTCTTCCACTATGGGCCCGGCGCCAGCCTGGGCGCCCACCCCGACCTGGGCGACAAAGTGGTCACCCACATTCTCTACTTCAACGCCACCTGGGAACGTGCCGACGGCGGCTGCCTGAACATTCTGCACAGCAAGGACATCAACGCGGTAAGCGCGGTCATCGAGCCACGGGTGGGCAACTCGGCGGTGCTGGTGCGCTCCGATGACTCCTGGCATGCCGTGTCGCCCGTGGTGGAGGGCTGCAGCCATTCCCGGCGCAGCATGACCGTGACCTTCTACCGGCCCGGCTCGCTGAGCTCCATGTGGCCGGAAAACGACCCAAGCCCCCTGCACGAGTACCATCATGGCTGAGCAACACCCGCCTGTTTCCCTGGAAATCCTCGAGGCCGAACTCGCGTTGGCGCGCAGCGAGCGCGATGCCGCCCGCGCCCAGGTCGAGGACCTGCTGGGCAGCCACACCTGGCGCCTGGGCGAACCGCTGCGCAGGGTGTCTCGACGGGTGCGCCATGGTGTCTGGCGGTACCCTGAGCTACCCGTACGCAACCCGTTGACGGCCGCTGCCAGCCAACGCCTCGCCAACCACCCCGGGCGCGCGGCCCAACCGACCCTGCTGTGCTTCGCCAACATCCGCTGGGAGGCGCGCTACCAACGCCCCCAGCAGTTGATGGCGCAATTTGCCGACAACGGCTGGCGGGTGTTCTACATCGTGCCCTCAACCGAAGACCTGCGGGGCCAGCCCTACGAACTCGAACACCCGCGCACCAACGTGACGCAGGTGCGCCTGGACTGCCCCGTGCCCCACGACTACTACACCCAACTGCCGGACGCGGCGCTGTGTGGCCACTTCCACGACACCCTGCAAGCGCTGTACGCCGACCAGCAGATCAGCCACGCCTGGGCGGTGGTGCACCTGGCCTACTGGACGCCCCTGGTGCTGGGCCTCGGTTGGCCGGTGGCCTATGACTGCATGGACGACTGGGATGGCTTCCCCAATATCGGCCCGCAACTGCTGGCCGCCGAGCAACAACTGGTCACGGCTGCCGAGCTGACCAGCGTCTCGGCACGCCTGCTGCTGGAAAAGTGGCAGGGCCGCGCCCAGGCCTGCACCGTGGTGCGCAACGGCGTGGACTTCGGCTTCTTCCAGCAGCACTGCCAGCCCAACACCCTGCTGCCGGCCTTCCCCGGCCCGGTGATCGGCTATTACGGCGCGCTCGCGGCCTGGTTCGACTTCGGCCTGCTGGCCGAGGTAGCGCGCCAGCGCCCCGACTGGACCTTCGTGCTGGTGGGCGATGTGTTCGTCGATGACCTGGGCGGCCTCGACCAACTGCCCAACGTCAGGCTGGAAGGCCCCCGGCCCTACGCGCAGATGCCGCTGTACCTGCACCACTTCGACGTGTGCCTGATTCCCTTCCGGCTCTACAACGTGACCCACGCGGTGGACCCGGTGAAGCTGTACGAATACCTCAGCGCCGGCAAGCCGGTGGTCAGTGTGCCGCTGGAGGAGATTCGCCATTATGGCGAGCACGTCTATTTCGCCAGCGACGCCCCGGCCTTCGTCGAACAGATCGCCCGCGCCCTGGAAGAACCCGCCAGCCATCGCGCCGCCCGGGTGGCCCTGGCGCGGGACAACACCTGGCAGCAGCGCCGCCTGGCGTGCGAACAGGCCATGCAGGTGCAGGCGCCGAAGGTGTCGATCATCATCGTCACCCACGGCAACCTGGCCCTGACCGCCCAGTGCCTGGACAGCGTGGCGCGCAACAGCCACTGGCCGGCGTTGCAGGTGATCGTGGTCGACAATGGCTCCCAGGATGCCACCCCCACCTACCTGGCGGCCCTGCGCGAGCGCATGCCGGGCCTGGAGGTGATCCTCAACCCTGACAATCGTGGCTTCGCCGCTGCCAACAACCAGGGCTTGCGCCGAGCCGACGGCCAGGTCCTGTTGTTGCTCAACAACGACACCGTGGTGCCGCGCGGCTGGCTCAAGCCGCTGCTGCGGCGCCTGCAGGACCCCACCGTGGGCCTGGTGGGGCCGGTCACCAACAACGTCGGCAATGAAGCCAGGGTCGCGGTGGACTACACCGACATCGCCCAGCTACAAGGTTTCGCCGACCGCCACCAGGCCGCCCAGGCCAACGCCAGTTTCGACATTCCCATGCTGGCGATGTTCTGCGTGGCCATGCGCCGCGAGGTGTTCGAGCAGGTAGGCGAACTGGACGAGCAGTTCGGCATCGGCCTGTTCGAGGACGACGACTACAGCCGCCGCGTGCAGGCCGCCGGGTTGCGCACGGTGTGCGTGGAGAACGCCTACATCCACCATTACGGCCAGGCCACCTTCAAGCAGCTGATCGCCACCGGCGAATACCAGGCCTTGTGGGACCGCAACCAGGCCTACTTCGAAAGCAAATGGGGCGCCTGGCAGGCGCACCGGCCGCGTGGCGCCGAGCCCGCCGGCCCGTCGGCGGCCGAGCCCCTGCTACCGCCCCCGCCGCCCCGGCAACTGTTGCGCCAGCTCTATTACCGCTTGCCACTCTCGCCCAGCGCCCGCTATCGCCTCGGCACCCTCTACCGGCGCCTGGTAAAGCCCGCGTTGCGCCCGGTGCGCCAGGTGCTGGAAGCCCGCACGCCGCCGGCCGACCTGCCCGCGCTGGCCCCGGCCGTGGCGGGCAGCCCCGACTACTTCGTGTGGGGCGTGATCGACTGGCACTTCCGCCACCAGCGCCCCCAGCAGCTGGCCAAGGTGCTGGCCAGCCAGGGCCACCGGGTATTCTACGTGTCCAGCGAGCTGCTGGACCGCGACGAGCCCGGCTTCCAGGCCGAGGCCCTGGACACCCACGGCCGCCTCATGCAGATCAAGCTCTTTGCCCGCCGCGCGCCGAACATCTACCGCGACGCCGCCAGCGCGGCGCACCTGCGGCAACTGCACCAGGGCCTGGGGCAGTTGCTGCAATGGGCCGACGGCCAGGCCTGCGTATCGCTGGTCAACCACCCCTTCTGGACCGGGGTGGCCCAGGCCCTGCCCGACCATTGCCTGGTCTATGACTGCATGGACAACCACGAAGGCTTCGGCAACGACAACGCCCACCTGCTGGCCATGGAAAAAGCGCTGCTGGCCAGCGCCGACCTGACGCTGTTCACCTCGACCTGGCTGGAGCAGGCCTGGGCCGGCCAGGCCCGGCAAACGTGCGTGGTGCGCAACGCCGCCGACTATGATTACTTCGCCCAGGTACCCGCCCAGCGCTACCAGGACCCCGGCCAGCGGCGCATCATCGGCTACTACGGTGCCATCGCCGAGTGGTTCGACCTGGCGGTGGTGGCGGCCATCGCCGAGCATTTCCACGACTGCTGCATCCTGCTGGTGGGCGCCGACACCGTGAACGCCGCGGCGCACCTGCGCGGCCACGCCAACGTGGTGTTCACCGGCGAGGTGCCGTACGCGCAGTTGCCCTATTACCTGCATGCCTTCGACGTGTGCCTGCTGCCGTTCCAGGTCATCCCGCTGACGCTGGCCACCAACCCGGTAAAAGTCTACGAATACCTGAGCGCCGGCAAGCCGGTGGTGGCCACCGACCTGCCCGAGCTGCAGCAGTTTGCCGGCCACGTCAGCACTGCACGGCAAATTCCCGAGTATCTGGCGGCCATCCACGCCGTGCTGGGCACCCCCGACCTGCCCCAGGCCCAGGCCGCGCGCCAGGCTTTTGCCCGCCAGCAGACCTGGGGCCATCGCGCCCAGACGCTGGTGCAGGCAGTGCAGGCTGCCACCCACCAGCCCAGCCTCAGCGTGATCGTGGTGACCTACAACAACCTGGCGCTCACCCGCCAGTGCCTGGCCAGCCTGGAAGGCGACGACGCGGTGCTGGAGGTGATAGTGGTGGACAACGCCTCCAGCGACGGCACACCGGCCTACCTCAGCCAATGGGCCGGCCAGGGCCAGGGCCGGCACATCGTGCTCAACGCCGACAACCGCGGCTTCTCTGCCGCCAACAACCAGGGCCTGGCCCTGGCCCGGGGCGCCTACCTGATGCTGCTCAACAATGACACCCAGGTGATGCCCGGCGCCCTGCGCACGCTGCAACAGCACCTGCGCCGCGACCCGGGCATCGGCCTGATCGGGCCGGTGACCGACAACATCGGCAACGAGGCCAGAGTCACCCTGCCCATGGCCCCCGGCGATGACCTGCGGCAAGCGGCGGCGCGCTACACCCGTGGCCACTGTGGGCAGCACTTTGACCTGCGCACCCTGGCCTTCTTCGCCGTGATGATGCCGCGCAGCACCTACGACACCCTCGGCCCGTTGGACGAAATCTTCGGCCTGGGGTTTTTCGAGGACGATGACTACTGCCGCCGGGTGGAACAGGCCGGGCTCAGGTGCGTGTGCGCCGAAGACGCCTTCATCCACCACCACCTGTCCGCCTCGTTCGACGCCATGCAGGCGCCCGCGCGCCAGGCGCTGTTCGAGCGCAACCGCAAACACTACGAAACCAAGTGGGGCCCATGGCAACCGCACACCTACCGCCCCTGAAACCAGAGCAACCGCACCCTGCGGGGCTGCACGAGCGCATGGTCTACCTGGCGCCCATCGCCTGGCAGAGCGTCACCCAGCGGCCCCACGAGATGGTCGCCTGCTTCCACCGGCAAACCGGCGGGCAGGTGCTGTGGGTAGACCCCTACCCCACCCGCCTGCCCAACCTGGACGACGTGCTCGGCCCGTCCCAAGCCGCCCTGCCACACGTGCCCGTGCCGCCCTGGCTAAAGGTGATCAAGCCGCTGGCGTTGCCCATCGAACCCCTGCCACTGTCCGCGTGGCTGAACCGCTGGCTGTGGCGAGGCACAGTGCGCGCCGTGCAGGCCTTCGCCCGCCAGCCTGCCTTGCTGGTAGTGGGCAAGCCCTCGCATCTGGCCCTGCAACTGATGGCCTGCCCGCTGCTGAGCGACAACTGCTACGACGCCATGGATGACGTGTCGCTGTTCTACAAAGGCTGGTCACGATGGGCCATGGCCCGCCGCGAGCAGCAGACGGTGCTGGCGGCGCGCAGGGTCTGGTGCTCGTCCAGCGCCCTGATGCAGCGCGTCCAGCAGTTGGGGGCAACGCCACAGTGGGTGGCCAATGCCTGTGCTGCGGAGCGCCTGCTGGCACCTTCCAGGTCAGCGCGGGCCGCGGGCACCGCACCGCTCATCGGTTACGTGGGGGCTATCGCCAAGTGGTTCGACTGGTCGTTGGTCATTGCCTTGGCCCAGGCGCGCCCCGACGCCTGCGTGCGCCTGATAGGCCCGGTGTTTGGGCAGGTGCCGGCACATTTGCCCGCCAACATTCACCTGCGCCCGCAGTGCAGCCACACCGACGCCATGCGCGCCATGCGCGACTTCGACGTGGGGCTGATCCCGTTCAAGATCGACACGCTGACCGAGTCGGTCGACCCGATCAAATATTACGAATACCGGGCCTTGGGCATTCCGGTCATCAGTTCGGCGTTTGGTGAAATGCGCCAGCACGCCAAGGCCGATGGCGTGTTTCTGGCCGACCCTGGCCAGCCATTGGGGCCGACGCTTGCGCGCGCCCTGGGCTACCGCGAGCCGCTGGCCAGCGTGCAGCGCTTTCGCGCCGCCAACGCCTGGTCGACGCGCTTTGCCCAGGCGCGGTTGTTCGTGCGGGCGCCCGCTACGGCTGACGCTTGCGCGCCTCGGCCTGCGTCGCTCGATACTGTTTGAGCTCGCCCAGGCGCAAGTCCTCGGGCAGTTCGCCAGCACGCCGCTTGCTGTGGCCCACGCGCTGGGCGTTGTAGATGCCGGTGTGCCCCGACACCAGGTAGCTGGCGATGCACGCCACCGCTGCCAGCGGTCCGATGTCGGCGCCGAACAGCTCCATGGCCATGATGATGGTCGCCAGCGGGGTGTTGGCGGCGCCGGCGAACACGGCGACGAAACCGATGCCCGCCAGCATCGCGAACGGCAGGTGCAGCAGCGGTGCCAGGGCGTTGCCCAGGGTGGCGCCGATGTAGAACAGTGGCGTCACTTCGCCGCCCTTGAAACCCGAGCCCAGGGACGCCACGGTGAACACCAGCTTGCCGGCCCAGTCCCACGGCGCCACGGGCACCTGGAAGGCCTGGACAATGCCGGGAATGCCCAGCCCGATGTAGTCGTAGGCGCCCAGCGCCCACACCGCCAGGGCAATGACGATGCCGCCCACGAACGGCCGCAGTGGCGGGTAGCCGATCAGGCGTTTCACCAGCGCGCCCAGGCGGTGGGTGGCGCTGGCGAACAGCAGCCCGGCGAGGCCGAATATCACCCCGGCGATCAGCACTGCCACCAGGCTCCAGGCACCCACCGGGACGATCTCACCGATGGCGTAGTGCACGTGGTGCACGCCCCACAGCAGGCCCACCTGGTCGGCGACGATGGCCGCCACCATGCACGGGAACAAGGCGTCGTAGCGCATGCGCCCGATGGCCAGCACCTCCAGGCCGAACACCGCGCCGGCCAGCGGCGTGCCGAACACCGAGGCAAAGCCTGCAGCAATACCGGCCATGAGGATGATGCGCCGGTCTTCGCGGCGCAGGCGCAGCAGGTGCGTGAGCTGGTCGGCCAGCGCCCCGCCCATCTGCACCGCCGTGCCCTCGCGGCCCACCGAGGCGCCGAACAGGTGCGACACCAGGGTGCCGCCCAGCACCAGCGGCACCATGCGCAGCGGCACAACGTTTTTCGGGTCGTGGATTTCGTCGATCAGCAGGTTGTTGCCCGCCTCCACCGACTTGCCCAGCCGGTAGTAGATCCAGCCCACCACGAAGCCAGCCACGGGCAGCAGCGCGATCAGCCAGCGGTGGCTTTCGCGGGTGCCGGTGACGTAGTCCAGGGCAAACAGGAAAAACGCCGAGGCACTGCCGGCCAGCACGGCCACCAGGCTTGCCAGCAGCAGCCATTTACCCAGGTAGGGCAGCAGTTGCAGTTGTTCGAAACGCTTGAATCTTGACATGAAGGGGTCAGCCACAAGGAAAAGAAGGTGCCTGACCAGGAGGGATTTGTTGCGCGTACGCCTACAGCCCCTGTGATCAGGTGTCTGTAGGCATCATCAGCTGCGGCCAGCGCGGCGGTTCAAGGAGGAATGCCATCTCCGGGGTGGCATCATAGCCAAAGACTCCAGCCGCACACAACAGCGGCCCCACCGCTCCCTACGGAATATTCACCCCCGTAGCAGCGGCCGCAGGCCGCGTCCCAGGTACCGCACAGGGCCCAGGACGCGGCCTGCGGCCGCTGCTACGGTGTTATAGGGCGGCGATGGGGACGGTTTCCCACACCGCGCGGCGCGCGGCGCCGAGGTAATCGCTGGCCACGCTTACCGGAGTGTCGAAGCGCAGGTAGGCCAGCGCCTGCGGCTCATGCCGTGGCCAGGTGGGCAGCGCCGCGGTCTGTGGGCTGCCGGTGTGGGCGAAGGCGATGAAGCTGTCGCGCATCTGCTCGGACAGCCTCTGCTCCGCCGCGGTGAAACTGCCACGCCCCTTGCCCGGCTGGCCCAGGCCAAAGGTGTAGGGAATGTCGCTGCCATGGCACGGTCCGTAGGGCCCGGCATTGGCGTAGTCGAAACGATACGCCCACACCGGCGCACCCGCGGCGGCCAGGCGGTCGGCCAGGCGCAGGGCCGGCACGCCGACGAAGATGTCGCTGAACAGCTCGCGCTGCCAGTCGCCCCCGGCGCCCGTGCTCTGCTGGTAGGTCTGCTCAACCTGCGCCCAGGTGGCCTCGCCGACCTTGGCGCGCACCCGCGCCGGCAACCCCTCCAGCAGGTTCACCGCCTTGCCGGCGACGAACAGCCCGCTTTCGTCGCGGCAGTGGCCAATCAGCGTCGGCACCGCGTGGAGCGCCTCCAGCGGGTGCACGGGCAGCAGGCTGCCGTCCACCGCCGGGTGGTAGGCCTCGCCGCCCAACAGCGGCGTATTCGACTGCTCCGCCACCTTGATGAACAGGTTGTTCAGCTCGGCCACCGGCATCTGCTGCAACTGCGCGGCATCCACGCCGCCCGCCTGCAGCACCTGGTGCAGCACCTGCGCGGCCTCGTCGGCCTGGAACAACGGCCGCGCGCCGCCGCTCTGGATAATCGCGCGAGCGAACAGGCCCTTGGCCGCCGGCACGCCCAGCAGGCAGCCGATGGACATGGCCCCGGCCGACTCGCCCATCACCGTCACGTTGTGTGGGTCGCCGCCGAAGGCGCTGATGTTGTCGCGCACCCAGCGCAGCGCGGCGACCTGGTCCTGCAGGCCAAGGTTGGCGGCGCCCGGCTCCGCATGCACACCCAGGTAGCCAAAGCCGCCCATGCGGTAGTTCACCGTGACGAAAATCAGGTCACCCCGGCGGGCATAGTCGCTGCCATCGAAGCGCGGGTCGCCACCACTGCCCAGCACGAACGCGCCGCCATGCAGCCACACCAGCACCGGGCGCACGTGCACTGCCGGGCTGGCGGGCGCCCAGACGTTGAGGTACAGGCAGTCCTCCTCGCCCTTGGGCTTGTCCTGCAACACCGGCGGATAGGGTTGCTGCACCGCCCAAGGGCCATAGGCCTCGGCCCTCAGGGGTGCGTACCAGGCCTGCAGCGGCTGCGGTGCCTTGAAGCGCAACTTGCCCACCGGTGGCCGGGCGAAGGGCACGCCCTTCCAGGTGCGGGTGCCGTCGGCCTGCTGCTGGCCTTGCAGCACGCCCTGGGCGACGGTCACCTGAGTAGGCGAAGCCAGGTCGGCGAGGGCGAACGGCGGCAACAGGGCGGCGGTGGAAACGCTGAGGCAGTGCTGGAGAAAACGGCGACGGGATGATTCGAGTGGCATCAAGACCTTCCTTGGAGCATCAGCTCCTTGCTTGTTGTTATGCGCCGGCGAGCGGCCTTGGAAGAATAGATAGTGAGCTAATGACCCGACAGAAAATAAATTGCCAACGGGGCGATCAGCGCACGCTTTAAATGGCGTAGGAATTTTCTTCAGATCTTTAGGAAACGTCCTACGTAACTGGCTGGGTTGCGCCGTTACCGTCCCCTTGCGCCGTCTGTTCAAGCGCGCAAGCCCGTCAGCCACGGATGCTGCCGGCCCGATGACCCCAAGGGAGTTACCCATGCGCCTGCTGTTCGCCCGTCTCTACGCCCCGCTGTTTTTCTTCGGTTTCCTCGCCGCCGGCCTGTGGCTGGTCGGCGACGGCTTGCCGCTGCCCCTGCTGCTGGTCCTGCTGGCCACAGCCGTCATCGTCGCCACCCTGGCCGAACGCTGGCTGCCCTACCGCCCGCAATGGAACGCCAGCCACCAGGACGAGCCGCGCGACCTGCTACACGCGCTGGTCAACGAGGGCATCAATGGTCTGGGCGTCATCACCATTCCGCTGCTGGCGTTCCTGTTGCCCAACCCCGGGCTGTGGCCCAGCCACTGGCCACTGTGGCTGCAACTGGCGCTGGCGGTGCCGATCGCCGACCTGGGCATTACCCTGGTGCATTTCGCCAGCCACCGCTTGCCGGTGCTGTGGCGCCTGCACAGCGTGCACCACAGCGTGCCGCGCATGTACGGTTTCAATGGGTTGATGAAGCACCCGCTGCACCAGACCCTGGAAGCGCTGGGCGGCGTGCTGCCGTTGCTGTTGCTGGGGCTGCCGCCGCAGTTGGCGGCGTTGCTGGGCTTTGCCGTGGGCATTCAATTGCTGCTGCAGCACAGCAATGTCGACATGCGCATCGGTGCGCTGCGCCATGTGTTCGCCTGGGCGCCGGTGCACCGCCTGCACCACCTGAAATACGGGCGTGTGGGGGACGTGAATTTCGGCCTGTTCTTCACCTGCTGGGACCGGCTGCTGGGCACGGCGCTGCACCTGCCCGGCTACCGCCTGGGCGATGACGTGGGCATTGGCGACCGGCCGGATTACCCGGTGGGGTATGTGGCCCAGTGCGTGGAGCCGTTTCGGGCGCAGCGCAAGCAGGACGCGGCGGTAGTGCCGGAAGCGTTGCGCGCGGCGTTGGGTGGGCGGCGCAACTGACACGCCTTTGTGGGAGCTGGCTTGCCAGCGAGATGTTCAGGCCCTGAAAGCTCGCTGGCAAACCAGCTCCCACATAAAACGTCAGGCGGTCAGCGTTGCCCCGCCGTCCACCACCAGGTCCTGCATGGTCACGTGGCTGGCCAGGTCCGAGGCCAGGAACAGCACCACGTTGGCGATCTCGTCCGGCGTGGCGATCTTGCGCAACGGGATACCCAGCTTGTATTGCTCGGGCAGGCCGGCCACCAGGCGCGTGAAGCCCTGGGGGCCGCCGACCATGTCGCGCAGCATCGGCGTGTCGGTGCTGCCTGGCGACACCAGGTTGCAACGCACGCCGTGTTCGGCCAGTTCCAGGCCGATGCAGTTGTTCAGCGCCACCATGGCCGCTTTCGACGCGCAGTAGGCGGCCATGTTCAGGCGCGGCACGTGGGCGGCGTTGGAGGCGATGCTCACCACCGCGCCCTGGCGCTGGGCCTTGAACACCGGCACCAGCTGGCGGAACAGGTAGAACGGCCCGGAGACGTTGACGTCGAAGCAGGCCTGCCAGTCGTCCACCGACAGCTCATCGCTATTGCCCAGGCGCAGCACGCCGGCACCGTTCACCAGCACGTCGATGCGCGGCTGCTGGCCAAGCATTTCCTGGCACACCTGCTCCACGGCGATGGGGTCGGTGACGTCCAGCACCACAGTCTGGAAGCTGTACGCGGGCTCATTGAAGGCACGGTCGAAACCGATCACTTGAGCGCCGGCGGCCTGGAAACGCAACGCCACCTGCAAGCCAATGCCCTGCCCCGCGCCCGTCACCCATACGCACTTGTTGGTAAAATCCATTGCAGCTACTCACGGCAAGCCGCCCCACACTCGGGGCGGCGAATCAAAGAGAAATCAGGCGGCCTGGCGCTTGGCCGACAGCACCGCCAACCAGCCGGCCAGGGTCGGCTTGCTCGCCAGCTCGGCAAAGCTGACGTCCAGGCCGTCGCGCTGCCAGTTGCCGATCAGGGTCATCACCTGCACCGAGTCCAGGCCGTAGTCCATCAGGTTGTCGTCGGCGCCCGGCTCGCCGTCGTCGGCGTCCAGGAACGGCGTGAGCTGGGCCAGCAGCCAGGCCTGGTCCAGCGCCTGGCCCTGCTGGCCAATGATGCTCTGCACGTCGGTGACGAAGCCCGAACGGGTGGCCACGTAGCGCAGGGCCATGCGGTGCTCTTCCTCGGAGAAATCGGCCAGCGCGTCGCCGACGAAGAACGGCTTGATGTCACGCATGAACGCCTCGGTGGCGCTGACCATGCAGCCGATGTGGGCGTACACGCCGCAGATGATCAGTTGGTCGCGCCCGCCTTCCTTGATCATCTGCTCCAGCGGCGAGCGAATGAACGCGCTGTAGCGCCATTTCACCAGCACCGTGTCCTGGGGCAGCGGGCGCAGCGGCGCCACCACCTGCTGCACCTGGCGGCTGGCGGTGGTCAGGCCCGGACCCCACATGTCGTTGAGCAGCGCACGGTCCTGGGGGCTCTGCTCGGACGGCTGGGCGGTGTACACCACCGGGATGCCCTGGGCGTGGCACCAGGCGCGCAGGGCCACGACGTTGGCCACCAGCTGGGCCACCAGCGGGCTGTCTTCGCCGTAGAAGTCGAGGAAGTATTCCTGCATGTCGTGAATCAGCAGCACCGCCCGCGACGGATCGAGGGCCCAGTTGACCTTGTTGGCCGGGAAGCTGGCGACCGTGGGCATGGGGTAGCTGGCGAGTTTCGGGATAGCCATGGGTAAAGCCTTATGCGGATGCGTTGTCGAGGGCTGCGCGCAGGGTCTCGCGCAGCTGCTTCTTGTTGATCTTGCCGACGGCGGTCAAGGGCAGCTCGGCCATGAACTGGAAGCGGTCGGGCAGCTTGTAGTCGGCCACGCCCTGGGCGCGCAGGTACTTGCGCAGGTCCGAGGGTTTCAGCGCAGGGTCGTTGGCCACCACGCAGGCGCAGCTCTTCTCGCCCATCAGCTCGTCGGGGATGGCCACCAGGGCCACGTGGGTCACGGCCTGGTGGTGCAGCAGCAGGTTCTCGATTTCCTCGGCGGCGATTTTCTCGCCGCCGCGGTTGATCACGTCCTTCACCCGGCCGACTACTTTCAGGTAGCCGTCGGCGTCCTGCTGCACCACGTCGCCGGAGTAGTAGAAGCCTTCGGCGTCGAACACCTGGGCGTTGTGCTCGGGGGCCAGGTAATAGCCGCGGAAGGTGTACGGGCCACGGGTGGCGAGCATGCCCGGCTCACCCGGCGGCACGGCGCGGCCCTCTTCGTCGAGCACACGGACCTCGTCGTCGGCGCTCATCGGGCAGCCTTGGGTGGTGAACACCCGCTCGCTGTCGTCGTCCAGGCGGGTGTAGTTGACCAGGCCCTCGGCCATGCCGAACACCTGCTGCAGCTGGCAGCCCAATTCTTCAGGCACGCGACGCGCCAGGGCCTCGGAGAAGTTGGCGCCGCCCACTTGCAGTACTTTCAGGCTGTGCAGGCGCCCGCGATGCTCGGGCGCGGCGCGCAGCCACAGGGCCACCGCCGGCGGCACCAGCGGCACCCAGTCGACGCCATGGCGCTCGATCAGCGCAAAGCAGTTCAGCGGCTCGGGGTCGCTGGCCATCACCACGCAGCCGCCGGCGATGAACACGCCCAGGGCGCCGGGCGAACTCATGGTGTAGTTGTGGCCGGCCGGCAAGGCGCTGAGGAAGCGCGTGGCCGGGGTCAGGCCGCACAGTTCCACGCTGCGGCGCAGGCTGTAGTAGTAGTCGTTGTGGGTGCGCGGGATCAGCTTCGGCGTGCCGGTGCTGCCGCCCGACAGCTGGAAGAACGCCACCTGGCCGCCTTCGCTGGGGCTGGCGACGAAGTGGCGCGCTGGGGTTTGCAGGTGCGTCTGCAGGTCGGCGCCGTCGAGCACCACGGTGGCCAGGCTCGGTGCCACGTCACGCAGTTCGTCGAGGAACACGTCGTTGGCGAACAGGGCGTGGCGGCTGGAAGCAATCAGCACCTTGGGCTGGATCTGCCGGGCGTAGGCCAGCAGTTCCTGGCGCTGGTGGCTGAACAGTGCGTTGACCGGCGCCACGCCCAGCTTCAACAGGGCGAAGAAGGTGACGTAGAACTCGGCGATGTTGGGCAGCTGCACCAGCGCCGCGTCGTGAGTGCGCAGGCCGCTGGCGTGCAGGTAGGCCGCGAGGTTGTCGGACTGGCGGTCCAGCTCGGCGTAGCTGAGGGTACGCTCGCCGCAGATGATCGCCGGGGCGTCCGGGCGCGCCTGCACCTGCTGGGCAAGAATGTCGGTCATCGGCCGGTCCAGCCAGTGACCCTGGGCGCGGTAATGGGCGGCCAGGTCAGCCGGCCAGGGCGTGAAAGCGATGCTCATGCGCAGCCCGCCTGTGCGTCGAGGCCGCAGGCGGCCAGCATGGTGCCGAGCTTGGCCTGGGTTTCCTTCCATTCCGATTCGGGGCACGAGGCCTCGACGATGCCGGCGCCGGCGAACAGGCGAATGCGGTCATGCTGCACGGTGCCGCAGCGGATGGTCACCACCCACTCGCCGTTGCCGTGGCTGTCGCACCAGCCCACCATGCCGCTGAACAGGCCGCGGGTCTCGGGTTCGACCAGGTCGATCAGCTTGCGCGCCAGTTGCGTGGGCGCGCCGCACACGGCCGGCGTGGGGTGGATCTGGCAGGCCAACTGCAGCGCCGAGGTGTTGGGGTCGCGCAGTTGCCCCTGCAAGGCGGTGGACAGGTGCCACATGGCGGCGGTGCTCAGCAGCGACGGGCCAGGCGGCACGTCCAGCTGGCTGCACACCGGTTCCAGCACGCGGCGGATGTCGTCGATCACCAGGCTGTGCTCGTACTGGTCCTTTTCCGACACCAGCAGCGCCTCGCCCACTTCGCGGTCCTGCACCGGGTCGACGCGGCGCTTGGCAGAGCCGGCCAGGGGGTTGGTGAACACCTGGTCGTCGGTCTTGCGCACCAACAGCTCGGGGCTCACGCCGATCAGCTCGGCGCCGTCGGCCATGGGCACGCGGAAGTGGTAGCCCGAGGGGTTCTGGGCGGCCAGGTTGGCCAGCACCTGCTCCACATCCACCGGCTGGGTCAGCTGCACGTCGAGCTGACGCGACAGCACGGCCTTGCGGATGGTGCTGGAGCGGAAGTTGGCGATGGCCTGGTTGACGGCGGCCTTGAAGCCGGCTTCGTCGGGAATGCTGCGCTGGTTCAGCACCGCCGGGCGCGCGGCCTCGGCCTGGGTAGCAGCCGCTGGCTGCTCGTCGCGCCAGGCGCACTGGCGGGGAATGTACAGGCAGGACGGCTGGGTGGTGTCGAAGGGAATCGCGCCCATCACAATGGGGTTGTCGATGCCGGCCTCGCGGGCCCGCGCCAGCGCGGCGCCGACTTCGGCGAGGAACGCGCTGGAGGACACGCCGCCGCTGCCGGCCGCGCTATTGATACGGCTGAAGATACCTTGGCCGCGCAGGCTGCGCGTGCCGGAACGGAAGAGGAACTGCGCCTCTTTGCTACCGTCTGGCGTACGGTATCGCTCGTTTTCCAGGTGGTGTGTCGTCATGACGTTCGCCTCGTGACTCGTAATGAGAATTGCTATCAATCATGTTAAGGTTATGGATAGCAGGAAACGTTGTCAACGAGACCTCGGTCTCACAGCCGGTACAAACCCACCCTGTAGCAGCGGCCGCCAGGCCGTGTCAGGGCCGCCACGATTTCCATTCCGGGCCCGGACGCCGCCCGGCGGCAGCTGCTACGGGGCGTGTATCGGCGGCGATACGTGCTTGTGGTTGCAGGCACACACCTCATTGATAAAAATGAGATTTATTCTCCACCAGGGACGCCTACCTTCATGCCCATCCGATTCCCCCGCCCTTCCCTGCGCGCCGGCCTGTGCCTGCTGGCCGCCTGCCTGCCGCTGCTGGCCGGCAGCGCCTACGCCGACGCCGGTTGGCCGCGCACCATTAACGGCGAGCACGGCAGCGTGGTGCTCAACCACGCGCCCACGCGCATCGTATCCACCAGCGTGACCCTCACCGGCGCGCTGCTGGCCATCGACGCGCCGGTGATCGCCAGCGGCGCCACCACGCCCAACAACCGCGTCGCCGACGACCAGGGCTACCTGCGCCAATGGGGCGCGGTGGCCAAGGCGCGCAACGTGCAGCGCCTGTACATCGGCGAAGCCAACGCCGAAGCAGTGGCGGCCCAGGCCCCGGACCTGATTTTGATCAGCGCCACCGGCGGCGACTCGGCCATTGCCCTGTACGACCAACTCTCGGCCATCGCCCCGACCCTGGTGGTGAACTACGACGATAAAAGCTGGCAGCAGCTGGAAACCCTGTTGGGCGAGGCCACCGGCCATGAAGCCCAGTCCGGCCAGTTGATCGAAGCCTTCGCCGAGCGCCAGGCGCAGCTGCGCAACAGCCTCAAGCTGCCGCCGCAGCCGGTGTCGGCGTTCGTCTACAACCCGGCCGCGCGCCAGGCCAACATCTGGACCGCCGCCTCGCCCCAGGGCCAATTGTTGGCGCAGCTGGGCTTCGAACTGGCCGAGCCATCGCCGGCCCTGGCCAACAGCCAGAACATGGGCAAGCGCAAGGACATCATCCAGGCCGGCGGCGAGCACATGGCCGACGCGCTCACTGGCCAGAGCTTCCTGATGTTCGCCGCGGAACCGGCGGACACCAAAGCCATCCTCGGCAACACGCTGCTGGCGCACCTGCCGGCCATCGATAGCCAGCGCGTATACGCCCTGGGCGCCGACACCTTCCGCCTCGACTACTACAGCGCCAACCACCTGCTCGACCGCCTGCAGGCGCAGTTCGGCACGCCCGGCGCTCAGGCCGCCACGGCGTCGAACTGAACCCGGCGCAGCTGGCGCATGCCCAGCGCCAGCACCAGCCCCACCGCCATCGCCGCCAGGCCGAACGCCAGGGCGGCGTTGGCCGGTAGCAGCCACGAGCCCAAGCCACCCAGCAACGCCGCGCCCAGGGCGTCACCACTGACGTTCTGCGCGGTCCACAGGCCGTTGACCCGGCCCAGCAGGTGGTCCGGGGTCTGCGCCTGAATCAGCGCGTACTGCAGCAGCGCGTTCACCGCACTCAAATAACCGAAGCCGACCAGGCACAGCAGCGCCAGCCAGAACGACGGCACCACGCTGAACCCGGCGATGGCGGCAAACGCCAGCAACGCCGTGGCCAGCATGCGCTTGCCCGGGCGCGGCGTGGCCGCCAGGCGGCCGCTGGTGATGGCACCGATGGCCGCGCCCAGGGGCGTGGCGGCGTACATCAGGCCCAGGTTCCCGGGGTCCAGCTGCCAGGCCAGGCCCAGCGCCGGGTACAGCACGCGCACGGCGCTGGCCAGGGTCAGCAAGGCGCCGATCAGTGCCACGGTGCCCACCACGCGGTTTTCGAACAGGAAGCCGATGCCGGTGGCCAGCGCCTTCAGCGGGTGTTCGCGCGGCACCGGCGGTGGCGGCAACGCCGGCAGGCGCAGCAACAGCAGCACCGTAATCAACGTGCCGAACGCCGCCAGGCCATAGTTCCAGGCCACGCCACCAACGCTGATCAACAGCCCGCCCAGCAAGGGCGAGAGAATCGAGCCGATGCGCACGGTGAGCATGCTGATGGCCCCCGCCTGCACCATGTGCTCGCGGCCCACCAGCGCCGGCGTCGCGGCCAGCAAGGCGGTGACGCCAATGGCGCCGAAGAAGCCGTCCCACAGCGACAGCCCGTAGATAGCCAGCAGCGACGGCTGCGCCAGGCACGCGTTGAGGCACAGGCCGACAAAGGCGATGCCGCAGGTGGAGCGCGCCAGCAGAATCAGCCGGCGCCGCTCATAGCGGTCGGCCAGCACGCCGCCGAACATCAGCCCAACGAACATGCCGGTGCCGGCCAGTGTCACGGCCAGGCCAACCTGCAGGGGGGAATGGGTGAGGGCCTGGATCTGCACCGGCATGGCAATCGCCAGCAGGCCCAGGGAGATCAGTGACAGCAGGCGGGCGAGGAACACCGCGCGGAACGCCGGGTGGCTGCGCAGGAGGCTGAGGTTGAGAAAAATCGACGGTCTGGCCATGAAACTCCCTGGTATCGACAGGCCTGTATCGATAGGCGAACTACCTATCAAGCGGGCCACATGATAGCATTCGCCAATCAGTCGTATAAACGAATGCTTCGTATTTGTATCGATACATTAAGGCGATTCACGATGTTCGCACCGCTCCGGCAGGGCCGCCCATGAGAGCTTCCCTGCGCCTGCCCCTCACCGCCCTGGCGCTGCTGGGCGCCGTGCTGGCCAGCCTCCAGGTGGGCGCCCACCTGGCCCCGCTGTCACAGGTACTGGACGCCCTGACCGGCACCTGCACCAGCGTCGATTGCGTGGTCATCACCGACGCGCGCCTGCCGCGCACCCTGGCCGGGCTGCTGGCGGGCGCGGCGCTGGGGGTGGCCGGCGCGCTGATGCAGACCCTGACCCGCAACCCGCTGGCCGACCCCGGCATCCTGGGTATCAACGCCGGCGCCAGCTTCGCCCTGGTGGTGGGCATGGCCTGGCTGGGCGTCAACGGCCCGGACCAGTACGTGGTGTGCGCGGTCATCGGCGCGCTGCTGGCCAACCTGCTGGTAACCCTCAGCGGCTTCACCGGCGGGGGCCGCGTGAGCCCCATGCGCCTGACACTCATGGGCGTGGCACTGACCGCGGTGCTGGAAGGCATCGGCTCGGGCATCACCCTGCTCAACCCGCTGGTGTTCGACCAGATCCGCTACTGGCAAGCGGGTTCGCTGGACGTGCGCAATCTTGAGCTGATCAAGGCCGCCGCCCTGCCCATCGGCGCCGGCGTGCTGCTGGCGCTGGGGCTGAGCCGGGCGCTGGACAGCCTGGGCATGGGCCTGGACATGGCCGCTGCGCTCGGCACCCGGGTGCTGCGCACGCAGCTGCTGGGGCTGCTGGCGATTACCCTGCTGTGCGGCGCGGCCACGGCGATGGTCGGCCCCATCGCCTTCGTCGGCCTGATGATGCCGCACCTGGCGCGCTGGCTGGCCGGGCCCGAGCATGGCCGGCAGCTGCCGTTCACCCTGCTGCTGACGCCCACCGTGCTGCTGTTGGCCGACACCCTGGGCCGGGTGATCACCGTTGGCGAGCTGCGGGTGTCGGTGATGACCGCCTTTATCGGCGCGCCGGTGCTGATCTGGTTGGCGCGCCGCCAGCGCCTGGGGGCCAACTGATGAGCACATTGCACAGCAGACGCCCGCTGTTCACCGCCACCGCCCTCGCCCTGCTGTGCCTGGCCCTGGCCGCCTGGGCGCTGGCCAGCGGCAGCCTGGCGCTGAACCTGGGCCAGGTGCTGGACGCCCTGCGCGGCCAGGGCGCGCCGGGCACCCAGCTGATCGTGCTGCAATGGCGCCTGCCGCGGGTGGTGGCGGCACTGGTGCTGGGCGCGGCGCTGGCGGTCAGCGGCGCGATCTTCCAGTCGTTGATGCGCAACCCGCTGGGCAGCCCCGACATCATGGGCTTCAACACCGGCGCCTACAGCGGCGTGCTGGTGGCCCTGGTGCTGTTCCACGGCAGCACCCTGGACAGCGCCTCGGCGGCGCTGATTGGCGGCCTGCTGACCGCCGTGGTGGTCTACCGCCTGGCCTGGCGCAACGGCATCAGCACCTTGCGGCTGATCATCATCGCCCTGGGCGTGCGCGCCATGCTGGTGTCGTTCAATACCTGGGTCGTGGTCAACGGCTCGCTGGAAGCCACGCTGTCGGCGGGCCTGTGGAACGCCGGCACGCTCAACGGCATCACCTGGGCCAAGGCCGTGCCGGCGCTGCTGTGCATCGCCGTGGCGCTGGCCGGCAGCCTGGTGCTGAGCCAGCGCATGCGCCTGCTGGAAATGGGCGATGACACCGCCAACGCCCTGGGCGTGCCGGTGGAGCGCTCGCGCCTGCTGCTGCTGTTGATGGGCGTGATACTTACCGCCGCCGCCACCGCCGTGGCCGGGCCTATTTCGTTCCTGGCCCTGGCGGCGCCGCAGATTGCCCGGCGCCTGAGCCCCTCGCAAAACCTGACTCTGCCGCTGGCGGCGCTGACCGGCGCGGCCTTGTTGCTGGCCGCCGACCTGGCCGCCCAGCGCCTGTTCCTGCCCTACCAACTGCACGTCGGGCTGATTACCGTCAGCCTCGGCGGGCTCTACCTGATTGGCCTTCTGATTCGGGAAACCCGCAAGCGATGACCGCCCTGCCCGCCCCTTCGCGCCTCTGGGCCGAGCAACTGACCCTGGGCTACGACGACAAGGTCGTTGCCCGCGACCTGTCCGTGCACATCCCCGACGGCGAACTGACCGTGATCATCGGCCCCAACGCCTGCGGCAAGTCGACCTTGCTGCGCACCCTCAGCCGCCTGCTGCAACCCACGGCCGGCCAGGTGTGGCTGGACGGCCAGGCCATCAGCCGCTACCCCACCAAGGAGGTGGCGCGGCGCCTGAGCCTGCTGCCGCAAAGCTCCACCGCGCCCAGCGACATTCTGGTGCGCGACCTGGTGGCCCGCGGGCGCTACCCGCACCAGGCCCTGTTCAGCCGCTGGAGCGCCGCCGACGAAGCCGCGGTGCAAGGCGCCATGGCCGCCACCGGCGTTGCCGAGCTTGCGGAAAAACCGGTGGACACCCTGTCCGGCGGCCAGCGCCAGCGCGTGTGGATCGCCATGGTGCTGGCCCAGCAGACACCGCTGGTGCTGATGGACGAACCCACCACCTGGCTCGACATCGCCCACCAGATCGACCTGCTGGAGCTGCTGCGCGAACTCAACCGCGACCAAGGACATACGCTGGTGGTGGTACTGCACGACCTGAACCACGCCTGCCGCTACGCCACGCACCTGATCGCCATGCGCGGGGGCAAGGTGCTCGCCAGCGGCAAGCCAGCCGACATCGTCACACCCCAGTTGATCGAAGCGGTGTATGGCTTGAAGTGCGTGATCATCGACGACCCCGTGGCGGGCACGCCAATGATCGTGCCGCTGGGGCGCTGACGCGGCCTGCGGCCGCTGCTACAGGGCCCCGCACAGCGCAGAGTTTCTGTAGCAGCGGCCGCAGGCCGCGTCATGGGTCAGAGCGCCTTCAACGCCCGGTTGATCAACGGCCCCACCTGCGCCATCGACGCCGGCGAGATGATGTCCACGTGCGCGCACGGCAGGCGGTGCACCTTGAGGCTGCCCACGAACGGCCCCCAGGTCTGCTGCACGTCCATGCCTTCAGGCAGGGTTTTCTCGGCCACGAACAAGGTTGCCTCGCCGCTATAGGCCGAGCTGCGCGCCGTGGCCAGCAGGCGCACGGAGTCGGCGTAGTTGGCTTCGATGTCGTCGAACATGCCGCCACCGCCTGCCGCCATGGCCGCATCCTGCAGGCCCTGCTGGGCCGCCAGGAACAGCTCGCGCTCGCGATTGACCTCGTCCAGCACCTCCTGCTTGAGCACGTTACGGCCCTGGCGTTCGTCCCAGTTCTGGGTCTCCGGCGGGTAGGTGTCGAGCAGGCCCAGGAAGGCCACCTGCTCGCCCTCTGCCTGCAACCGCGCGGCCACGCCCTGGGCCAGGGTGCCGCCCAACGAATAGCCGGCGAAATGGTACGGGCCGTGGGGTTGCAAGGCGCGTACGGTGAGCAAGTGTGCGTCGCAGGCAGCGTCGAGGTTGGCGCAGCTGTGCAACGGGCCATTGCCGCGCGGCGACTGGATACCCACCAGCGACCAGTGCGGGTCGATGTAGCGCTGCAGCACGCTGAACTGCCAGGCAAAACCCGAGGCCGGGTGGAAGCAGAACAGCGTCGGGCCGTTGCCCTGGCGCAGTGGCAGCACGCTCTCGAAACCGGCGCGGCGGGTTTCATCTTCGCTCTGCTCGCTGGCCAGCAGCTGGGCCAGGCGCTCCACGGTGGAGGCGATCATCACCTGCCCCACCGCCACCGGCCGCTGCAGTTCGCGGCGCAAGGTGGCGGCCAGGCTCATGGCCAACAAGGAATGGCCGCCCAAGGCGAAGAAGTCGTCCTCGGCGTTGACACCGTCGCGCTCCAACACCCGGGCGAAAGCCCCGGCGATCTGCGTTTCCAGGCCTTCGGCCGGGGCGCGCCCGCAGGCCTTGGCGCTGGCCTGCGGCAACGGCAACGCCTTGCGGTCCAGCTTGCCGGTGGCGCCCAGCGGGAACTCATCCAACTGCACCAAGGCCACCGGCACCATGTGCGCCGGCAGGCGGTCCACCAGGGCCATGCGCAGGGCAACCAGGTCCAGCTCGCGGCTGCCCTGGGCGATCACATAGCCCACCAGTTGGCGCGCATCCCCACCGCCCACCGGGGCCTCGCCCAGCACCCGGGCGTGGGTCACGGCCTGCTCGACGCCCGGCAAGGCCAGCAGCGCGTGGTCGATTTCGCTCAGCTCGATGCGCTGGCCGCGAATCTTCAATTGGTCGTCGCTGCGGCCCAGGTATTCCACCGCGCCGTTGTCCAGCCAGCGCGCCACGTCGCCGGTGCGGTACATGCGCCCGCCGTTGCCGTAGGGGTCGGCGACGAAGCGGCTGGCGGTCAGGTCGGCGCGGCCCAGGTAGGCGTGGGCCAGTTGCACGCCGGTCAGGTACAGGTCGCCGGCAACGCCAGGCGGCACCATGCGCAGGCGCCGGTCGAGGATGCGCAGGCCGGTGTTCCACACCGGGAAACCGATGGGCACGCTGGCGCCCTGCACGCCGGCCAGGGTGTCACCGTGGGCCGGGTACCAGCTGACGTCGACGGCCGCTTCGGTGGGGCCGTAGAGGTTATGCAGCGGCACGCCGGTGCGGCGCTGCCACAATTGCGACAGATCGGTCGGTAACGCCTCGCCGCTGCAGAACACCTGGCGCAGGCTGCGGCAATGGGCGATGGCGGCGTCGTCGTTCAAGGCACTGACGAACGCCGCGAGCATCGAGGGCACGAAGTGCGTGGTGGTCACGCCCTGCTCGCTGAACAGCCGCTGCAGCGCTTCCGGATCACGGTGCGCCTCGGGCGGCGCCATGTGCAGGCGCGCGCCGGTGATCAGCGGCCAGAAGAACTCCCACACCGACACGTCGAAGCTGCACGGGGTCTTCTGCAGCACCACGTCGGTGCTGCCCAAGGGGTACTGGTGCTGCATCCACAGCAGGCGGTTGACGATGGCCTGGTGGCCGACGATCACGCCCTTGGGCCGGCCGGTGGAGCCGGAGGTGTAGATGATGTAGGCGGCGTGCTCGGGCGTCGGCTGGGCGAACTGCAGCGGGCCGTGCGGGTCCAGCTGCAGCGGCGCTTCCAGCAGCAGCGCCGGGCAGCTGGCCACGCCGGCGAAGCGCGCGGCCTGGGCGGTGTCGGTGATGATCAGGCGCGGCGCGGCGTCCTCCAGCATCAGCTGCAGGCGGTCGTCGGGGTAGCCGGTGTCCAGCGGCAGGTAGGCGGCGCCCACCTCCAGGATGGCCATCAGCGCCAGGGACAGGAACACCGAGCGTGGCAAGGCCACGGCGACGATATCGCCAGGCTCCACGCCCTGGGTCACCAGCCGTTGGGCCAGGGCCTGCACCTGTTCGCGCACCTGTTGATAGTCGAACTGATACTGGGCGTCCGACAGCGCCGGCGCGTGGGGCGTCAGCAGCGCCTGGGCGGCCATCAGGCTGACCAGGGTGTCGTCGGTCAGCGGCTGCTCGGTGGCGTTGGCGCGGGCCAGCAGCGCCAGGTCCTGGATGTCCAGCAGGTTGGCGGCCTCGCAGCGCAGCTGCGGGTTGGCGCCGAACTGCGTCATCAACAGGCTCAGGCGGCGCAGGTGGCGGGCCAGGGTGGCGTCGTCGTAGCGCTCGGCGTTGGCCAGCAGCTCCAGCGACAGCTCGCCGCGCGGGGTGAGGAACAGCGCCACCTCCAGGTCGCGCACCGGGCCCGAGGCCAGGGTGTGGGTGACGCCGGCGATGCCGTCCAGGTCCAGGGCAAAGTCGAACAGCTTGAGGTTCTGCACCACGCCGTACAGCGGCTCGGCGTCGCCGATGCGGCCCAGGTCGCGCTGGATCTGTTCGGCGTCGTAGCGCTGGTGCTTGCGCAGGCGCTTGAGCTCGGCGGCGATGCTCTGCGCCAGCTCCGCCAGGGTGGCCTGGGGCTCGACCTTGATCTGCATGGGCAGTACGTTGATCACCGCGCCACTGGCGCTGGCGGCGGCCGAGCCCATGCGGCGCATGAAGATGAAACCGGCGGTGAAGGCGTCCTGGCCGCTGAGGCGCGACAGCCACAGGTTGACCAGGGCCAGGGCCATGTCGGCGCGGCTGATGGCGGCCGGCTGGTCGGCCATCAGGCGGTCGAAGGCCTGGGTGTCAAAGCTCAGGGTGTGGCGCAGCACGCGGCTGCTGGCGCTCTGGCCGCCCAGCGGCTGGCTCGACAAGGTGGCCGGCGGCGGCAGCTGCCGGCCTTTCTCCCGCCAGAACTGCGCGTCGCGCTCGCACGTCGCGCCCTGGCGGTAGGCCTGGTACTCGGCCACCACCTGGCTGAACGGGGTGAACGGCGTGGGGCCGGCGGCCTCGCCACGGCGCAGGGCGTTGTAGTGTTCGGCGATGCGCCGGGTAATGGCGGCGAAGCTGTAGCCGTCCACGGCCAGGTGGTGATAGCGCTGGTACCAGAACCAGCGGCCCTCGCCTACCTGCATCAGCCGGTTCACGCACTCAAGCCCACCGCTGGCCACGCGCAGGTCGCCCTGCAGGTCCTGGCGCATCCACGCCAGTGCGGCGGCCGCCGGGTCGGCCGCGCCGCGCAGGTCGGCGCAGGTGGGGCGTGCCGGGGCGCGGCTGAAGTCGAACCATTGCAGCGGCTGGCCGTCGCGCTCGGCGACGTGCAGGTGCAGGGTATCGACCTCGGCCAGGCCCGCCTCGATGGCTTGCAGCAGCAGGTCGCTGTCCAGCGCGCCGGCCAGTTCCACGTAGTGGGCCACGGCGTAGGCGTTGTGGTGCGGCGACAGTTGGTCGGCCATCCAGATACCTGGCTGGGCAGCCACCAGGGGCATTTCGTGGCGGGTAGCGACCAGGGGGGTCACAGGTGCGGGGTTTGACAGGTTCATCCGTGACTCCGGTTCAGGAAGCGTTGGCGCCCAAGGCGCGGCGCAGGGAAGCGGGACGCAGGTCGCGCCAGTGCAGTTCCAGCCACTGCCCGCAGGCTTCGCGGCTGGCGGGGCCGTGGACGATGGTCCAGCCCGGTGGCACGGCGCAGAAGTCCGGCCACAGGCTGTGCTGGCCCTGGTCGTTGATCAGCACGTGACAGCCCTGTTGCGGGTCGTCGAAAGGGTTGAGTTGCTCCACGGAATGTTCCTTGTCGTGAGAGGGTCGCGGCGGTTCAACCCGCCGCGCACAGTTCGGCCCACAGTGCCGCCAGGCCATCGAGCAGGCCCTGGCGCCAGCACAGGGCATCGTGGCCGCCGTTGACCACGCGGTATTGCGGGGCCAGGCCTGCGTCGCGCAGCGCTTGCACCATGCGTTGGTTGGCGCGGTGGATCACCGGTTCGCGCAGCCCGGCTTCGATAAACAGTTTCAGTGGCTGGCCGTGGCCAAGCCCGGCGTCGACGCGCTGGGGCAACTGCCGCGCAAGGTCATCGCGGGGCCACCAGAACGAGCCGGACTGGGCCAGCACGCAGCCAAAGCGCCGCGGCCACTGCAGGCCGGCGTACAGCGCCGCCAGGCCGCCGAAGCTCTGCCCGGCGACCACGGTGGTGGCGGGGTTCGGCGAGTGGGCCTGCCAGCTCATGACCTGCGGCAGCAATTCCTCCTGCAGGGCTTCCCAGAAGGCCGGGTTGCAGGCCAGTTCGGCGCTGCGGTGGGCGGTGTCGATGCTGTCGACGAACAGGTACACCGCACCCGGCAACGTGCCGTTGGCGGTCAGCGCCTGCAACGGCTCGGCCAGAGGCAGGCTGGCGGTCCAGAAGGCGCCGTCCAGCAGCACGGCCAGGGGCCGGCTGGGGTCCTGGGCGCGGCCGGTACTCAGCAGCCACACCCGGCGGCTGTTGCCCAGGCGCGGGCTGTGCCAGTGGTATTGCTGCAGGCTGGCGGCCGGCGCCTGGCCGGCGTCCACCGGAAGCCAGGCCGGGTGCGCGGGTGCCTGTGGCATGTGCAGGCCGGACACGCCCAGGCCGCGGCCGCCGGTCCAGGGGCGCATGGGGTTCAGGGGGTCGTGCTGCGCGCGCGGGAACATGGCCCGCCACCAGGGGCGCAGCGCGTTCAAATCGGGGTTGCCGTGGGCGTCGACGGCGTCGAAATCGCGGTCGTCGTCGCAGGGCATGAAACTGTAGCTGCCGCGCCAGTTCGCGTCGATGCGCGTCTGCCACAGCCAGATGTCGGTGCCGTCGATGCGCGCCAGGCTTTGCGGCGCGCATTGGCGGTGGTGGTCGGTGAGACCGGTGATGTTGATCCAGACGCGTCGGGTAGCCGACGTCGCGGCCGTGCCGCGGGGGTCACGCCAGACGAAGGTCACGGCGTGCTCCCCGGCCTGCGCCGGGCCGACCAGGGGGGTACCCTGCTCGGCCAGCGCCTGCCACCACGACTCGCTGCCCAGATCCTTGCGTGCCAGGAGCTTGTCCATGGGGACCTCTTAGAACTCGTACCGGGCGCCGACGCTGAAGGCGCGGGACTGGCCGAGGAAGTTGAAGGTGGCCGCCGAGCCGACGCGCGAGTAGTAGTCGCGGTTCAGCAGGTTGGTACCGTCCAGGGTCGCGGTGAGTTTCTTGGTGATCGGGTAGGACAGCTTGGCATCCACGGTGGCGTAGCCAGGCGCAGCCACGGTGTAGGTGCTGGTGGTCATGTAGAAGTCGCTCATGGCGGTCACGCCGCTGCCGATGGCCAGGCCTTCCAGTGGGCCGCTGGCGACGGTGTACTTGTTCCACAGCGAGGCGGAGTGCTTGGGCATGGTCTGGAAGGTGCTGACCGCGTCGCCGCTGAGCACCTGGGTGTCCATGTAGGTGTAGCCGGCCAGCACGTCCCAGTTGGGCAGCAGCTTGCCGCTGACTTCGAACTCGGCGCCGCGGATGCGGGTCTTGCCGGACGCTACGTCATAGGTCGCGGTCGGATCATCCTCGGGGGTGGTCGCACGGTTCTTGTCGGTCAGCTGGAACACCGAGACGCGGGTGTTCAGGTCGCCGCCGAAGTAGCTGCCCTTGATACCGGCTTCATACTGCTCGCCGGTGCGCGGCTTGAGCACGTTGCCGGCCTGGTTGGTCTCGGTCTGCGGCTTGTACACCTGGGAGTAGCTGAAATACAGCGAGTTGTTGGCGTCCAGGTCGTACACCGCGCCGCCGTACGGGGTGACGTGGGCGCTGATGGTCTGGTCGTAGTCGGTCTGCGCGCCGGTCTTGAGGGTGGTGGTGTAGCCACTGCCCTTGTAGTAGCTCAGGCGCGCACCGCCGATCAGCGCCAGGTCGGCGATGGGGCGGAAGGTCAGCTTGGAGTACAGGCCATACTCTTCGGACTGGGTGCCGACCTTGGTGGCGGTGCTGCTGGCGTAGATATCGGTCGGCTTGGCGAACGACGTCGGGTCGTAGCTGTTGACGTTAATGGTGCCCAGGGTGCCGGCGGCGTTCTTGTAGTAGTTGTGGTAGTTCTTGTAGTCGGTGCCCACCACGAACTCGCTGACGTTGCCCATGGCCTCGAACGGCTGGCTGTAGCTGGCGTCCATGGACACGGTGTTCTCGGTGAACTCGCGGCCGGTGTAGCCTTCGGTGGCGGTGCCGGTGCTGGACACGCCGCTGCGGGTGAAGGCGTACAGGTAGTCGGCGTCGCGGTCCGAGGTGCGCAGGGCGACGCGGCCGTTGCCGCCGTTGTCGAAGTGGTGGGTCAGTTCGGCGGTGAAGTCGGTGGTCTTGCCGTCGAAGTAGTTCCAGTCGGCGCCCAGGAACTTGGAGCGGCTGAAGTCCAGCAGGTTGCCCTTGGTGTCGGTCGGGTAGCCGTTGTTGGGCGTGATGTTCTTCACTTCGTGGTTCAGGCCGAACGACAGCTGGGTGGCGTCGTCGAGGTCGATGTCGAGGGCGCCGTAGTAGGTTTCGCTGTCGCTGGCGTTGTAGTCGACCATGCCGTTGCTGGCGTCACGCGAGGCGATGAAGCGGCCCCGCACGCGACCTTCGGAATCCAGTGGGCCAGAGACGTCGACCTGCTCGTGGTTGGTGTCGAAGGTGCCGTAGCTGGCCTCGACGCTGCCCTGGAAGTCGGCGGTGGGGCGCTTGCGCACCATGTTGACGATGCCGCCCAGCTCGCTGGTGCTGCTGAACAGGCCGGCCGGGCCGCGCATCACTTCCACGCGGTCGTAGGCGACCAGCGACGGCACGGTGCCGAAGATGCTGGTCATGGGCGCCGGCAGGCCGTCGATCTGGTATTCGTCGTACTCGTAGCCGCGCGAGTAGATGGACGAGCGACCGCTGTCGTTGGTCAGCACGCGCAGGCCGGCGGTGTACTTGGCCAGGTCATCGAGGTGGACGAACTTGCGGTCCTTGATGTACTCGCTGGTGTAGGTGGAAATGGATTGCGGAATGTCCTTGAGCGGTGCCGGGGTCTTGGTGCCCACGGTGGCGCCCTGCACGGTGTAGCCGCCGGTCTGTTCGGACGGTGGCATGTCGTAGAGCTTGTTGCCCTCGATGGTCAGGGTGTCCAGCTCCAGCGGCGCGCTGGCCTGGGCCTGGGGCTGGGCAACGGTCTCGGCCAGGGCACTGAGCGGGAATGGCGCCAGCAGGCCAACCAGTACCAACCCATGGGTGCGTCGCAGGGCACCGCTACGTTTACTTCCGTTCATACCACTTCCTTTGCATGATCTGTTCGACAGATGTCTTTTTCCTGCGCCCCGGGCGCAGCCTTTGTGATGCCGCGTCATGCAGCCCTCAGGTACCCGCCCTGCCCCGCTTCGCCAGTGGCCCCCGCCACTTTTTCTGGGCAAACGTCTGCCGGCCAGGCTTTTGCAGGCGTGAGCGAGACGATTGGGCGAAGCGTCGGGGGCGGTTACCCGCGCCTGGTGAGGCGCTGTGAAACGAGGTGCGGCATGGTGCGGCGCGTTGATGGTAATAACTCTCAATAACAATCGCAAACGCAATTGGTAGTATTTCTTGATTGTTACATTGACGTAGATGGGTTACGCGGCGAGGCCGCGTGGTGCGCGGGGGGTGGTGGGTGCGTATCAGGACCAATACCGCCGGCCTGTCGTCACCTCGTGCGCAACCCGCTGAGCGCGGCGGTTGCGTAGCAGCGGCCACAGGCCGCGTCACCTGGCACACCGCGTAGGGCCCGGACGCCGCCTGCGGCGGCTGCTACAGGGGCGCGCAACCCGCTGAGCGCGGCGGTTGCGTAGCAGCGGCCGCAGGCCGCGTCACCTGGCACACCGCGTAGGGCCCCGACGCCGCCTGCGGCAGCTGCTACAGGGGTGCGCGCAACGCGTTGATCGCGGCGTCTGGGGAGGGAAAAGGAAGCGTAGCTGCGGTCACAAGACGAGCCGGGGAATACCAAGCAAGCTAATGGCTTTTAGCCATTACCTGTGCCATCTTTGCCGCCCTCGAACCAACCGCGTCGAGGGTGATCACGCCTGCCCCATAACCCATATGCCTACCTGATAATAATTCCAGCAAACAGCATTGCCCCGAGCACTTCGTACCATGAGCATTGGAATACTGTCGTCGCGCAAGAACAAATACCGAGCGATGATCAGCCTCACCCTCTTTATCGTCACGCTGGTCGCAACACCCATGATCCACACCCACTGCGTGGCGGAACGCAAGGCGCGCAGGGCGCTGCGCCCGCAGCTGTTGCCGGTCGTCACCCAACAGGACCTGGGGAACGCCGCTACGCTCACCCGCTTTGCGGCAAAAGGTGCGTCGAAGACGATCGTCATCGCCACGCCCACAGGCCTGGAACTTGACGCAAAGGCATTGAGAAAGCTGAGCTTCGATGCCACCGCCAACATCGTCGAGTTGCACTTGCCCACGGCTGGCGGCCAGGCCTCCAGCGCCGAATTTGCCAAGCAGTTGCAGCCGTTCGCGGCCGATCTCAAGGTGGTCATCGGCATCAACGAGCTGGGGGCGCTGGCGCAAGCCTGGCAGGCGCCCGCCCAACAGGAAGGCGTGACCACCATTGCCCTCGACGTCGATGGCACCACCGCCTCGGCGGCCACCCTCGACACCCTGCGCAAGCTGCTGGGCGTGGTGCAGGGCAAGGACTTCAAGCGCTTCCCGCTGATCGAGCTGCCGGCACACACGCCAAGCGGCACCTTGGCCATCTTCTACTCGGGGGATGGGGGTTGGCGCGGGCTGGACAAATACGTCTCGGAGAAGTTTGGCGATAGCGGCATCTCGGTGGTGGGCGTCGACAGCCTGGAGTACTTCTGGGACACCAAGCCCGCCGAACTGGCGGCCACGGACCTGGCGGAAATCATGCAGCATTATCGCCAGGCCTGGGGCATCAAGCGTTTCGTGCTGATTGGTTATTCGTTTGGCGCCGATGTGATGCCGGCCCTGTATAACCGCCTGCCGGTTGCCGACCAGGAGGCCGTGGGCAACATTATCCTGCTGTCGCTGGCGCGCCAGACCAACTTTGAAATTCACATAGAAGGCATCATGGGCAAGGACGTCGGCCGATATGCCACCGGCCCTGAAATAGCCAAACTGCCCGCCGACAAGGTCACCTGCCTGTACGGCACGGACGAAAGCCGCAAGAGCGGCTGCACCGACACCAGTATCGTCGGCAATGTGATGGCGTTCGCCGGCAACCATCATTTCAACGACGATTACGAGACCGTCTCGGGGAAACTGCTGGGCGTTATCAACCGCCCATGAACCGCGCTGCGACGGCTCCGTGGGAGCCGTCGCAGCGCTGCACCGTCAGTCGAACCGGTCGAGGTTCATGACCTTGTCCCAGGCCGCCACGAAGTCGCCGACGAACTGCTGCTGCGCATCCGCGCTGCCGTAGACTTCCGCGTAGGCGCGCAGCTGCGCGTGGGAGCCGAACACCAGGTCAACCCGGGTGCCGGTCCATTTCACCGCGCCGGTCTTGCGGTCGCGGGCCTCGAAGGTGTCGTTGTCGGCCGACAGCGGCCGCCACTCCACGCCCATGTCCAGCAGGTTGACGAAGAAGTCGTTGGTCAACGTCCCCGGCCGCTGGGTGAAGACCCCGTGCTTGCTCTCGCCGACGTTGGCGCCCAGCACCCGCAGGCCGCCCAGCAGCACGGTCAGTTCGGGGCCGGTGAGGGTCAGCAGTTGCGCCTTGTCTACCAGCAGGTGCTCGGCCGATACCCGGTATTTGCCTTTGAGGTAGTTGCGGAAGCCATCGGCGATGGGCTCCAGGAAGCCGAACGATTCGACGTCGGTCTGCGCCTGGGACGCGTCCACGCGGCCCGGCCGGAACGGCACGGTGACGCTGTGGCCGGCGTTTTTCGCCGCCTGCTCGACACCGGCGTTGCCGGCCAGCACGATCAGGTCGGCCAGGGATACCTGCTTGCCCCCCGCCGCCGCGCTGTTGAAGTCACGCTGGATACCTTCCAGGGTGCCCAGCACCTTGGCCAGCTGCTGCGGCTGGTTGGCTTCCCAGTCCTTTTGCGGCGCCAGGCGCAGGCGGCCGCCGTTGGCGCCGCCGCGTTTGTCCGAACCGCGGAAGGTGGACGCCGCCGCCCAGGCGGTGGACACCAGCTGTGCAACGCTCAGGCCCGAGGCCAGCACCTTGGCTTTCAGTGCGGCCACGTCGTTGTCGTCGACCAGCGCGTGGTTAACAGCTGGCAGCGGGTCTTGCCACAGCAACTCTTCGCTGGGCGTTTCCGGGCCCAGGTAGCGGGCCAGCGGGCCCATGTCGCGGTGGGTGAGCTTGAACCAGGCACGGGCGAAGGCGTCGCTCAGCTGGTCGGGGTTGGCCAGGAAACGGCGGGCGATGGGTTCGTAGACAGGGTCGAAGCGCAGCGCCAGGTCCGAGGTCAGCATGGTCGGCGCACGGCGTTTGCTCGGGTCGTGGGCGTCGGGGATCTTGCCGGCGCCAGCGCCGTTTTTCGGCGTCCACTGGTGGGCGCCGGCCGGGCTTTTGGTCAGCTCCCACTCGAAGCCGAAGAGGTTCTCCAGGTATTCGTTGCTCCACTTGGTGGGGGTGGAGGTCCAGGTCACTTCCAGGCCGCTGGTGATGGCGTCGCCGCCCTTGCCGCTGCGGAAACTGTTGCGCCAGCCCAGGCCCTGCTCTTCCAGGCCGGCGGCTTCGGGCTCTGGCCCGACGTTGTCGGCGGGGCCGGCGCCGTGGGTCTTGCCGAAGGCGTGGCCACCGGCGATCAGCGCCACGGTTTCCTCGTCGTTCATGGCCATGCGGCCGAAGGTCTCGCGAATGTCCAGCCCCGACTTGACCGGGTCAGGCTGCCCGTCCGGGCCTTCGGGGTTGACGTAGATCAGGCCCATCTGCACCGCGGCCAGGGGGTTTTCCAGGTGGCGGCCGCCGTCGGTGCGGCTACTTTCGCTGCCGTGCAGGTCAGGCTCGGCCACCAGGGTGCCGTCGCCGGGCGGCTGGGCTTTCTGCTGTTCGTTGCCGTAGCGCACGTCGCCGCCCAGCCAGGTTTTTTCATTGCCCCAGTACACGTCCTCGTCCGGTTCCCACACGTCGGCACGGCCGCCGGAGAAGCCGAAGGTCTTGAAGCCCATGGATTCGAGGGCGACGTTGCCGGTAAGCACGATCAGGTCGGCCCAGGAGATCTTGCGCCCGTACTTCTGTTTCACCGGCCAGATCAGCCGCCGGGCCTTGTCCAGGCTGACGTTGTCGGGCCAGCTGTTGAGCGGTGCGAAGCGTTGCTGCCCGGCCCCTGCACCGCCGCGGCCGTCACCGGTGCGGTAGGTGCCGGCGCTGTGCCAGGCCATGCGGATGAACAGCGGGCCGTAGTGGCCGAAGTCGGCCGGCCACCACTCCTGGGAATGGGTCATCACCGCCAGCAGGTCCTGCTTCACCGCGGCGAAGTCCAGGCTCTTGAACTCTTTGGCGTAGTCGAAGCCATCGCCCATGGGGTCGGATTTGACGGTGTGCTGGTGGAGGATTTTCAGGTTCAGCTGGTTGGGCCACCAGTCACGGTTGGTGGTGCCGCCGCCGGCGGCATGGTTGAACGGGCATTTCGATTCGTTTGCCATGATTGCTTTACCTTATTGTCGATGTAAATCAATGACATGAGGTGCTGGCCAGGTGAATGGGAAAAGCGCTGACGATCAACGGGTTGGCGGGGCCACCTGGCTCATTATTATCTCCCTATCAGGTTCCGGCCGGTCGACGGGCGACGGCGGTAGAGACAGCCTAGACGGGTGTGGGCGTTAGGGCTAATAGCCTGGGTCTTGGGGGGCGATAGAGCCGCGCTCTCACACCGGGTGGAACAGGTAATCGACCGTTTCGCGGTCATCCAGGGCGACGCCCATGCCGGTCAACCGTGCGCGCAACTGGGGCGCCTGCGCACGCACCTGCCAGCTGGCCGTCGCGGCTACCGTGGCCGGGGTATCCAGCGCATCAAGGGCACCCTGCAGCGCCTCGCGGGCGGGGAAATAAATGGCCAGGCCATTGCCCTTCCAGGCCGCCGTGGTCAGGCCCAGCGCCACACAAGCGGCGACCTTGCGCGCCGCGTCGGCGCGGTCGGCCTGGCGCGAATGCTCGATGGCGCGGTTCAGCTCGGCGTCGCCGTCAGTGGCCAGCAGGCGTTCCGGTGCCCAGGCCTGTGGCGGGCAGGCCTTGTCGCCGGTGCGCAGCTCAATGAACGGGTTGATCTCCATGGGGTAGATGCGGCACACCTGCGGGCGCTCGGCGTAGATGCCGCACAGGTCGTCCTCGCGCAGGTTGGGGCAGCGCGGGATGGCCCGGCCGGCGAAAATCGCCGTCACCTGCAGGGTCTGGCCGCCACATTCGACCGGCGTTGCGCGGCGCACGTTGTAGGCGTAGGCCTCGGCCGACTGCGGCCAGGTGCCCTGCTCGAACGCTTCCAGCAGCACCGCCACGTCATGGCCGCGGCGCAGCCAGTGGCGGGCCTCGTCCAGGGTCAGGGGAATGAAGCGGCCCTTGCAGCAGGCGCCACACCCCACACAGTGGAAGGGCGGGTGTACAGGGGGTGGGGCAAGCAAGGTCATACAGGCGGGCACGATCCAGACAACTGTGTCGAAAAGCATACACACCCGACACGATTGCGTTAATGAAACTCCCTTTATGCATTGCTGAGGTGGTTTCATCGGTCGCGCCTACAGCCTGGCCAGCGCCTCGCGCAGGTAGGCCAGGCTGCGGGTGATGGCCGCTTCCTCCGGGCCATGGTCGGGGTGGAGGAAATCCAGCTCCAGCGCCAGCAGGCCCTCGAAGCCGTGGTCGCGCAGCACCGCCAGGGTCCGTGGGATGTCGATCAACCCCTGCCCCAACGGCACGCTAGGCCAGAAGCCGAACTCCCGCGGGCTGCCGCGCCAGGCGCAGATGTCCTTGAGGTGGGTGGCCTTGGCGTGGGGCGCCAGTTGCTCGACCACCCGCTGCGGGTCGTCGAACAGGCGCAGGTTGTTGGCGGTGTCCAGGCACACGCCCAGGGCCGGGTTGGCCACGGCGGCCAGCAGTTCCAGGATTTCCGGCGCGTGCAGGTCGACGTGATTTTCCATGGCCAGGGTCACGCCTCGCGCCCCGGCGTAATCGGCCGCGGCTTCGAGCAGCGGGATCAAGCCGGCCTTGTGCTCGGCCCACGAGGCTGGCCGGGTGCGCCGCCCGCCGGCGCAGATGCGCATCACGCGCGCGCCCAGGGTGCGGGCGATATCGACGTGGGCCTTGAGGTCGGCCAATGCTTCGGGGCGGCTGCCCGAGCCCAGGCCATGGGGGTGGCCCCAGGCCCAGACCAGCTCCTGCCCGGCGTCCTGCAGTTGCCCGGCCAGGCTGGCCAGCGTTTGGGGCGAGGCGTCGGTCAGCATGAACGACTCGATGGAAACCCCTTGTACATTGTGGTTTTGCGCGCGCTGAATGAAATCTGCGAGGTTCATGCGAACCCCGGGGTCGGTTTCGAGGTCTGGATAGACTTCGCCGAAGAAACGGTGATAGCAGTAGGAATCGATGGCGACTTTCATCAGGGCGCTCCTTATTGTTCTGGACACTGAACATGCGCCAAAGTGGAATTAAATTCCAATTTCCTTCTTCATTCTTTGTTTAAAAATGTGCGGTAAACGACCACTCAGTCTCGACTTGCGGTTACGCTAGAATCGTCTATTGCTGCTTGACCATGGAGAACACCATGCCCGCTTTGTCACCTGCCCTGCGCCTGGCCACCCTGTCCCTGGGCCTGACGCTGGCTGCCCACGCCGCTGCCAGTGACGAGTCGCTGCTCATGGACTCGATCAACCAGTTTCGTGGCCAGGTGCAACGTTGCGACGGCCAGGCGTCCCATGAGCTGCCGCCCCTGAACCAGGACCCGCGGCTGATACTGCCTGCCAGCGGCGGCGGCGACCTGCGCGACGCCATGGCCCGCGCCGGCTACCCCATGGTCAGCGTGCAGGCCATCAGCCTGTCGGGCCCGCGCGACGCGCCAGCGGCCATGGCGGCGGTGCAGGAAAGCTTCTGCAAGGTAGTGCTCGACCCGCAGTTCATCGACATTGGCGTGAGCCACGAGGGTCGCGACTGGCGCATCGTGGTGGCGCGGCCGTTGCTGGCCGGCGGCCTGGGCGACTCGCCCGCCGAGGGCCAGAAGCTGCTGGCGCAGATCAACAGCGCCCGCGCCCAGGCCCATACCTGCGGCGCCCAGGCGTTCAACCCGGCGCCGCCCCTGGCCTGGAACGCCACCCTGGCCGGCGCGGCCCAGGCGCACGCCCAGGACATGGCCAACCGCAACTACTTCGACCACCTGGACCGCGACGGCCACACCCCCGGCGACCGCGCCGAGCTGGCCGGCTACAGCGCCCAGGCGCTGGGCGAGAACATCGCCGCCGGCCAGGACAGCGTGCGCAAGGTGGTGGCCGGCTGGCTGGCCAGCCCGGGCCACTGCGCCAACCTGATGAACCCGCAGTTCCGTGACCTGGGCGCCGCCTATGCCACCGACCCTAAGAGCGACGCGGGTATCTACTGGACCGGGATGTTCGGCAGCCAGCAATAACGCCTGGCGCTATACCGACTGCACCTGCACCCAGCGCTGTTCACGGGCCGCCACGCGAATGGCGGCGGCCAGGCGCTCCACCGCCAGCGCCTCGGCGAAGTCGGTGCCCACCTGCCCTTCCCCGGCCAGCGCCATGATCAGCGCGTGCACTTCCAGGGTCTTGAGTTCGTTGTAACCCAACTGATGGCCAGGCGCCGGGCTGAACGCCGCGTAGCCTGGCAGCGCCGGGCCTGCCAGCAGCCGCTGGAAACCGGCCTGGCCGGCGCGGCACAGTTGCAGTTCATTCAGGCGTTCCTGGTCGAACTTCAGGGTGCCCAGGGTGCCGCTGATTTCGAAACTGAGGTGGTTCTTGTAGCCGTGCTTGAGCCAGCTACTGCTGACCGTGCCGCGCGCGCCGTTGGCGAAGCGCAACAAGGCCTGGGTATGGTCATCGACGACGATGGGCTTGAGTTCAGCGCTGCCGGCCTGCACCGGGCGCTGGCGGTGCACGGTCTGGCTGTCGGCGCACACTGCCTGCACGTCACCGATCAGGTAGCGAGCCATGGCCAGCAGGTGGCTGCCCAGGTCGGCCAGCGCGCCGCCGGCGTGCTGCGCCTCACAGCGCCATGACCAGGGAGATTGGCCGTCGGCCATGAAGTCTTCGCAGAACTCGCCGTCGAAGCTGATGATCTGCCCCAGCTCGCCGTCGCGCACCATCTGCCGCGCCCACTCGATCATGGGGTTGTGCTGATAGTTGTAGCCCACCCGCGTCACCACCCCGGCAGCCTTGGCGGCCTGGTGCATCTGCTCGGCCTGCTCCAGGCTGACCGCCAGCGGCTTTTCGCAATACACCGCCTTGCCTGCTGCCAGCGCGGCCATGGCCATGGGGAAATGCAAGTGGTTGGGGGTGGTGATGGCAACGACGTTCACCGCCGGGTCATCGATCAGCTTTTGCCAGTCGCTGTGCGCCGTGGCAAAGCCCCAGGCCTGCGCGCACTGGCTGGCCCGCTGCGGGTCGGCGTCGGCCAGCGCCGCCAGGCGCAGGGAAACGGGCAGCTCGAACGCTGCGCTGACATTGCGAAACGCCAGGGCGTGGGCACGCCCCATGAAGCCTGTGCCAATGAGACCGATGCCGAGTTCGCGCATGAAGGGGTGCCTGTTGTTGTTTTTGGGATGAGCTAGTTATGGAATATAAATTCTGTTTAATCAAGGACAGAATTTTTATTTTTAAACCCATTCCCTTGGCATGCAACCCAGGCTGGCAACACCAACCCATCAGGCAATCAAACAAAGGCTGGCAACGCCTATCTGTCAGGCCATGGCACGGTGCAACAAACGTGGGAGGGGGTTCTACCCCCGAAGCGCCGCGCGGGCGGCGCTCGATCTCAAGTGCGCCAGAAGCCTCAAGGCATGCACCCCAGAGCCATCACGCGATCATCCGATATACCCATCAGATCCACAACAATCCGCGTAGCCGCTGCCGCCAGGCTGCGCTGGGCCTTGTGTACACGGGAAATCTCCAGCGCACGCCAGGGCCAGCGCAGCCTGGCGGCAGCGGCTACGCGGGTTGTGGGGTGGCTTGCAGGTGCTTGTCTTGGGTTAGGCGGCGCGCTGGCGATCGAGCGCCGCCCGCGCGGCGCGACCCGGCCTGATGGCCGGTGCTACATTTTTGCACCGTCCCAAGCTGAGCCCGCTGGATCGACGTTGCCACCGTTGCTGCCCGGAACCGTATTGTTTTGACATACGTCTGTAGGACCAAGCGTAGGACGATTCTGATTTGCTCGGGTAAGGTTGTGGGCCCCGGGCAGCGGTACTAATCTGCGCCGGTTGTTGAATCCTCAGCAGCCGGGTGTGGTAGCCCGAAGGAAATTACGCAGCGCCCCGTTATGGTGGCATGCGTAGGGCACGTTCGCGTGCGCCGGATCATTTCCCCGGTCTACCAACCTGCGTATTGCCACCTCCTTTCGTTTGGTAGCGAGGGGTTTATCCATGATGGAATAGGAAATGACATGAATTTCGAAATCCCCAGCCGCTTGCCCACCACCACCGCTACCCCTTTCGGCGCGTGCGACGCCCAGGACCAACCCTTCTACCTCGTACGCGCTGGCATCTCGCTGGAAGACACCTTGGTGCAAATCTCCCAGTTGCTCAAATCCGCGCACGAAGCCGCTTACGAACTCACCGACAGCGACTTGCCACAACGAGGGCTCGTGTGGTCGGCGTTGCATCAGATTGAAACGGCGAAAGGTCTTGCAGATGCGCTGATCAATGGCTTGGCCGAGCACGAACGCAGCGCTCGGTAACGCGGTATGAACGTAGCCGCTGCCGCCAGGCTGCGCTGGGCCTTGTGTACACCGGAAATCTCCAGCGCACGCCAGGGCCAGCGCAGTCTGGCGGCAGCGGCTACGCGGGTTGCGGGGTGGCTTGCAGGCGCTTGTCTTGGGTTAGGCGGCGCGCTGGCGATCGAGCGCCGCCCGCGCGGCGCTTCGGGGGTAGAACCCCCTCCCACGTTTGTTGCACCGTGCCATGGCCTGATGGGTCGGCGTTGCCAGCCTTTGGCACAAGGCCCTCATCTTCTGTAGTCCCCTGTGTAGGACCAATCTGATTTGCTCTGCCTGGGTTGCCCCTTCCCAAGGCGGGCCTGGGCCGTTCACGACCGCGACGCTCCGTAACGCGGTATAGGCGTAGCAGCTGCCGCAGGCTGCGTCGGGCCTCGTGTACACCGGAAATCTCCAGCGCACGCCAGGGCCAGCGCCGCCTGGCGGCAGCGGCTACGCGGATTGCGGGGTGGCCTGCGGGCGCTTGTCTTGGGTTAGGCGGCGCGCTCGAGATCGAGCGCCGCCCGCGCGGCGCGACGCAGCCTGCGGCAGCTGCTACATCCTGTGGGAGCTGGCTTGCCAGCGAGCTGTTGGGGCCTAAAAGCTCGCTGGCAAGCCAGCTCCCACAAGACAGTTGCTGCTACATCTGTTGAAACGTGCCATGGCCTGATGGGGCGGCGTTGCCAGCGACGCAGCCTGCGGCAGCTGCTACGGGCCGCATCACCCCTCGACGATGACGATGAAGTCCATGCCCGGGATGTTCACGCCATCCTGGGGCAGCTGCACGGGGATGCCCATGAACTCGCCGTCCACGTATTCCTTGGCCTTGGTGACCGCGTCGGCGGCGGCCTTGGACCACAGGTGCAGCTCTACCACTTTTTCGCCATCACGACGGTGCTGGGCGATTTCTTCGACGATGCGTTGCTTCACGGTATTTCCTTGTCTTTACAGAATGCCGGCGGCTTTGGCGCGCGCCGCGTGCAGTTTCTTGTAGCTTTCCACCAGGCGCAGGTGACGGTCCAGGCCTTCGAGCTGCATGTTGGTGGGGGCCAGGCCATGGAAGCGCACGCTGCCGTTGACCGTGCCGATGACCGCGTCCATGCGCTCGTTGCCGAACATGCGACGGAAGTTCACTTCGTAGTCTTCCAGCGCCAGGTCGCTGTCCATCTCCACTTCCAGCACCACGTTCACGGCCTGGTAGAACAGCCCGCGCTCGACGGTGTTGTCGTTGAACTGCAGGAAGGTTTCCACCAGTTCCTTGGCTTCTTCGAAGTTCTTCAGCGCCAGGTGGATCAGCAGCTTCAGTTCCAGGATGGTCAGCTGGCCCCAGGCGGTGTTTTCATCGAATTCGATGCCGATCAGGGTCTTGATGTCGGTGTAGTCATCCAGCTCGCTTTCTTCCAGCAGCCCCACCAGGTCGCGCAGGCCGTCGTCATCCTGCTGGTGCAGGTTGAGGATGTCTTCGCGGAAGAACAGCGCCTTGTTGGTGTTGTCCCAGATCAGGTCTTCCACCGGGTAGATCTCGGAATAACCGGGCACCAGGATGCGGCAGGCGGTGGCACCCAGGTCGTCGTAGACGGCCATGTACACTTCCTTGCCCAGGCCTTCGAGGATGCCGAACAGGGTGGCGGCCTCTTCCTCGTTGGAGTTCTCGCCCTGGCCGGAGAAGTCCCACTCGACGAACTCGAAGTCGGACTTGGCGCTGAAGAAGCGCCACGACACCACGCCGCTCGAGTCAATGAAATGCTCAACGAAGTTGTTCGGCTCCATCACCGCGTGGCTTTCGAAGGTCGGCTGCGGCAGGTCGTTCAGGCCTTCGAAGCTGCGGCCTTGCAGCAGTTCGGTGAGGCTGCGCTCCACCGCCACTTCCAGGCTTGGGTGGGCGCCGAAGGAGGCGAAGACGCCGCCGGTGCGCGGGTTCATCAGGGTCACGCACATCACCGGGAATTCACCGCCCAGGGACGCGTCCTTGACCAGCACCGGGAAGCCCTGGGCCTCGAGGCCCTCGATGCCGGCGACGATGCCCGGGTACTTGGCCAGCACCTCCTGGGGCACGTCCGGCAGCGCCAGCTCGCCTTCGAGGATCTCGCGTTTCACCGCGCGTTCGAAGATCTCCGACAGGCACTGCACCTGGGCTTCGGCCAGGGTGTTGCCGGCGCTCATGCCGTTGCTCAGGAACAGGTTCTCGATCAGGTTGGACGGGAAGTACACCGTCTCACCGTCCGACTGGCGCACGTACGGCAGCGAGCAGATGCCGCGCTCGATGTTGCCCGAGTTGGTGTCGTACAGGTGCGAGCCGCGCAGCTCACCGTCGGCGTTGTAGATGGCCAGGCAGTGCTCGTCGAGGATTTCCTTGGGCAGCGCGTCCTTGCGGCCGGGCTGGAACCAGCGCTCGTTGGGGTAATGCACGAACGGCGCGTTGGCGATGTCCTGGCCCCAGAACTGGTCGTTGTAGAAGAAGTTGCAGTTCAGGCGCTCGATGAACTCGCCCAGGGCCGAGGCCAGCGCGCTTTCCTTGGTGGCGCCCTTGCCGTTGGTGAAGCACAGCGGCGACTGCGCGTCGCGGATGTGCAGCGACCAGACGTTGGGCACGATGTTGCGCCACGAGGCGATTTCGATCTTCATGCCCAGGCCGGCGAGGATGCCGGACATGTTGGCGATGGTCTGCTCCAGCGGCAGGTCCTTGCCGGCGATGTAGGTGCTGGTCTGCGCCGCGGCGTCCAGCATCAGCAGGGCCTGGGCGTCGGCGTCGAGGTTCTCGACTTCCTCGATGATGAACTCGGGGCCGGTCTGCACCACCTTCTTCACCGTGCAGCGGTCGATGGAACGCAGGATGCCCTGGCGGTCCTTGGCGGAGATGTCGGCGGGCAGCTCGACCTGGATCTTGAAGATCTGGTTGTAGCGGTTTTCCGGGTCGACAATGTTGTTCTGCGACAGGCGAATGTTGTCGGTGGGGATGTTGCGGGTTTCGCAGTACAACTTCACGAAATAGGCCGCGCACAACGCCGACGACGCCAGGAAGTAGTCGAACGGGCCGGGGGCCGAGCCGTCGCCCTTGTAGCGGATGGGTTGGTCGGCCACCACCGTGAAGTCATCGAACTTGGCTTCGAGACGGAGGTTGTCGAGAAAGTTGACCTTGATTTCCATGCGGAATTACCATAATTACGAGCGATACAATATGGCCCGCATTATCCGGTGTTCCACGCCAAAAGTCTTGGCCAATCCCCCTCCCCCGCCCCGCTTCATCGCTTTTTCGTCACGCCTGCGGCGGGCGGATCTCCACCCGCTCGAAGCGCCCGGCCAGCACCACGTAGGCGAAGATACCCAGCACGCCGTGGGCCGCCACGAACCACAGGGCCTTGTCGAACGAGCCGGTGGACGCCACCACGAAGCCGATCACCACCGGGGTGACGATGCCGGCGATGTTGCCGATGCCGTTGAACACCCCGCCGCTCAGGCCGACCATGCCCTTGGGCGCGGTGTCCGACAGCACCGCCCAGCCCACCGCCGCCAGGCCCTTGCCGAAGAAGGCCAGGGCCATCAGCGCGATCACCAGCCAGTTGGCGTCGACGAAGTTGGCCGACACCAGGCTGGCGGCCAGGGTCATGCCGATCACGAACGGCGTCTTGCGCGCGGTGGAAGGGTGCATGCCGCGGCGGATCAGGTAGTCCGACACCACCCCGCCCAGCACGCCGCCGGAGAAGCCGCAGATGGCCGGCAACGCCGCCACCCAGCCGGCTTCCATGATGGTCAGGCCGCGGCCCTTGATCAGGTAGATGGGAAACCAGGTGATGAAGAAATACGTCAGCGCGGTGATGCAGTACTGGCCCAGGTAGATGGCCCACAGGGTGCGGTTGGTGAACAGCTGCGCCACTTCGGCGAAGGTGAACTTCGGCTTGCTGGCCTTGCGCGTGGCTTCCAGGTCCACCAGCGCGCCGCCTTCGCGCATGTAGTCCAGCTCGGCGCGGCTCAGGTGCGGGTCGCTGTGGGGCTCGCGGTACAGCAGGAACCAGCACACCGTGGCCACCAGGCCCAGCGCGCCCATCCACAAAAACACGTGCTCCCAGCCCAGGGCGTGGGTCAGCCAGGCCATCAGCGGCGCGAACACCACCACGGCCATGTACTGCGCCGAGTTGAACAGCGCCGAGGCGGTGCCGCGCTCACTGGTGGGGAACCAGCAGGAGACGATGCGGTTGTTGGCCGGGAACGCCGGTGATTCCACCAGGCCCAGCATGAAGCGCATGCCGAACAGGGTGATGGCGGCGCTGGAACCGACCACGCCGAACCAGCCCACGGTGCCCTGCATCATGGTGAACAGCGACCACAGCAACAGGCTGCAGCCGTACACCCGGCGCGCGCCGAACTTGTCCAGCAGCCAGCCGCCGGGAATCTGCCCCAGGGCGTAGGCCCAGGCGAACGCGGAGAAGATCATGCCCAGCATCACCGGGTCCAGGCCCAGGTCCTTGACCACGCCGGTGCCGGCGATGGACATGGTGGCGCGGTCGGCGTAGTTGAGCACGGTGACGATGAAGATCAGCGAGAGGATGACGAAGCGGCGGCGGCCCACCCTGGCCTCGGCAATGGGGGTTGCCAACGAAGCGGTCTTGACGTTCATGGGTCTCTCCGGCCTCCTCGGTGGGAAGCTTTATTGTTGGAATAGAGCGGTAGGAACGGGGTGGCTTCAGGGTAGGAAATTCATCGATGCGCGTCTAACATAGAGACTGAATCGACCCATACAAGAATTGAATCGTGGAACTGCACCAACTGCGTTGTTTCGTCATGGTGGCCGAGGAGCTGCACTTTGGTCGGGCGGCCCAGCGCCTGTTCATGACCCAGCCGCCGCTGAGCCGGCAGATCCAGCTGCTGGAGCGCTCGCTGGGGGTGACCCTGTTCGACCGTGGCAACCGCCAGGTCAGGTTGACCACCGCCGGCCAGCACTTTTTGCGCGACGCCCGCCATGTGCTGGCCTACACCGAGCAGGCCGCCGACAGCGCCCGGCGCCTGGAGCACGGCGAGCTGGGCCAGCTGCTGCTGGGCTTCACCGCGGTGAGCGGCTACCGGCTGATCCCGCAGTTGCTGGAGCACGCCACCCAAGTGCTGCCCAACGTTGGCGTGGACCTGCGCGAGATGGTCTCCGGCGCGCAGATGGAGGCGCTGGAAGCCGGCATGATTGACATCGGCTTCGTGCGCCGCGCCGCCGCCCGCCCCGGTATCGACTACCAACTGATCAGCCAGGAGCCGCTGCTGGTGGCGCTGCCCGAACGCCACCCGTTGGCGGTCCAGGCCGAGATCGCCCTCGGCGACCTCGACCGCCATCCGTTCGTGATGTATTCCCAGGACGAAGGCGGCTATTTCTACGACCGCATTGCCGGGCTGTTCAGCCTGGCCGGGGTGTGCCCCGACTACCGCTACTTCCTGGGCCAGACCCACTCGATCCTGGGCCTGGTGAAAGCCGGCCTGGGCCTGGCCATCGTGCCGGCGGCGGCGCGCGAGCTGTACCTGGGGCACCTGCAGTTCCGGCCGCTGCAAGGCACCCAGCCCCACGCCGAGGTGTACATGGTGGTCCGCCGCGACAACGCCAACCCGGCGGTGGGGCCGTTCCTGCGCATGGCCGCAACCTACTTCGCCAATCCCTGACACCCCTCCCCCTGTAGCAGCTGCCGCCAGGCTGCGTCTTGCACCTGCGGTGCGCCAGGCACAACGCGCTGCCCGTGACGCGGCCTGGCGGCCGCTGCTACGGAATGCGCGCTATACAGGACTTATACAAAAACCTATATTGGTATAAGTTTTCAACCAGCGACCACCCCCATGACCACCCGCCGCCTCTGCCTGGTACTGGGCGACCAGCTGTCCTTCGACCTGCCCTCGCTGCAGGGCATCGCCCCCCGGCACGACTGCATCCTGCTGGTGGAAGTCATGGAGGAAGCCACCCACGTCCCCCACCACCCGCAGAAAATCGCCCTGGTGTTCAGCGCCATGCGCCACTTCGCCGACGCCTTGCGCCAGCGCGGTTTCACGGTGCAGTACGTGCACCTGGAAGCCCCCGACAACAGCGGCTCGATACCCGGCGAACTGCTGCGCTGGCAGGCGCTGACCCAGGCCGCCGAGGTGCACGTCACCGAATGCGGCGACTGGCGCCTGGAACAGTCGATGCGTGACTGCGGCCTGCCCATTCACTGGCACAGCGACAGCCGCTTCCTGTGCAGCCGCGACGAGTTCCGCCGCTGGGCCAAGGGCAAGCAGCAGCTGCGCATGGAATTCTTTTACCGCGAGATGCGCCGCAAGAGCCGGCTGCTGCTCAACGGCGACGGCAGCCCGGTGGGCGGCGCGTGGAATTTCGACGAGGACAACCGCAAGCCGCTGCCGAAAAAGGTGGTGGCGCCCTACCCGCTGCACGTGCCCCGCGACGCCATCACCGAAGAGGTGATCAGCCTGGTGGCGCGGCGCTTCGCCAGCCATTACGGCAGCCTGGCCAGCTTCGACTACCCGGTGACCCACGCCGAGGCGCAGGCGCTGTGGGCGCACTTCCTCGACTTTGGCCTGGCCGCGTTCGGCGACTACCAGGACGCCATGGCCAGCAATGAGCCGTACCTGTTCCACGCGCGCATCAGCGCGGCGCTGAACATCGGCCTGCTCGATCTGCGCCAGCTGTGCAGCGACGTCGAAGCCGCCTACTGGGCCGGCAGCGTGCCGCTGAACGCCGCCGAGGGTTTCATTCGCCAGTTGATCGGCTGGCGCGAATACGTGCGTGGCGTGTACTGGCTGCAGATGCCCGAGTACGCCCAGGGCAACCTGTTCGGCAACAGCCGCCCGCTGCCCGAGTTCTACTGGACTGCCGACACCCGCATGCACTGCATGCGCCAGGCCATCGGCCAGAGCCTCACCCACGCCTACGCCCACCATATCCAGCGGCTGATGGTCACCGGCAACTTCGCCCTGCTGGCGGGCATCACCCCCAGCGAGATCTGCGAGTGGTACCTGGCCATCTACATGGACGCGTTCGAATGGGTGGAGCTGCCCAACACCCTGGGCATGGTGATGCACGCCGACGGCGGCTACCTTGGCTCCAAGCCCTACTGCGCCAGCGGCCAGTACATCAAGCGCATGTCCAACTACTGCGGCGACTGCGCGTACAAGGTCAGCGAGAGCACCACCGAGGACGCCTGCCCGTTCAACGCGCTGTACTGGCATTTCGTGATCCGCCACCGCGACCGCCTGGGCCACAACCCACGCATGGCCATGGTCTACAAGAACCTGGCGCGGATGACCGAGGAGAAACAGCTGGCGCTGTGGGACCGCGGGCAGACGCTGCTGGCCCGGCTGGATGCCGGCCAGCAGCTGTAGGGTTTAAACGCTGACGACCACCTTGCCCACCTGCTGGTTGGCTTCCAGGTAACGGTGCGCCTGCTGGATCTCGTCCAGGGTGAAGGTCTTGGCGATGATCGGCGCCAGCTCACCCGATGCCAGCCCGGCGAGGATAAAGGCCTTGGCGCGGGCCAGCGCCGCCGGGTCGCTGACAATTTCCGCGTACAGGTAACCCTTGAGCGTCAGGCTCTTGCCCAGCACGGTGAACAGCGGGAACGGCGTCGGCTCGGGGCTCAGGGCACCGTATTCGAGGAGGATGCCGCCGCGGGCCATGCTCTGGGTCAGCGCCTCGAAACCGGGGCCGCCGATGGGGTCGAACACCACACGGGCGCCCTCGCCGCCGGTCAGGGCCATGACCCGCGTGACGATGTCTTCTTCATCGCTGACAATCACCTGGGCCGCGCCGGCGTCCAGCAGCGCCTGGGCCTTGGCGCGGGTGCGGGTGATGGCCACCGCCGTGGCGCCGACCCTGCGCGCGATTTGCAGGGCGGCCAGGCCGACGCTGCTGGAGGCGGCGGTCACCAGCACGGTGTCGCCGCGCTGCAGGTTTGCCTGCTCGATCAGCGCGCCCCAGGCGGTGACGTACTGCATCCACGACGCGGCCGCCTGCTCGAAGCTGAGGGTGGCCGGGTGCTTCACCACCAGGTACGCCGGCACGTTGGCCACCTCGCCGTAGGTGCCCCAGCGGGCGATGTCCAGCGGCGGAATCAGGCTGACCGCGTCGCCCACGGCCACGTCGGTTACGGCGCTGCCCACCGCGGCGACAACGCCGGCCGCCTCGTAGCCCAGGCGCGAGGGAAACTCGGCTTCCTGTAAATAAGCGTGGTTGCGGAACATCACTTCCGCGCGGTTCAGGCCGATGGCCTTGACGTTGATCTGCACCTCGTCCGCCGCCGGCGCCGGGACGTCCAGTGCTTCCAGGGCGAGGACGCTGGCGTCGCCGTATTGATGAATCCTGACAATGCGTGCCATGGGCTTAACTCCAGATGATGGGTGACATGGCCGCCAATCTAGTGGTTGGTGGCAGCGGGATAAAGGCCTAGGATAGGCCGACACTAGAAACAAAAGGTTTGGAATGGACCGCTTGACCCAAATGGCCACCTTCGTCAAGGCCGTGGAGCTGGGCTCCTTCAGCGCCGCCGCGGACGAGCTCAAGCTGTCGCCGCAGCTGGTGGGCAAACAGGTGAAACTGCTGGAAGAACACCTGGGGGTGTCGCTGCTCAGCCGCACCACCCGGCGGCAGAGCGTCACCGACTTCGGCCGGGCCTTCTACCAGCGGGCCAAGCTGATCCTGGCCGACATGGAGGCCGCGGAAAACCTGGCGGCGGTGACCCGTGGCGTGCCCAGCGGGCGCCTGCGCATCAATGCGCCGGTGACCTTCGGCATGCGCAGCCTGTCGCCGCGCCTGCTCGAATACATGGTGCGCTACCCGCAGGTGGCCGTGGACCTGGCCCTGGACAACGACATAGTCGACCTGGTGGACGGCGGCTACGACGCCGTGTTCCGCATCGGTGAGCTGCCCGACAGCAGCCTCAAGGCCATCCCCCTGGCGCCGTACCGGCTGGTGCTGTGCGCCGCCCCCTCGTACCTGGGGCGGCGCCCGGCCTTGACCAGCCCCTGGGACCTGCAACAGCACGAATGCCTGGGCTTCGCCTTCGCCGATGGCCGCTCGCACTGGAGTTTCGAAGGCCCGGAAGGCCTGATCGATGTGCCGATTACAAGCAGATTGACCATCAATCAGGGCGACCCGCTGCTGGCCGCCGCCATCGCCGGCCTGGGCGTGGTGCTGCAACCCCAGGAGCTGGTACGCGATGCCCTGCGCGATGGCACCCTGTTGGCGCTGCTGCCGCAATACCAGGCCCCCGCCTCGCCAATGCACCTGCTGTACGCCCCGGACCGGCAGCTGACGCCCAAGCTGCGCAGCTTCCTGGACTTCGCCACGGCGGCGTTCAGGGAGTATTGAGCGCCGTCATTGCTTCAGCGCGTCATACGCCTCCAGCGCGTGCAGCGAATAGATATACGCCGCGCCGGCATTCAGGGAAATCGCCGTGGCCAGGGCCGCGGCAACCTCTTCGCGGGTAGCCCCGGCGGCAATGGCTGCTGCCGAGTGGCTGCCGATACAACCGTCGCAGCGCGTGGTGATGGCCACCGCCAGGGCAATCAGCTCGCGGGTCTTGGCGTCCAGCACGTTGTTTTCCGCCGCGGCGTCGCCAAGGGCCATGTAGGCCTTGACCATCTTGGGGTTGGATTGCGACAGGGCACCAAAGGATTTTTTGACAGTGCCGAGCAGGTCTGGCCAATGGCTGAACATGGTGGTATCTCCTGAGGTCGGCGCGGGGTTGCGCCGCGAGCACCTCAGTGTCTACCTGCTGCTGGGTACGGTCTTGTCCCAGTGGTCCGATTTATTGTCCAGGCGTCGCAGGCGCGCACTGCGTCACTCAAGCACCGGCCGCAAGAAGCTGCGCTCATAGCTCAGGATAAACTTGAGCTCGGTCGCCTCTTCCACCAGCCTCACGCACTCCGCGTCCTCGGCCGCCGCGTGGCGGTAGCGCTCGTAATCGGCAAGGCTGGGGAAGCTGAACAGGCAATAGGCGATGTTGTTCGCGCCTTCGGCCGGCAGGAAATAACCGTGGTGCTGGCCGCCCAGGCGGGTCACCAGGCCGATCCATTGCCGCGAGTAGCGCTCGAACGCGGCGAGCTGGTAGGGGTCGATGACGTATTTGACGTGGCAGGTGATCATGGCAACAGTCCCTTGAGTAAACCGCCATTGTACCCGCCCCCGTAGCAGCGGCCACCAGGCCGCGTCGGGCCTCGGACGCCGCCTGCGGCAGCTGCTACGGGGACGCGCGCAGCCCGCCGATCACGATGCACACGACGCGGTTTCTGTAGCAGCGGCGGGGCGGCCATCCGCCGCAGGCCGCGTCCAGGGCGCCGCGCTTTTCCCGGCATACTGCGGTGAGCCTGGACGCCGCCTTCGGCAGCTGCTACGGGGGACGCGCGCACCCCGCCGATTGCGTTTGCCTGCATCGCGGCCAAGGCCGGCTCCTACCACGCACGACGCTCGCTTTCTGTAGCAGCGGCCGAAGGCCGCGTCCAGGGCGCCGCGCTTTCCCCGGCATACTGCGGTGAGCCTGGACGCCGCCTTCGGCAGCTGCTACGGGGGACGCGCGCACCCCGCCGATTGCCTTTCCCTGCATCGCGGCCAAGGCCGGCTCCTACCACGCACGACGCTCGCTTTCTGTAGCAGCGGCGGGGCGGCCATCCGCCGCAGGCCGCGTCCAGGGCGCCGCGCTTTTCCCGGCATACTGCGGTGAGGCTGGACGCGGCCTGCGGCCGCTGCTACAGGGGGGGGGGCGTGCAGCCCGCCGATCGCGTCGCCTGCATCGCGGCCAAGGCCGGCTCCTACCACGCACGGCGTAGGAGCCGACTTTAGTCGCGATGCAGGCAACGCGGTTTCAAGACAGTTGCTGCTACGACGGGCGGCGGCGCAGGTGGACGGCCCACACGTACACCGCTGCGTAGGTCGCCGCCATCACCGCGCAGACCCACCGCAACAGCCGGGGTTCCCGTACGTCCTGGTCCTGCTTGCACTGCAGGTCGCTGCGGCATTTCGAGAAACACACCTGGGTGGTGCCCAACCAGCAATTGGCAATATACCCACCGTAGTGTTCAAAGCGCAGCGCCTTGCCTTCGTAATCTGCCCAATGACCCAACAGCGCGCTGCGCTGCGGGAAAAACCTCAGTTGTCGGTCCTCCGGGCCGGTCGTTCGCAGCCATATCGAATCGCTGCCCCGCCCCGCCTCGTACCTGGCCACCACACCGTCCGCTGTCTCCAAGGGGAAATCACGTGGCTCATCGGTTCCGATCAGGGTGATGGCCAGGATCACGATGAAGGCCGAAATGAAACCGTGCAGCACGCCAGCGGGCATGACGTCGAGCAGTCTTGAGTAAGGTGAGGTCACGGCGCCGTTCCTGAACCAGGCGTATCCAACGATTCATTGCCAGTCCAAGGTACTTCTGTCTCGTAATCGAACATCCTCGCCTCAAGCCCCCGCATTTGCAGCCCCTTGCCATTAGCCAAGTGCACCTCGAAAAAGTCATCGAAGCACCCTGGTTCAAAAAGTCAACTATCGGTCTTCAATCCGTCACCACAACCGCGCACTATCTACGCCCCTTTTTGACTGGAAGCCTTCATGCAACGGATTGTCATCCTGGGCAACGCCGGCAGCGGCAAATCTACCCTGGCTCGCGCCCTTGGCCAACAGCTTGGCCTGCCCGTGATTCACCTGGACTCGCTGTTCTGGCAACCCGGCTGGAAAGAACCCGACGCCGAGGCGTTTCGCGCCCAGGTACGCGAGGCCGTTACGCCGAACGGCTGGGTGTGCGAGGGCAACTACCCGCGACGCACCTTCGACCTGCGCCTGCCCAGGGCTGACCTGGTGATCTGGCTGGACACCCCGCGGTGGCTCTGCCTGTACCGGGTGCTGCGGCGCAGCCTGAGCAAACGCCCACGACTGGACATGGCACCAGGCTGCCCGCAGCGGTTCGACCGCGAGTTCGTGACGTTCCTGCGTTATGTGTGGGGGTTCGACAGCGGCTACCGCCCAGGCATCGAGGCCGCGCGCCTGGCAAACGGGCCGCAGGTGCCGGTGATGCACGTGCGCGGCCGTAAGCAGATGGGCGCGTTGCTTGGGCGCTGACGCGGCCTTCGGCGGATGGCCGCCCCGCCGCTGCTACAGCGGCAGATGCATGTGAGTGGTTTGCCACACCGGATCCGGGTCCACGCTCACCAGCTCGAACCCCTGGCGCTGCCAGAAGTCTACCGCCCCGGCGAGGAAGGGATGGGTGTGCAGGTACATCACCTGCACGCCAGCTTGCCGGGCGGCCTGCTGCAGCTCGGCGTACAAGGCCCTGGCCAGGCCGACCCGGCGGTACGGCGGCAGCACGAACAGGCGTACCACCTCCACCACCTGCTGTCCCGGGTAATCCAGCGTGGGGAAACGGCGGTCGTACGGCAGGTAGCCGATGACGCCGACGATACGCCCCTGGTCACGGGCCAGCAGGAACCGCCCTGCCCCGTTGACATAGACCGCCTCGAACGCCGCCAGGTCGTCGGGCATGGCGCTGTCGCGCAGCTTGGGGAACATCTGCTCGCGCGCCGCCAGCACGAAGTCCAGCGCGGCGGGAATGTCCGCGCTGCGCACGCTTGTAATCTCAAACGGGCACGTCATCACGCCTTGCTCCTGCTTCAATGAATACTCACGACCAATTGGAAACCTGCCGCCATGACCCGCCCCCGCTTCGCAACGCTCTATCTTGCCCTATCGCTCACCGCCTTGGCAGCGCCTGCCGCCTATGCCGCACCCCAGAACAGCGCCGAGCAGAACCGCGCGCTGGTGGTGGACTTCTACAACCGCTTCTTCAACCAGCACCAGGTGGCCGAGGCGTCGGCGGTGGTTGCCCCGCAATACAAGCAACACAACCCGCAGGTGCCGGACGGCAAGGCGCCCTTCGTGAACTATTTCACCGGTTACTTCAAGCAGTACCCCCACGCCAGCTCGCGCATCCTGCGCAGCGCGGTGGACGGCGACCTTGTGTGGCTGCACAACCACTCGCAAAGCGGGCCGGATGACCGCGGGCGGGCCATCGTCAACATCTTCCGCGTGAAGGATGGCCAGATCGTCGAGCATTGGGACGTGATCCAGGCCGTGCCGGAACATGCGGCGAACGACAACACCATGTTCTGAACCCGCCGCTGCTACACCGGGTTGGGGCTGTGTTGCAGGGCCTGCAGCCGGCCCTGAAGGTAATGGATCTGCCCCGCATCGTCGGGGTCGACCTGCCGCACGATCTGTAGGGCCTTGGTGTAGGCCGCGCTGGCCTTGGACCGGTCGCCTTGCGCCTCGTAGACCCGTGCCAGGTTGCTGTAGCGCAATATTACCTTGGGGTGGTTTTCCCCGAAGGTCGCCAGGTCGCTGGCCAGCGCCTTGCTCAGGAACACTTCGGCCTGGTCATACTGGCCGAGCCCACGGTAGGCGTCACCCATGTTGTTCCAGCGAATCGCAACCGTGGGGTGCGAGGGGCCGTGCAAGGCCATGTCGATATCCAGCGCCTGCTGGAACAATGGCAGGGCCGAGCGGTAATCGCCCTGCTGGGCATAGGCGTTGCCCAGGTTGTTCAGGGCGACGGCGACGGTAGCGTCGTGCTCACCCAGCAAGCGTTGGCGCAAGGCCAGGCTTTTGCGCAGGTTGGCGAACGCCTCGGCATTGCGCCCCAGCTTGCTCAGGGTGGTACCCAGGTTGTTGTAGCTGTCGGCGGTCTGCAGATCGTTGGCCCCCAGGGCGGCCAAGCGCATCTTCAAGGACTTCTGATAGCAGTCCAGCGCGTAGTCGAAGTTGCGCTGACGCTCATTGAAATAACCGAGGTTGTTCCAGTAGGTTGCCTCCTGGACGACGGATGCCCGGCCGGTTTTGCCGGCCGCCTCAAGTGCCTGGGTGACGAGGCGTATGGCGCTGCGGTCATCGCCCAGCACGGACACCGCGCGGGCCTTGATATTCAGCGCCTCGCTGTCGGCCGGGTCTATCGCCAACACGCGGTCGGCCTCCTCGATCGCTGCCTGATAATGCTCTGCTGCAAACAGTGCCTGGGCCTGGTCGCTGGTGGCCAAGGGCGCCGCCTGGCAGCACAGCATCATCAACAACATTGGCAACGCCATTAAGGTTTCAAAGCGGATAATGCGCATGGTGGTCCTTTCCATGGGGGGGGTGATCAGCCAGCCAACTGCTTCAGCGCCGCTACCAACGCCTGGATATCCGCCACGCTGGTATTGAGCCCCGGCGTGACGCGAATGCACGGCCCGCACGCCGAGCCGCTGCGGGCCACGGTAAAGATACCGAATTCGTTCAGCAGCCGCGCGGCCATGGCCCCTTGATCGGCCGCCTGGGTGAAGCGCAGCGAGGTGATGCCGCAGTACAGCCGCGGGTCATCCGGGGTCAGCACCTCGAGGTTCGGCAGTTGCCGCGCCTCGCCCACCCACAGGTCGCGCAGGTAGCGCAGGCGTGCGCCCTTCACCGCCCAGCCGCCGATGGCGGCATGCTCGGCGAACACCTCGGGCAGGGCCATCAGCGCCGGCACGTTGGGGGTGCCGTAGGGCGACAGGCAGCGGATGTCGTCGGCCGGGTAGCTTTGGCTGCCCATGTCCGGGTCGAAGGCCTGCAGGCGTTCGCGGCGCACGTGGATCACGCCAAGGCTCAGGGGCGCGCCGATCCATTTCTGCAGGTTGAAGCCGGCGAAGTCGATGCCAATGTCGACCAGGTCGACCTCCAGCTGGCCGAGGGAGTGCGCGCCATCGAACACCACGTCGATACCCTGCGCCCTGGCCGCTTGGGCGATGGCCTTGACCGGCATGATCAGCCCGGTGCGGTGGGTAACGTGGGTCAGCGCCATCAGCTTCAGGCGCGGGTGGGCGACGAAGGCGTCGGTGTAGGCACTTACCAGGGCGTCGTGGCTGGCGGGGTGCGCGTGGCGGATCTCGATCACCTCCACGCCACGCGCCTTGGCCAGCCAGCGGAAGGCATCCTGCACCGCGTGGTAGTCCAGGTCGCTGATCAGCACCTGGTCGCCCGGTTGCAGGCGGTTGTAGTTGCGAATCAGCGAGAACAGCGCTTCGGAGGCGCTGCGGGCGAACGCCAGCTCGCCGGCAGGCAGGCCCATCAGCTCGGCCAGCTGCTGGCGGATGGCCAGGCTTTCACGGGTGTCGAACAGCTCGCGCACGTGCACCGCGTTGCTGCAGTTGACCTGGTCGATGGCCTGCTTGTAGGCCTCGACGACACCCTGGCTCATGCGGCCGAAGTAGCCATTGTCGAGGTTGATCACCTGCGGGTCGCGGGGGTAACGGCGGGCGATGTCGGCCCAGAAGGCCTCGTCGCTGGCCAGTTCAAACGGGGTGGGCATGGGATCTCCTTGAAAGGCGGACGCCGCCTGGCGGCAGCTGCTACGGGGCCAGGGGGAAGGCGCAAGGAGTATACCTGATGGATCGGGGTGGGCCGTGACGCGGCCTTGCGGCCGCTGCTACAGGTGTAGCAGCGGCCGCAGGCCGCGTCCTGTCAGGCCAAACGCTTGAGCAGCGCGTGGGCCACGGCTTCGGAGCTGGCCGGGTTCTGGCCGGTGATCAGCAGGCCGTCCTCGATGACGAAGGGCTGCCAGTCCGGGCCTTTCTCATACAGGGCGCCCAGGGCCTTGAACTCGTCTTCGACCAGGAACGGCACCACGTCGGTCAGGCCCACGCCCTCTTCTTCCGAGTTGGTGAAACCGCTGACGCGACGGCCCTTGACCAGCGGCTGGCCATCGGCGGCCTTGACGTGGCGCAGCACGCCCGGCGCGTGGCAGACGAAGGAAATCGGCTTGCCGGCGCGCTCGAAGGCTTCGATCAGGGCAATGGACACCGGCGACTCCGCCAGGTCCCACAGCGGGCCGTGGCCGCCGGGGTAGAACACCGCGTCGAAGTCGCCGGCCTTGACGCTGTCCAGCTTCACGGTGCTAGCCAGCGCCTGCTGGGCGGCGGGGTCGGCCTTGAAGCGCTGGGTGAGCGCGGTCTGGAAGTCCGGCTCGTCGCTTTTCGGGTCCAGCGGCGGCTGGCCTCCGGCCGGCGAGGCCAGCACCACGTGGGCGCCGGCGTCCTTGAAGGCGTAATAGGGAGCGGCGAATTCTTCCAGCCAGAAGCCGGTCTTGCGCCCGGTGTTGCCGAGCTGGTCATGGGAGGTCAATACCATCAGTACGTTCATTGCCGTAGCCTCGCAAGGTGGGGAGCTGTTGAAGTGAATGGTAGGGCGGGCGGATGACACTCACAATGTCGTATCCGCAAGGATTCCGGACATCTGACAAAGCCGTTGCCAGTCCGTGCCCTGCGGCCGACAATCAGGCCTTTGCCCCGCCCTCCCGGAAGCCGGCCCATGCACAGCGTCGCCCTTGTGGTTTACCCCAATTTCCAGCCGCTGAGCCTGTCCATCGGCTCGGTGTTCGAGTGCGCGAACCTGCTGCGCGGCGAGCCGGCCTACGCCTTTCACCTGGTGTCGGAGCACGGCGGCGCGGTCATGAGCTCCCAGGGATTCTCGGTGAATACTACGCCCATGCGCGCCGAGGGCTACGACACGCTGATCGTCAGCGGCTATCTGGACTTCCGCCTGCCCGAGGCCAGCCTGCCGGCGCTGGTGAAGGCTGCGTCGGTGCATTCGCGGCGCGTGGTGTCGCTGTGCATGGGCGTCTTCGTGCTGGCCGAGGCCGGGCTGCTGGACGACAAGCGCATCACCACCCACTGGCTGCACGCCCCTACCCTGCGCAAGCGCTACCCCCACCTGCACCTGGAAGAAGACCGCCTGTACGTGGTGGATGGCAACCTGTGGACCTGCGCCGGCATGAGCGCCAGCCTCGACGTGGCGCTGGCCCTGGTGGAAAGCGACCTGGGCCACGACCTGGCCCGCCAGGTGGCGCGCAAGCTGGTGATTGCCCAGCGCCGCGGCAGCGAGCAGTCGCAGCTGTCGGCGCTGCTGGAGCTGGACCCGCGCTCCGACCGCATCCAGCTGGCCCTGGCCTACGCGCGGGAGAACCTGCGCGACGACCTGTCGGTGGAAGCCCTGGCGGCCGTGGCGCGGCTCAGCCCGCGGCAGTTCAGCCGGGTGTTTCGCGAAGAGACCGGGCGCACGCCGGCCAAGGCCATCGAGGCGTTGCGCGTGGAAGCGGCGCGGGCGCTGATGGAAACCAGCCGCCACCCGGTGGAGGTCATTGCCCGGGAGACCGGCTTCGGCGACCGCGAACGGCTGCGCCAGGCCTTCCTGCGCGCCTTCGGCCAGCCGCCGCAAGCGTTGCAAAAACGCCTGGCCACACCATAACCACTGGGTGCCCCCCGTAGCAGCGGCCGCAGGCCGCGTCACTGGTGTGCAGGGGCCCCAAAGCTCACCTGATCGAAGCGCACGCCCTGCGCACCGTCGACCTGCACCGCCGCCGGCCCGCTGAAACGCACCCGCTCAAAGCTCAAGTCCCGGTGATAAATTCCATGAGCACTGTCGCCCTTGATCTCGATGCCAACGCCATGGTTGCCCTCGACGCTGACGTCACTCACCCGCACGTCGCGAAACTGCGCCGCCACCGCCGAGCGCCGGTAGTCGAGGATGGCGTTCGGGTCGTTGTAGTCCAGGGTGATGATGAACGCCTGCCTGGCCATGTCGCGCAGGGCCGAGTCACGGAAGATCACGTCGCGCCCGCCGCCGCCCATGAAGGTGGTGCTCTTCATCCGCAGCCCGGCGTCAGTGCCGTCGCCGATGTTGTCTTCGGCGACGATGCCCTCGATCCAGGCGCCGGTATGGCTGCCGACCACCACCATGCCATGGCCATGGCGGAAGTAGTTGTTGAAGATCCAGGCGCCCTGCTGCGGCGGCTGGTGCACCGCGTCGGCGCCTGTGCCGGCGGCGAAGTTGACGCAGTCGTCGCCGGTGTCGAAGACGTTGTTGAAGACCATGGCGCCGCGGCTGTTGGCGAACTCGATGCCGTCGCCGTTGTTGGCGTCGTAGGTGCGCTGGGTGGTGTTGGCCAGCACCACGTTTTCCGTCTCCAGGTTCATGATGCCGTGGTACGCCGGGTTCACCGCGGTGAAGCCGCCATAGAAGACGTTCCTGACGTTGCGCAGGGTGATCAGCGACGAGCGCATCTGCCCATAGGCGTCCTTGACGTTCATGCCGCGCGCCACCGCCTGCTCCACCTGGGCCTTGGCGAGGATGCCGTCCTGGGCATAGCGGCTGTTGTTGCTGGCCACATAGACGCCCTCGGGGTGCTGCTTCCAGCCGTTACCGTCGACAGTACCCAGGCCGACGATGCGGATGTTCTCGAAGTCCTGGTGCTGGCCGGGGTCGCGGGGCAAGGCGTTGAGCAGCGAGGCCGGGCGCAGCGTGGTCGAGTACGGGTACTGGCGGTAACCGGCCAGCGGGTAGTCCTCGGCCCGCTCGGAGCCCAGCAGCGTGGCGCCCTGGGCGATCTCCAGGGTCATGTTGCTTTTCAGGTAGAGCGCGCCGCTCTTGTAGGTGCCCCGGGGCAGCAGCACCTTGCAGCCGGGGGTGCAGGCGTCGATGGCGCGCTGGATGGCCTGGGTGTCCAGGTGGGTGCCGTCGCCGGTGGCGCCGTAGCGCTTGACGTCGAACACCGGCGCCACTGGCGTGGTGCGCTGTTCCAGCACCGGGCTGTCCGCCGACTCGTGGCCGCCGGCGTCCACCGCGCGCACCGTGAAGCGGTAGGCGGTGTCGGGTTTCAGGCCCTGGGCGGTGTAGCTGTGCAGGCCGATGCGGGTGTGGAACTGGCCGCTGTCCTGGGCGTAGAAGCGGTCCATGAGCGGCTTGGCCGGCGACACCTGGTCATGGTTGGCGTTGACGCTGCCCAGCAGCGTGCCATTGGCATACACCCGGTAGTCGCGGATGGCGGCGTGGCCGGCGGGCTTGTGCCACACCAGGATGACGCTGTGGTCGTCGTAGGCCAGGGTCGGCACTTGCAGGTCGGCCGGGGCGTCCAGCGCCCACGCCGGCAGGCTGCACGCCAGCGCCAGGGTCGCCAGCAGGCAGCGGGGTATCGGGTTGCAGGGCATGTGAGGTTCCTTGGGCACAGTAGCAATAAGTTCGATCAACCGGCGAGCTGGCTGAAGTCACGGCTGGCCTGCACCAGCAGGCGGGTGTAGGCATGGCTGGCCAGGTCCTGGCCCAGCGCCTGGCAGTCCAACTGCTCGACGATGCGGCCCTGCTGCATCACCGCCACGCGGTCGCACAGGTGGGTCACCACGCCCAGGTCGTGGGTGACCATCAGGTAAGTGAGTTTCTCGCGCCGGCGCAAATCCGCCAACAGGTTGAGAATCTCCGCCTGCACCGACACGTCCAGCGCCGAGGTCGGTTCGTCGAGCAGCAGCACCCGCGGTTCGAGGATCAGCGCGCGGGCGATGGCCACGCGCTGGCGCTGGCCGCCGGACAGCTGGTGGGGGTAGCGGTAGCGGAAACTCTCGTTGAGGCCGACCTTGAGCAGCAGTTCGTGGATGCGATCGTCCTTGTCGGCCACCTTGTGGATCACCAGCGGCTCGCGCAGCGCAGTGTCCACCGTGTGCCGCGGATGCAGGGAACCATAAGGGTCCTGGAAGACCATCTGCACGTGGCGAAAGTGTGCCTTGGGCAGCGTGTGCTGCAACGGCACGCCGGCGATGCTCAGCGCCCCCAGCCAATGCCGGTATTGCCCGGCCAGGCAGCGCAGCACGGTGGTCTTGCCCGAGCCGCTCTCCCCCACCAGGCCGAAGGCCTCGCCATCGGCGACGCTGAGGTTGACGTCGTGCAGCACCTGGTTGGCGCCGGCGCCGGTGCCGAAGCTCAGGTTCAGGGCGTGTGCGTGGATCATGGACATGAACGGCTCCTCAGTTGGTCAGCCACAGCGGGTCGCGTTGCAGCACCGGCAGCCGCTCGCGGCGGTTGTCCAGGCTCGGCAAGGCGGCCAGCAGGCCACGGGTATAGGGGTGTTGGGCATTGTGCAGGTCGCTGGCGGCCAGCGACTCCACCACGCGCCCGGCGTACATCACCAGCACGCGGTCGCAGTAGTTGCGCACCAGGTGCAGGTCGTGGCTGACGAAGATCAGGCCCATCTCCTGCTGCTCCACCAGCTCCTGCAGCACGCTGAGCACCTGCTGGCGCACCGACACGTCCAGGGCCGAGGTCGGCTCGTCGGCGATGATCACCTCGGGGCGGGTGATGACCATCATCGCGATCATGATGCGCTGGCCCATGCCGCCGGACACCTCGTGGGGGTACAGGTGATAGACCCGCTGGGGGTCGCGAATGTGCACCTTGGCCAGCATCTCCAGCACCCGCTCGCGGGCTTCCTGGCGGCTGGCCTTGTGGTGGGCCAGGTAGGCCTCGGCAATCTGCTCGCCCACCTTCACCACCGGGTTCAGGGAGTACTTGGGGTCTTGCATGACCATGGACATGCGCCGGCCACGAATGCCCTGCATGGTCTTTTCGCTGGCGGCCAGCAGGTCCACCTCGCCGAACTGCAAGGCCCTGGCGCTGATGTGCGCGCTGGCCGGGTGCAGCTTGAGCAGGCTGCGGCCCACGGTGGACTTGCCCGAGCCGGACTCGCCGACAATGGCCAGTTTCTCGCGCCCCAGGGTAAACGACACGTCGCGCACCGCGTGGGTGTGCCGCTGGCCGTTGACGAAGCGCACGTCCAGCCCTTCGACCTTCAACTTGATGTCAGACATACCGCCTCCGTTACTCGCTGCGCGGGTCAAGAATGTCCCGCAGGCCGTCGCCCAGCAGGTTGAACGCCAGGCTCACGAGCATGATCGCGGCCCCCGGCACGGCCACCAGCCACCAGCACTCGAGCATGTAGCGCCGGCCCGTGGAGATCATCGCGCCCCACTCCGGCGACGGCGCCTGGGCGCCCAGGCCGAGGAAGCCCAGGGCGGCGGCGGTCAGGATGATGCTGGCCATGTTCATGGTCAGGCGGATGATCACCGACGACAGGCACATGGGCACGATGTGGCGAGCAATGATGCGCGCCGCCGAGGCGCCCTGCAGCTGCACCGCCACGACGAAATCGGCCTGGCGCAGCGCCAGGGTCTCCGCCCGCGCCAGGCGCGCGATGGGCGGCCACGACGTCAGCGCGATGGCCACCACCGCGTGCTCCAGCCCGGGGCCCAGGGCCGCGATGAAGGCCAGGGCCAGCACCAGGCTGGGGAACGAGATGAAGATGTCGGTCAGGCGCATGAACACCGTGTCCACTGCCCCGCCGAAATAGCCGGACACCGTGCCGACCAGCAGGCCGATGGGGCCGACCACCACCGTCACCAGGGTGATGATGTAGAGGGTGATGCGTGCGCCGTAGACCAGCCGGCTGAAGACATCGCGGCCGTATTCGTCGGTGCCCAGCCAGTGCCCGGCGCCTGGCGCCTGTAGGGCGGCGGCCAGGTCCTGGGCGGCGGGATCGTGGCTGGCCAGCCAGGGCGCGAAGGCGGCCACCAGCACCAGCACCAGCGCCACCAGCAGGCCGGCCAGGGTCATGGGGTCGCGCAGCAGTTGGCGCAGCAGTTTCACGCCGCGCTTGCAGGCCGCGTCGAAGCTGGAGCCTGGGGTGCCCAGCCGCGGGGCGGCGGGGACATCGGTCGAGGACAGATTGCTCATGAACAGGTTCTCGTTCAGGGAATGAGGATCGCCCGGCGCACCGGGCAGCCGTCAGCGTTGCTTGTACACGCCCAGGTAGCGCGTGGCCTCGGCGTCGTCGCCGGCGAAGCCCTTGACGTCGGCGGCGCTGACCACGGTGTCGGTCATCTGCGAGATCATCAGGATCGGCCCCACCTGCTGGTCGTACAGCGCCTGCGCCTGGTGGTACAGGCCCAGGCGCTTGGCGCCGTCGCGCTCGCGGCCGGCCTGGTCGATCAGCTGGTTGAGCGCCGGGCTGTAGAACGAGGCGCGCCAGCCCTGGAAGTTCGCCAGGCCAGCGTTGTCGCTGTTGTCGGGGTTGTAGGCGAAGGTGCGCAGGCTGAAATACGGGTGCGGGTAACGCTCGGCACCACGGGCGACAATGATGTCGAAGGTGCGTGCGCGCATGGCGCCGTACACCTGGTTGCCGGTGCCAGTGACGATGCTGGCCTTGATCCCGCCTTCGGACAGGGTGGCCTGCAGGCGTGCGGCGATGTCGATGTAGGGCGGCTCGGACAAGGTGCGGATGGTGGTGCTGAAGCCGTTGGGGTAGCCGGCCTCAGCCAGCAGTTTTTTTGCCTTGGCCACGTCCAGGTGGTAGCCCGGGTCCGGCAGGCGTGCGGCCAGGCCCAGTTGCATGGGCTGCTGGTTGAGGGTGCCGTAGTACGGCATCACGCGCTGGTCCAGGCCCTGGTAGTCGATCAGGTCGCGCACCGCCTCGCGCACCTGGGGCTTGGCGAACTCGGGCTGTTTCATGCTCATGGCCACGTAATACATCGTGCCGCGCGCCAGCGACTGCACCTGCAGGCGGTGCTCGGCGTCAAGGGCGCGGATATCCGGCGCGGCCATACCGAACGCCAGGTCGAGGTCGCTGCGCTCCAGCATCAGCCGCAGGGACTGGGACTCGGTCATATTGCGCACCACCACGCGCTTGAGCCGCGGGGCGCCGCCCCAGTAGCCGTCGAAGCGGGTCATCAGCAGCACGTCGTTGGCGTTCCATTTGCCCAGCACGAACGGCCCGCTGCCCGCCTCGTTGGTCACCAGCCAGCTGGCGCCCAGGTCGCCGTTCTTCTCATGGGCCAGGGCCGCCTGGCGGTCCACCACCACGGCGCTGGGCGAGGTGGCCAGGGAGTCGATCACCAGCAGCGGGTCCATGGCCCGCGGCAGCTCCACCACCAGGGTCAGGTCATCGCTGGCGCGAATCAGCGCCTGGATGTTGTCGACGCTGTAGCCGTAGGCTTTCCAGGTGGTGGCCAGGCCGTAGTTGAGTTTCATCACCCGGTACAGCGACCAGGCCACATCGTGCGCGGTGAGCGGGTTGCCCGAATGGAACTTCACCCCTGGGCGCAGGTGGAAGGTCACCTGCTTGCCGTCCTCGCTGACCTCCCAGCGCTCGGCCAATTGCGGCAGGTGCTGCTCCGGGTTGCCGCGGTCGCGCTTGATCAGTGTGTCGTAGAGGTTGGCGTTGATGCCCGAGGCGTCCAGGCCGGGGGCGTTGGCGGGGTCCAGGGAAAACAGGCTGACCAGGCTCATGCCTACGATCAACTGGTCCACCGGCGTCTTGGCGGTAGCCGCGGCCACGGGCGCCAGGGCCAGCACGGTGGCCAGCAGGCAGCGGTTCAAACAGGCAGTCTTCATCTCAAGCATCCTTGTTTTTATAAGGGCCAGCCCGGCTCAGCGGGTGCGTGGGTCGAACACCTTGTACAGCGCGTCGCTGATCAGGTTCAGCACCACGAAAATCAGGCCGATCACCAGCACGCAGCCCATCACCGCGTTCATGTCGCCCAGCATCAGGCTGCTGGTGAGGTACTGGCCGAAGCCAGGCCAGGCGAACACCGTCTCGATCAGCACCGCGCCTTCCAGCAGCGCGCCGTAGGCCAGGGCCACCACCGTCAGCAGCTGCACGAGGATGTTGCGAAAGGCATGGCCCCACACCACCTGGCGGCGCGACAAACCCTTGACCCGGGCAGTGACGATGTATTCCTGGGACAGCTGTTCGAGCATGAAGCTGCGGGTCATGCGGCTGATATAGGCCACCGAGTTGAGGCCCAGGATCAGCGCCGGCAGCACGATGTGGCTGAGGGCACTGGCGAACGCCTCCCAGTCCCCGGCCAGGCTGGTGTCGATCAACAGCAGGCCGGTGACCTCGGGCACCAGGCCGTCGTAGGCCAGGCCGATGCGCCCGGCGCCGCCGGCCCAACCCAGCCAGGCGTAGAACACCAGCAGGCCCATCATGCCCAGCCAGAAAATCGGCGTGGAGTGGCCGAACAGGCCGATGACCCGGGCCAGGTGGTCGCCCGCGCGGCCCTGGTTGCTGGCGGCGCACACGCCCAGCGGCAGGCCGATCACCACGCCGAACAGGATGGCCAGGGTGGCCAGTTCCAGGGTGGCCGGAAACACCCGGCGGATGTCGTCCAGCACCGGGTGGCCGGTGAGCAGGGCGTTGCCGAAATTGCCGTGCAGCAGGTCGTTGAGGTACAGGCCGAACTGCATCCACAGCGGCTTGTCCAGGCCCATGGCCTGGTACACCTGGGCGTAGGTGGAGCGGTCGGCGTCAGGCCCGACCACCGCCAGCACCGGGTCCAGCGGCATCACCCGGCCAATGAAGAAGGTCAGCAGCAAAAGGCCCAGCAGGGTCACCAGCACGGTGCTGGCGCGCCGGGCGGTGGAGGACGCGCGAGCGCCCAGGGCAGAGGCAGTCATGACAAACATTGTGAGCTCCTGATAATCCGCACCGGGGCAGCCGGCGCGCCAGTTCCATCCGTGCCGCTCAGCGCAGCTTGTAGACATCCTTGTAGCGGGTGGTGGCGGCCGTGTGGCCCTGGTAGCCGGCGACGTCGGCGTGCACCAGCACGGTGTCGGTCATCTGCGACACCGGCAGGATGGCGCCCACCTGCTCATCGAGTTGCGCCTGGATGCGCTGGTAGTCGGCGGTCTGTCGCGCGGGGTCGGGCTCGACCTCGGCGCGCTCGATCTGCTGGTTCAGCGCGGCGCTGTAGAAGCTGGTGCGCCAGCCCTGGAAGTTGCTCAGCCGTGCCTGGTCACGGTTGTCCGGGTTGTACACCAGGGTGCGCAGGCTGGAGTGCGGGTGCCGCTCGGCGCCGCCACCGCCACGGCCGACGATGATGTCGAAGGTGCGCTCGCGCATGGCGCCGTAGACCTGGTTGCCGGTGCCCGTGAGGATGCTGGCCTGGATGCCGGCCAGGGCCAGGGTGGCCTGCAGGCTGGAGGCGATGTTGATGAAGGGCGGCTCGGCCAGCACCCGCACGGTGGTCTTGAAGCCATGGGGGTAGCCGGCCTGGGCCAGCAACGCCTTGGCCTGCGCCACGTCCAGGCGGTAGCCGGGGTCGGGTAGGCGCGCTGGCATGCCCAGGGGCAACGGCCGCTGGTTGAGCACGCCGTAGTACGGCATGACCGTGCGGTCGATGCCCTGGTAATCGATCAGCAGGCGCACCGCCTGGCGCACGCGCACGTCGGCGAACATCGGTTGCTTCAGGCTCAGGGCCACGTAATACAGGGTGGCGCGCGGCACGCTGTCGGTGCGCACCTGGGGGTTGCCCCGCAGGGCGGCGATGTCGGGCGCGGACATGCCCTTGGCAATGTCCAGGTCGCCGCGCTCGATCATCAGGCGCAGGGTCTGGGACTCGCTCATGTTGCGCATCACCACGCGCTTGAGCCTGGCGGGGCCCCCCCAGTAGCCGTCGAAGCGGCTCATCAGGATCACGTCGTTGGCGCGCCAGTCATTGAGCACGAAGGCGCCGCTGCCGGCTGCGTGGGTTTTCAGCCAGGCGGCGCCCAGGTCGTTGCCCTGCTGGTGTTGCAGCACCTGCTGGCGGTCGAGGATAAACGCGCTGGGCGAGGTGGCCAGGGTGTTGAGCACCAGCAGCGGGTCGCTGGGCCGCGGCAACTCCAGCACGAAAGTGCTGGCATCGGGTGCGCGCAGGTAGCGCCCGGCGTTGTCGGCGGTGAAGCCGTAGGCCTTCCAGGTGGACGCCAGCGCCAGGTTGAGCGTGAGCACCCGTTGCAGCGACCAAGCCACGTCCTGCGCCGTGAGCGGGTTGCCGGACTGGAAGCGCACGCCCGGGCGCAGGGTAAAGGTCAGGGTGGTGCGGTCGGCGCTGACCTGCCATTGCTGCGCCAGGGCGGGCAGCAGCCGATCGGGCTGGGCGGCGTCCTGCACCAGCAGCATGTCGTAGAGGTTGGCGTTGACCTCGGCCACGTCCAGGCCCGTGGCCCCGGCCGGGTCCAGGGACAGCAGGTTGGCCATGCTCATGCCGACGATCAACTGGTCGGCGGGCGTTGCGCCGTGGGCTGCCGGCAGCGTGGTAAGCGCCAGTGCGGCCGCCAGCAGCCGTGGCCACAGCGAAGCAAGAATAGTCATGACGAGAGTGCCTTTTTTATAGTTATAGGGCCCTGGGGCAACCGGCTTGCGCCGGGCGCCCGCGTGCAACTCAATAGTGGTTGAGCGTGTGCGTCTCGATGAAGTCGAAGTCGATGTCCTCGCCCAGCCCCGGCAAAGCCGACAGGTGCACGAAGCCGTCGCTGTCCATGGGGTCGACCAGGCGCTTGAGGTAGGCCGGCACCTCGTCGTAGTCCAGGTACGGGTGCAGCAGGCCGCGCTCGTACCAGGTGCAGTTCTTGATGGCGCCGACCACCGCCAGGTTCGCCGCGCCGTTGCCGTGGATCTCGCAGTCCATGCCGAACGACTCCGCCAGGTGCGCCACCTTCAGGCATGGCGCAATGCCCCCGACCCCGGCCACCCCGGCGCGCAGGATGTCGCACACGCCGTGCTTGACCCAACTGGCGCGGCTCAGGTGCTTGCCGGCCAGGGTCTCAGGGCCCAGCACCGGAATGTCCAGTTGCCCCGCCAGCCAGGCGTAGGACTCGGCCGACTCCTCCATCATCGGTTCCTCGAACCAGGCGAAGTCGAGCTTCTGCAGTTCACGGCCGATGTACAGGGCATCGGTGCGGTTGTACCAGTGGTAGCCATCGAGCATCAGCGCGATGTCCGGGCCCACCGCTTCGCGCACGGCTGCGCAGGCCTTGACGTCGATGCGCGGGCTGGGGGCGAAGGACACCGGCGGCATCCAGGTGTGCAGCTTGATGGCCTTGTAGCCGCGCTGCACCAGGGTCTCGGCAAAGCGCCCGTAGTCTTCCGGGGTGGCCAGGCCGCCGGGCAGTTCGTCGCCGCACATGGTCGAACCGTAGGCCGGCACCTTGTCGCGGAAACCGCCGATCAGCTTGTGCACCGGCACCCCCAGCTTGCGCCCTGCCCAGTCCCACAGCGCCTGCTCCACCAGGGCCAGGGCGCGGTCGGTGAGCTGGCTGGCGCTGCCCCGCTGCCAGTGCGCCAGGTCGTGCCAGATCTTCTCGCGGTCGAAGGCGTTCTGGCCGATCAGCACCTTGCGCACGAAACCATCCAGCACGTAGGGGCGGATCAGTTCCGGGGCGCCGAAGGCATAGCCCTCGTCGCCGCCTTCGGTGCGGATGCGCAGCAGGGCCATCTGCGCCTGGGTGACGTCACCGGGGTGGGCGTGGCCGGCGCTGTCGACGGCGCGGCGGGTGGGGTAGGCAAAAACCTGGACGTTGACTGCGGTGATTCTCATGGGCGTCTTCAGCCTTTTTTTATTGGATTTGTGGGAAAGCTTGCGTCTGTTGGCGGCGAGCATATGTCATCGTACAACACTTGAAAAGCCCCTGAAAAAACCCAGCCATCTCGACAAAAACTTGCGCATTCGCCGATTTAGTCCAGCATTCGCAATAACTTAGCCGCTGGAAGGTGCGCCTGTAAGCCCCATTGCAGATGTGTATCAGAAAAAAAATAGTGAAAATTCGTGGTTTATTCGTAGACGAGTCATCTTGTCGTACGATAACGTATTTCCAAGCCACAAATGAGATCCAAACGCAACACCTTGCTGTGAGTAGTGCTAGTCAACGCCCCCAACAAAAACAAAAAAGAAGACCGTATGAACACCACCCTACGCACGCTTGCCACGCTTGCGGCCCTGGGCTTGCCCTTCGCCGCCAGCGCCGATACCGCCAGCATCGACTACCGCCACCAGTACACCGACAGCGACCGCGCCCATGCCGACCGCATCAAGCTCAACTACCGGCTTGCCAGCGGCCTGGGTTTCGAAGCGGAGATGAAGTACCGCACCGCGGGTGACCGCCGGGACGTGGCCTACGACAACATGGTCAACAACGGCGAAGAGTTCACCGTGAGCTACAACTACACGCTCAACCCCCAGGCCACCCTGACCCCGGCCTTCCAGATGGACAGCTCCAGCGACGCCACCACCTACAAGTTCGGCCTCAAGTACAAGTACCGGATCAACGACCGCTACTACGTGGCCACCCGCTACCGCCTGGACACCAAGAAGCTCAACCGCGACGCGATTGACGAGGACATGGCCGACAACGCCAAGAACGACCAGCACGTCAACCGCTTCGAGGGCTGGCTGGGCTACACGCCGGCCAGCAAGTGGGCCTACGAGTACCAGTTCATCTACTTCAAGACCGACTACATCCGCTACGCCAACAAGAAAGACGACTACGAACAGAACCTGATCATCAAGTACGCACTGACCAGGCAATGGGTGCCGTTCATGGAGATCGGCGACATCAAGGTCGATACCACGTCCGACGATCGCCAGGTGCGCTGGCGCCTGGGGGTCGTTTACAACTTCATGTAAGCCCCCTTCCCTCCCACAGCTCAATGGACGAACTGACCATGACCACGCAAGCCGCCACACCCAAACCTTTCCAACGCATCCTGCTGACCGGCGCCGCCGGCGGCCTGGGGCAGATACTGCGCGAGGCCCTGCAGGCCCACGCCGACGTCGTGCGCGCCACCGACATCAGCCCCATGGCGCCCAGCCGGGGCGCCCACGATGAAGTGCGACCGGGCAACCTGGCCGACAAGGCCGGGGTCGCCGCGCTGTGCCAGGGGGTGGACGCCATCGTGCACCTGGGCGGGGTGTCGGTGGAGCGGCCGTTCGAGGAGATCCTGGAGGCCAACATCCGCGGCACCTTCCATGTGTACGAAGCAGCGCGGCAGCACGGCATCAAGCGCATCGTGTTCGCCAGCTCCAACCACGTCACCGGGTTCTACCCCCAGGGTGAGGCGCTGGATGCCCATTCGCCGCGGCGCCCGGACGGCTACTACGGCTTGTCCAAGGCCTATGGCGAGGACCTGGCCACCTTCTACTTCCACCGCTATGGCATCCAGACCGTGAGCCTGCGCATCGGCTCATCCTTCCCCGAACCGCGCAACCGGCGAATGTTGTCCACCTGGCTGAGCTACCCGGACCTTGAGCAACTGGTGGCGCGTGCGCTGCTGACCAGGGACGTAGGCCATACCGTGGTGTACGGCGTTTCCGCCAACCGCGACCTGTGGTGGAGCAACCGCCATGCGGCCCACTTGGGCTATGCGCCGCAGGACAGTTCGGAGAAGTTTCGCGGGAAAATCGAGAGCCAGCCGCTGCCCGCCGTGGCCGAGGCCGGCAGCCAGTTCCAGGGCGGGCCGTTCACGGCCGCCGGGCCCTTCGAGGACGGCGCCGGGCGCTGAGGCTCAGGCGTTCGACGCCTCGGCGTCGGCGGCCTCGTAGGCGCGGCGCATGCGCTCGCGGCTATTGGACAGGTGCAGGCGCATCGCCGCCCGGGCGGCGTCGCCGTCACGACGGGCGATGGCCTGGTAGATGTCTTCGTGCTCGCGGCTCAGGCGCTCCAGGTAGGGCTCGGTCTTGTCGTTGACCACCCGCGTGGAGTGCCGGCGCGCCCGCGGCAGAATGCTCACGCCCAGGTGCAGCATGATGTCGGTGAAGTAGGCGTTGCCGGTGGCCAGGGCGATCTGCTGGTGGAACTGGAAGTCTGCCGCCACTGCGTACTCGACGCTGATGACCCGCGAGTTGAGGGCGTCGAGGGATTCGCGCATCAGTTGCAGCTGTGCCTCGGTGCGCCGCGCGCAGGCCAGGCCGGCGGCCTCCACTTCCAGGCTGATGCGCAGTTCCAGCACCGCCAGCACGTCCTGCAGGGTGACCACGCTCGCCGGGTCGATGATAAAGCCGGTGGGACTGGGCAGGTCGAGGACGAAGGTGCCGATGCCATGGCGGGTTTCCACCAGGCCTGCGGCCTGCAGCCGCGAGATGGCCTCGCGCACCACCGTGCGGCTGACCCCGTGCTCGGCCATCACCTGGGATTCGGTGGGCAGCTTGGCCGCCGGCTTGATCTCGCCGCTGTGGATGCGCCGCGACAGCTCGGCGACCAGGTCCTCGGCCAGGCTGCGGTGCCGGGCGCGAACACTGGTGGGGGCATCTTGATAATCCATCGGCGGCAAACATCCCGGTAGGCGAATGAACGCGCATCATAGCTCATTTGGTTGTACGACAACGATCCCACCGCGCCACCGCGTCATCGCCCAGACACCGCCCCGTAGCAGCGGCCGCAGGCCGCGTCACCGGCAACACCGCGTCATCGTTCGGACGCCGCCTGGCGGCAGCTGCTACAGGCGTTGCCCACGCCGCCCCGTAGCAGCGGCCGCAGGCCGCGTCACCGGCAACACCGCATCATCGTTCGGACGCCGCCTGGCGGCAGCTGCTACAGGCGTTGCGCAGGCCGCGTCATCGGGGCAGCCGCAGCACCGCCCGCAACCCACCGCCGGCGGCGTTGGCCAGCACCAGGCTGCCGCCGTGGGCGCCGGCCACGGTGTTGGCGATGCTCAGGCCCAGGCCGTAGCCGCCGGAGCTGGCGTTGCGCGAGCCTTCCACGCGGTAGAAGGGTTCCAGCACCTGCTGCAACAAATGCTCGGGAATGCCCGGGCCATGGTCGCGGATGGTGATGCTCAGCTGTTCGTCGCTGTCTTCCACCAGCACCTGCACCTGGCCGCCATAGCGCACGGCGTTCTCCAGCAGGTTGTGCACGCAGCGCTTGAGGCTGCGGGCGAACGCCGGGATCGGCTGCTGGGCGCGGCCCTGCACCTCGATGTGCTCGCCCAGGTCGTCGAAGTCGGCCTGCAGGCTCAGCAGCAGCGAGTTGATGTCCAGCGGCTGCCGCTCCTCGCTGACCTGGCCGCCGGCGACGAACTCCAGGGTGCTGGCCACCATCTGTTCCATGTCGTCGAGGTCACGGCGCAGCTGCGCCTGCAGCTCGGGCTCGGCGACCTTTTCGGCGCGCAGGCGCAGGCGCGTGATGGGCGAACGCAGGTCGTGGGATATGGCCGCCAAGAAGCGCGTGCGCTCGGCCAGGTTGGCGATCAGCCGCTGCTGCATGGCGTTGAACGCCTCGGCCGCGCGGCGCACCTCCACCGGGCCGGTCAACAGCAGCGGCGCCCGATGAATATCGCGGCCCAGGCGCTGGGCCGCTTCGGTGAGCTGGGTCAGGGGGCGGATCGCCAGGCGCACCGCCACCATGGCGATCAGCACCAGCACCACGATACGCAGCAGGTAAATGCGTAGGATGTAGTCCAGCACGATGTCCTGGGGCGTGCGGCTGCTCCAGCCCTGGTCTTCCAGGGCCTGCACCTGCAGCCAGCGGTTGTCGGGCAGGCGCACGTCAATCAGGTAGCGCCCCGCCGCCGGGTGCCCGGCCATCAGCTGGGTCCAGCCCACGCGTTTGTTCTCGCCATCGACCATGTCCAGGCGCAGCAGGTGCAGGGTTTCCACGTAGCCGGTGCGCTGCGACACCACCTTCTCCAGCAGGCGTTGGGTGGGCTCGTCGCTCTCGGCCAGGCGCTCCTGCCGGGTGCTGGCGCTGTCGCTGAGGCTGAGGTGGAAGCGCGGCGAGTCGAGCATGGCCACCAGTGCCTCCACCTGCGCCGGGTCACGGTGGGCCTGGCGGACGATGTCGGCGACCCGCGCGGCGATCAGCCGCGTGGGAATCTCCAGCACCTGGCTGTGGCGCACGTCGAACCAGATGCTGCTGGTGAGCAGCTGCGCCGCCAGCATGCCGGCCACCAGGATGATCACCAGCCGCCCGAACAGCGTGCGTGGCCACAGCCTCATGACGGCTGTGCGTCGACGTCGACGGTGAGCATGTAGCCCTCGTTGCGCACCGTCTTGATCAGGCCGGGGTCCAGCTGCTGGCGCAGGCGGCTGACGCACACGTCAATGGCGCGGTCGAACGGCGTGCTGGCCTTGTCGAACACATGGTTGAGCAAAAACTCGCGGCTCAGCGGCCGGTTGGGGTGCTGCAGCAGCAGGCGCAGCACGCGGAAATCGGAGTTGCCCAGGTTGATCACCACCCCCGCCGGCGACAGCACGTGGCGCGCGCGGGTGTCCAGCTGCCAGGCGCCGAAGCGGATCAGCGCCACGTCGTCCACCCGCGCCCGGTCAGGGAAGCTCTGCACCCGGCGCAGCACTACCTTGATGCGCACCAGCAGCTCGCGCGGGTCGAACGGCTTGGGCAGGTAGTCGTCGGCGCCTATTTCCAGGCCGACGATGCGGTCGACCAGGGTGCCGCGGGCGGTGAGCATGATCACCGGGGTGTTGGACGTCACGCGCAGCTCGCGGCACAGGCTCAGGCCGTCCTCGCCGGGCAGCATCACGTCCAGCACGATCAGGTCGATGACGTTCAGCTCCAGGCGCCGGCGCATCTCGCGGCCGTCGGCGGCAGTGGTGACCTGGTAGCCGGCGTCGCGCAGGTAATCGCCCAGCAACTGGCGGATTTCGGGGTCGTCGTCGACGACCAGCAGGTGGTCTTGCTTGCTCATCAAAGGTGCTTTTTATCTCGGCGTATGAAAGCCCGCCCCGTACAGGCCGAGGACAGGCGGCTACCAATAGTCAAAATTCGCCGCCCTGGCGGGCGCAAATGTAATGGAATGTGTTGGAACGCAATAACGCTGCGTTTTCGATACAAAGCCCCGCCTTGCAGGCCGGGAGCGCTCATTAGACTACCAATCTAAATAAGATCGATTCCAATTTAACACAAGGTAGTACAAATGAAGTCGTCCCCTTCACCGGCCGCAGGCCTCACCCTGCAACGCACCCTGGCACCGCTGCTGGGCATCGCCACCCTGGGCGTGGTACCCGTCCCTGGCTGGGCCGACACGGCCCAGGCCAGCGGCACCATCAGCCTGCCCGACATCAACGTCGACAGCGACCGCCCCAGCCTCTACAAGACCGACCGTGCGTCGTCGGCCAAGATCGGCGCGCCGCTGCTGGACGCCCCGCAGAGCGTCACCGTGGTGCCGCAGCAGGTGATCACCGAGCAGAACGCCCAGAGCCTGCAGGAAGTGCTGCGCAACGTGCCGGGCATCACCTTCATGTCCGGCGAGGGCAACCTGGGCTGGGGCGACCTGTTCTCCATCCGCGGCTTCAGCTCGGAGCAGAGCCTGACCGTGGACGGCGTGCGCGACGCCGGCATGTCCACCCGCACCGACACCTTCAACCTGGCCCAGGCCGAGGTCTACAAAGGCACCGGCTCGGTGGAATCGGGCGTGTCGGCGGTGGGCGGCAGCGTCAACCTGCTGAGCAAGGAAGCCCATCTGGGCAACGCCAACAAGGTCTCGGCCGGCATCGGCACCGACGCCTACAAGCGCGTCACCGGCGACTTCAACTACCAGCTCAACGACACCAGCGCGGTGCGCGTCAACCTGATGCGCCACTACAACCAGGTCAGCGAGCGCGACAACGTCGACTACGACCGCTACGGCCTGGCCACCTCGTTCGCCACCGGCCTTGGCACCGACACCCGCTACTTCCTCGACCTGTTCTACCAGAAGGACGACAACACCCCCGACACCGGCCTGCCGATCCAGCGCGGCACCAACGGCGACACCATGCCAGGGGTCAAGCGCAGCAACTGGTACGGCTCTGACCTGTACACCCAGCAGACCAAGACGATGTCGCTGACCGCGCGCGTGGAGCACGACTTCGACAACGACTCGCACCTGCGCAACCAGCTGCGCTGGGAACGCACCGACAGCTTCTCGGTGCTGTCGCCGGCGCGCTTCTTTGCCAGCGACGCCAGCGGCAACAAGACCTGCAGCGGCACCCGCTGCGCCAACCTGGGCTACACCGGCGTGGGCGCCGTGAGCCAGGTGCCCAACAGCACCGTCAATGCCTACACCGACTACGTCAACAACAGCAACACCGCCTACGGCATCCTGCGCGGCAACAACTACGGGCAGTCCAAGCGCTACACCATCCTCGACAACCAGACCGACTACAGCTTCAGCTTCAACACCGGCGCGCTGCAGCACTCGATTGCCAGCGGCCTGGAGTTCTACCACGAGACCTACGGCGGCCTGGCCCGCGACGCCGAAGTGCCGACCGGCAACATGGTCTTCGACATGGCCGACCCGTCCCACGACTTCCCCAGCACCTGGACCGTGGAAGGCTCCGGCGACCCGCGCTCGGTGGTGGACGACTCGGCGGTCTATTTCGGCGACACCATCAACCTCAACGAGCAGTGGCAAGTGCTGGGCTCGCTGCGCTATGACTACTGGAAAGCGCAGACCACCCAGCGCGACGTGGCCACCATCAGCAGCAGCGACGGCGCCCTCAGCGGCCGCGCCGGCATCGTCTACAAACCGCTGCCCAACGGCAGCATCTACGCCTCCTACAGCTCGGCGGCGCAACCCTCGGCGGTGGGCGCGTCCACCAACAACCAGATCTACGGCGCCGCCACCACCAGCAACTACACCCCGGCCCGCGCCAAGACCTACGAGGTGGGCACCAAGTGGGACCTGGTCCACGACCGCCTGAACCTCACCGCCGCGCTGTTCCGCACCGAGCTGGACAACTCCTGGGAATACGCCGAGGGCGAGACCTCGCCCGTGCGTGCCCTGCCCGCCAAGCGCGTGGACGGCGTGGAGCTGGGGCTGTCGGGCAACATCACCGACCGCTGGACCGCCTTCACCGGCTTCTCGGCCATGAAGAGCGTGCAGACCAAGGGCGCCAACAAGGGCAGCGAGGCCAAGAACGTCCCCGACCTGACCTTCAACCTGTGGACCACCTACGACGTCACCGATGACCTGAGCCTGAGCTACGGCGCCAACTACGTGGGCCGCCGCCGCTACACCGACAACAAGTACGTGGGTGGCCAGAGCAACAACAGCAGCTACGCCAGCGGCGCCTCGGGCGTGTACGCGGTGTACGTGAAGGACAACGAAAAGGCCCCCGGCTACTGGCTGCAGAACCTGGCCGCGCAGTACAAGGTCAACGCCCAGACCACCGTGCACGTCAACCTCAACAACATCTTCAACACCTTCTACTACAGCCAGATCGGTGCCTCGCTGGACGGCTTCCAGCTGTATGGCGTGCCGGGTGCCGGGCGCACCCTCACCGCCAGCGTCGACTACAGCTTCTGAGGCCTGGCCATGCTGATCGAGATCCCTTCGCTGTTTAGCGCCGATGAACTGCAGCAGCTGCGCCAGCAACTGCTGCCCCAACCCTGGGGCGACGGCAAGGCCACCGCCGGCGTGGGTTCGGCGCGGGCCAAGCACAACCGCCAGCTGGCCGAGGACAACCCCCAGGCCATCCACCTGGGGGGGCAGATTCTGGCGCGGCTGGGCGACAACGCGCTGTTCATGTCGGCCGCCCTGCCGAAGAAGATCTACCCGCCGTTGTTCAACCGCTACGGTGAGGGGGAATCGTTCGGCTTCCATATCGACAACGCCATTCGTGGCCTCAAGGGCGTGCGCGAACGGGTGCGCACCGACCTCTCGGCGACGCTGTTCCTCAGCGACCCTGACAGCTACGACGGCGGCGAGTTGGTGGTCCGCGATACCTTCGGCGAACGCCGGGTGAAGCTGGCTGCCGGCAGCCTGGTGCTGTACCCCGGCACCAGCGTGCACCGTATCGAACCGGTCACCCGTGGCGAACGCCTGGCGGCGTTCTTCTGGGTGGAAAGCCTGGTGCGCGAGGACAGCCAGCGCAGCCTGCTGCTGGACATGGACGTGGCCATCCAGCGCCTCGACCAGCAGCAGGCCGACGCCGAATCGCTGCTGCAACTGACCGGCGTGTACCACAACCTGCTGCGCCGCTGGAGCGATGTGTAGAAGGTTACCCCCCACCTGCGTAGCCGCTGCCGCCAGGCTGCGCTGGCCCTGTGCCCCACTGGAGATTTTCAGGGTTCACACCGGCCAGCGCAGCCTGGCGGCAGCGGCTACAAGTGCCCCCTTCACTGAGGAGATATTCCATGTTCACCCCCAAAGCGCTGTTGCGCTGCGCCCTCCCCCTGCTGCTGGCCCTGGCCGGCCAGGCTGCCCAGGCCCACGAGGTCACCGACGTGCTCGGCCGCCACGTGCAGGTGCCCGACCACGTCAACCGCGTGGTGCTGGGCGAAGGCCGCCTGATTGGCGCCCTGGCCCTGCTGGACAAGGACGCGCCGTTCGCCCGCGTGGTCGGCTGGCAGAACGACATGCGCCTGCTGGACGCCCACACCTATGACGTCTATGCGGCGAAATTCCCGCAGATCAAGGACATCCCCCTGATCGGCCAGGCTTCCGAACAAAGCGTCAGCGCCGAGCAGATCCTGGCGCTGAAACCCGACCTGGCCATCTTCAGCATTTCCGGCCACGGCCCCACCGAGCACAGCCCGGTGGCCGACGTGCTGGCCAAGGCCGGCGTCGCGGTGCTGTTCGTCGACTTCCGCATCAACCCGGTACAAGGCACCGAGACCAGCCTGACCGCCCTGGGCCAGGCCCTGGGCCGCGAGCCGCAAGCCCAGGCCTACCTGGACTTCTACCAGCAACACATCAAGCACATCACCGACGTGGTCGGCGACCCGGCCCTGGCCCAGCGCCCGAAAGTGTTCCTGGAGCTGCTGGCCGGCGTCTGGCAGGCCCCTGGCCACACCACCGGCAAGAGCGGCCTGGGTGAGATCATCCAGCTGGTCGGCGGGCGCAACATCGCCGCCGACGTGGTGCCCGGCGCCCTGGGCGACGTCAGCGTGGAATACGCCCTGCAGGCCGACCCGGACGTGTACGTGGCCAGCGGCAACCACCAGCCGGGGCTGATCCTGGGGGCCGGCGTCACCCCGCAGCAGGCCGAAGCGTCACTGCACAAGGTGCTCGAGCGCCCCGAGTTCAAGCCCCTGCGCGCCATCCAGGCCGGCAATGCCCATGGCCTGTGGCATGACTTCTACAACTCGCCGTACAACCTGCTGGCCATCGAAGCCCTGGCCAAGTGGGTCAACCCCCAGGCCTTCAAGGACCTCGACCCGGCCGCGACCCAGGCGCAGATCAACCAGCAATTCCTCAGCATTCCGATGCAAGGGCAGTACTGGGTGGACGCCCGCTGATGGCCGTGCCACTGCCTGACCTGGCCAGCGTCAGCCTGGCCTACCGGCGGCGCCTGGCACGGCGCTGCCAATTGATCGGCGGCCTGGCCCTGCTGTTGCTGGTGGCGCTGCTGGTCGACCTGGCCAGCGGCCCGTCGGGCATGGGCCTGGCGACCCTGCTGCGCGGCATCGTCCAGCCGCAGAGCCTGGACGCCATGCAGCAGGTGATCCTGTGGAACGTGCGCCTGCCCTACGCCCTGATGGCGGTGCTGGTGGGCGCCGCGCTGTCGCTGGCCGGCGCCGAGATGCAGGCCATCCTCGACAACCCGCTGGCCAGCCCCTTCACCCTGGGGGTGTCCTCGGCGGCGGCGCTGGGCGCCTCGCTGGTGATTGTGTTCCCGCTGGCCACGGCGTGGCTGAGCAACGACAGCGCCATTTCCCTGGCCGCGTTCGTGTTCGCCTGCGCCTCGGTGTTCCTGCTGCAGTTCATGTCGCGGCTACGTGGCGCCGGGGTGCAGAGCCTGGTGCTGTTCGGCATCGCCCTGGTGTTCAGCTGCAACGCGCTGGTGTCGCTGCTGCAACTGCTGGCCACCGAGGACGTGCTGCAACAGCTGCTGTTCTGGACCCTGGGCAGCGTCACCCGGGCCAACTGGAACAAGCTGTCGATCCTGGCGGCGGTGCTGGCCGTGGTGATGCCGTTCAGCTTCGCCGCGGCGCCGCGCCTTACCCTGCTGCGCATGGGCCAGGACCGCGCCATGAGCTTCGGCGTCAACGTCAGGCGCCTGCGCTTCCTGGCGCTGCTGCGCATCAGCCTGCTCAGCGCCGTGGCCGTGGCCTTCGTCGGCACCATCGGCTTCATCGGCCTGGTGGGCCCGCACATCGCCCGCCTGCTGGTGGGTGAAGACCAGCGCTTCCTGCTACCGGCGAGCGTGCTGGTGGGCGGCCTGCTGCTGTCGCTGTCGTCCATCGCCAGCAAGCTGATTCTGCCGGGGGTGGTGGTGCCGGTGGGCATCGTCACCGCCCTGGTGGGCGTGCCGGTGTTCGTGTTGTTGGTGTTCAAACGTGGAGCGCGCTCATGAATCGCCTGCCCGGCCTTGCGGTCAACCAACTGTCAGTGCGCTACGGGCGCCGGCAGGTGGTGCATGAACTGAGCCTGCCGCTGCTGCGGCGCGGCACCCTGACGGCGCTGATCGGCCCCAACGGCGCCGGCAAGTCGACCCTGCTGCGGGCCATGGCCGGCCTTGAACCGTGCAGCGGCGCGCTGCTGCTGGACGGCCACGACCTGGCCCGCCTGGCGCCGTCCGAGCGCGGCCAGCGGGTGACCTACATGCCGCAGACGCTGCCGCCGAACCTGGCCTTGAGCGTGCTGGAATGCGTGCTGGCCGCGGTGCGCGCCAAGGACCCCAGCCTGCGCGGCGACCCCGCCCTGCAACAGGCCCTGGCCGCCCTGCAGCAACTGGGCATCGCCCACCTGGGCGACGTGGCCCTGGACAGTTTGTCCGGTGGCCAGCGGCAGCTGGTGAGCCTGGCCCAGGTGGTGGCGCGCACGCCCCAGGTGATGCTGCTGGACGAACCCACCAGCGCCCTCGACCTCAATTACCAGCTCAAGGTGATGGAGTGCGTGCGCGCGCAGGTAGTGACGCACCAGTTGATCGGCGTGGTGGTGCTGCACGACATCAACCTGGCGGCGCGCTTCGCCGACCAACTGGCCGTGCTCGACCAGGGCCGGCTCTATGGCTGCGGCACTCCGCACCAGGTGCTCAACCCCACGCTGTTCCAGGACGTGTACAACGTGCAGGCGCGGGTGGAGCGTTGTTCGCGGCAGTCATTGCAGGTGGTGGTAGACCACGCGCTGTAGGGGCAGCCTGGTTATCCCTCACACACCGTAGCGCGCCGCCGGCAAGGCATGGCTGAACTTGCTCGACAGCGCGCGGCGGCCCTGCTCCCACGCCTGCCACTCGTGCTCCTCATGCAGGCCGGGGATGGTCACCGGCTCGCCCCGGTCCAGCCCCACCAGCGCGGCATCCACCAGGTGCGCAGCCGTCATGGTGTTGGCCCCGGCCTTCTGCGCCGCGTAGCCGGCCACGTCCCAGAACTCGGTGGCCGTAGCGCCGGGCAGCACGGTCTGGATGCGCACGCCCTTGTCGCCCAGATCCCGTTGCAGCGCGTGGCCGAAACTGAGCACGTAGGACTTGGAGGCGCTGTAGACACCGTTGAGCATCTCCACGGCAATGCCGACCACCGAGGAGATATTGACGATCGTGCCTGCGCCGCGAGCGACAAAGGCCGGCGCCACCGCGTAGGTCAGGCGCGTGAGCGCGGTGATGTTGAGGCCGATCATGGCCTGCATGGCGTCTGCATCACCCTTGAGGATCGACGCCACCGAGCCGACGCCGGCGTTGTTCACCAGCAGGGTGATATTGGCGTCGTCGCGCAGCACGGCTTCGACCTTGGCCAGGTCGGCCAGGTCATTGAGGTCGGCCGCCAGCGGAGTGACGGTGCGGCCGGTCTCGGCCTGCAGTTTTTCCGCCAGGGCGGCCAGGCGTTGTTGGTTGCGGGCGACCAGGATCAGGTCGTAACCGCGCCTGGCCAGGCGGTCGGCGTACACGGCGCCGATGCCGGTGGATGCGCCGGTGATCAGGGCGGTGCCTTTGGGGGTTGGGGTGGTCATGGTGGCTCTCCGGGATTGTGGGTGGGTGTGGGGGGAGAGTACGATGGGTGGCAATGGCGCGAATGTCGTATATCCACCTTTTTAGGACAAGGCATTCAATCGGCGCTAACTGTTTGTGATCTTGATCTGGCTTTGGCTTTGGCTTTGGCTTTGGCTTTGGCTTTGGCTTTTGATCTTGATCTTGATCTGGCTTTTGATCTTGGCCCCGTTAAGCGCCCGGGCCGACTGGAGGCGTTGATCAAGCGGTCCCTGGCGTAGCCGGGGAAGACGGAACCGGAGGCGCTTCT
>NZ_JBSKHP010000027.1:0-95424 GCF_057128625.1 Pseudomonas imperatae | reverse complement strand
AGGGTGCCGCCGCCCTTGACCCAGTCGGTGGCCTGCTCCACCTGGGCGACGATGGCGCGGTTGCTGCACACCTGGCGCACGATCAGCAGCGCCTGCAGCAGGGCCACGCCGTTGCTCAGCAAGGTGCCCAGGGTGCGCGCCAGGCGCGCGGCTTCGATGCGTTGCAGCAGCGGGCCGATGACTTTGATTTTCAGCAGGCGCAGGTCGTTGCGCTGGCGCCGGGCCGGGTCGCGCAAGGCGATGGCACTGCCCCAGATCAGCACGATGATCGCGGCCAGCACCACCAGTCCCCACGCACTCAAGAACTCGCCCATGGCCAGGATCACCTGGGTAATCAGCGGGATCGGCACGCCCAGGTCGCGAAAAATCGGCACGAACTGCGGCACTACATAGGCCAGCAGCAGGGCCAGCGAGCCGAGTACACCGACGACAAGAAACGCCGGGTAGATCAGCGCGTTGATCACCTCGCCGCGCAGGGTCTGGCTACGTTCCAGATAGTCGCTGAGCTGCCTCAAGGTGTTCTCTAAAGCACCGCCCGCCTCGCCGGCGCGAACCATGCTGATGTACAGCGTGGAGAACTGCCCGCCCTCTTCTTCCAGCGCCTGGGACAGCGGCTTGCCGGCCTTGACCTGTTCGCGGATGCGTTCGATCAGGGCGCGGGCCTTGGCTTCCTGGGTCTGCTTGAGCAGGATGCCCAGCGAACGTTCCAGCGGCTGGCCGGCGCCCAGCAGGGTGGCCAGCTGCTGGGTGAAGCTGACCAGGGCGGCGCCGTTCATGGCCTGGCTGGCGCGGGCGCTGCGCGCGCTGCCGGCTTCCAGGCTCAGTACCAGCCAGCCACGGGCCTGCAACTGGGCCACGGCCGCCTGTTCGCTGGCGGCGTCGAGGCTGCCCTTGTGCGCGGCGCCGTCGGCGGCCAGGGCGCGGTAACGGAAGGTCTGCATGTCAGTCGCCCCGTGCCACGCGCAGCACTTCTTCCAGCGAGGTGATGCCGGCCAGCGCCTGGCGCAGGCCGTCCTCGTACAGGGTCACCAGGCCGTGGCGGCGCGCGGCCGCTTCGAGGGTGGCAACGTCAGCCTGGCGCATCAGCAGGCTGCGCAGTTCATCATTCATCACCAACAGTTCGGTGATGGCGCTGCGGCCGTGGTAGCCGCCGCCGGGGCTGTCGGTGGCCGGGCGGTACAGCACAATGGGCCGCTGGGCGGTGTACTGGTCCAGCCGGTGGCGCGCGATCAGCTCCGGCGGCGCCTCGAAGGCCACCCGGGTGGTTGGGTCGAGGCGCCGCACCAGGCGCTGGGCGAGGATGCCCTGCAGGGTCGAGGCAATCAGGTAGTGCTCCACGCCCATGTCCAGCAGCCGCGTGATACTGGCGGCGGCGCTGTTGGTGTGCAGCGTCGACAGCACCAGGTGCCCGGTGAGCGACGACTGGATGGCGATGCGGCAGGTTTCCAGGTCGCGCATCTCGCCGATCATGATCACGTCCGGGTCCTGGCGCACGATGGAGCGCAGCGCCCCCGGGAAATCCAGGCCGATAGCCGGTTTCACCTGGATCTGGTTGATGCCCGCCAGCTGGTATTCCACCGGGTCTTCGACGGTGATGATCTTGCGCTCGGCGGTGTTGAGCCGCGACAGCGCGGTGTACAGCGTGGTGGTCTTGCCCGAGCCCGTGGGCCCGGTGACCAGGAAGATGCCGTGGGGGCGTTCGAGCAGCTCCAGCAGGCTGTGCAGGCGCGGGCCGTCGATGCCCAGGGTGGGGAAATCGAAGCTCACGGTCTGCCGGTCGAGCAGGCGCATCACCACCGACTCGCCGAAGCTGGTGGGCACCGTCGATACCCGCAGGTCCAGCTCCTTGCCCTGGATGCGCAGCATGATGCGGCCATCTTGCGGCAAACGCCGCTCGGCGATGTCCAGCCGGGCCATGATTTTCAAGCGCGAGATCACCGCCGCCGCCAGGCTGGGCGGCGGCGCCTCGCCCTGCACCAGCAGGCCGTCGACGCGGTAGCGCACCTGCAGTTGGTCCTCGAAAGGCTCCACGTGCACGTCGGAGGCGCGGTCCTGCACGGCCTTCTGCAGGATCAGGTTGACCAGGCGAATCACCGGCGCCTCGGAGGCCAGGTCCTTGAGGTGCTCGATGTCTTCCTGGGCGTCCGGCTCGCCGTCCAGGGACTCGATCAGCGCGTCCATGGCGCTGCGGCCCTGGCCGTGGAAGCGTTCGATCAAGGTGTTGACCTCGGCGGCGGTGGCGATCACCAGCGTCAGCGGGCGCTGGGCGCAGTAGCGCAGGGCGTCCAGGGCGTACGCCGACAGCGGCGCGCTGGCAGCCACCTCGATGTGCGCCGGCTGGGCGTCCAGCACCACCAGGCCATGGTGGCGCAGGAAACGCTCGCTGCCCAACAGCGGCGGCGCGGCGTCGCCGGGCAGCTGGGCCAGGTCCAGGCGCGGCACGCCCAGCAGGGCTGCGCAGGCCTGGGCCACCTCTTCGTCACGCACGGCGCCCAGGCGCACCAGGGTGCGCAGGATGTCGTCGTCGCTGCCACTTTCGGCCAGGCACAGCTTGCGCGCCCGGTTAATGTCCGAGACTTTGGCTTCAGTATGTTCGGCCAACCACTGGCACAATTCGAGTTGCGTGGGAAGTTGCACGCACCCGGCGGACGTTATGACTGACGACACAGTATCGCTCGATGGCCAGGCCACAAAGTATTTAATAATAAACGCACACTTGCGCCTTCGTACTTGGCGCACGAAACAGCCCAGGCGAGCAACTAACAGGAAAGTATCAATAGAATTAGCGAGCGTATTTTTCAACGCTGACACAGCTTACCAGAACCTAAAACCTAACTGCAATTAGGTTTACCAAATTGGTTATTTATTGCTTTTAATAACCGTTCAACACCAGAACAAACCCAAATAAAGCAATTTTTACGCAACAAAATATAACATTTTTCCATTATTCATGAACAATTCAGCCAGTATCACCCCTTCGCCAGCATGCCCCTTCATCGCTTTTCCGGCGTTTTTTATCCGTTCGGAAAAATATCTTTGCGAACATTGAACTTTTAAAGGCATCATCGGGACTTACACTTCGGCGCAACTTCGCAATAACATCGAAGTGCCATCATTTAACCTTCACTCGAGAATCAATCGATGAACCGACTCATGTTGCCCGTCATGGGCACTGTGCTCTTGTGCGCCCAGAGTTTCTGCGCGCTGGCGGCGGATACAACTTCCACGACCAACACGCACGAGCAACTTCGCGAACAACTGGAAGCCAAGCGCGATCAATTGTCAGGCGCCGCCAGCGTGAGCAAGGCCGCCCAGGCCACCGCCGCCACCGTGCAAGACGACCCGGTGGTCACCGACGACGCCCCCAGCCAGGAGCAGCAACAATGAGCAGGGTGTTCAAACAGGCGCTGAGCCTCAGCGTGCTGGCCTTCAGCGTGGCCCAGGCCAACCTGGCGCTGGCCGAAGTCACCCCGGCCACCGGCGATGCGGTGGAAGCGCGGGTCAGCTCGATCCTCGACAACATGAGCACCTCGGAGAAGATCAACTTCACCCGCGTCGACGACGGCCACATGATCCCCAAGCTGACCAAGTGGGGCATCCAGGGCACCGTGGCCTATGACTCGTCCATGGGCGTGCACGTCAACAACGCCACCTTCGGCGCGCAGTACCCGTCGCAATCGGCCATCGCCGCCACCTGGAGCATCAACCGCGCCAAGGAATTCGGCCTGGCCATCGCCTACGAGACGCGCATCTCCGGCGGCCAGCAGATGCTCTCCCCGGGCGTCAACCTGTACCGCACCCCCTACGGCGGCCGCGCGGCCGAGTACCTGAGCGGTGAAGACCCGTTCCTCGGCGCCGTGCTGGCCCCGGCCGTGGTCAACGCCATCCAGGCCCAGGGCATCCAGGCCAGCGGCAAGCACTACCTGGCCAACGAGCAGGAAGCCAACCGCCAGGCGGTGAACGTGGTGGTGGATGAGCGCACCTTGCGCGAGATGTACCTGCCGGGCTTCGAGTCGATGGTCAAGAACGCCAACGTGGCGTCGATCATGTGCGGCTTCAACAAGATCAACGGCGACTACGCCTGTGAGAACCATCACCTGATCACCGACGTGCTCAAGGGCGAATGGGGCTACCAGGGCATGGTGATCAGTGACTTCAACGCCATCCACGATGCCTTCAAGGGCGCCTGGGCCGGCACCGACATCGACATGCCGTCGGGCCTGCAATTCACCGAGGCCAACCTGCTGCCACTGCTGTACAGCGGCCAGCTGACCCAAAACGTCATCGACGACAAGGTCAAGCGCAACCTGCGCGGCATCGTCAGCTATGACCTGCAGGAACACCTGAACACCGCGCAGACCCTGACCCACACCGAGTACGGCGCCAAGGCCGCGCTGGACACCGCGCGCGAGTCCACCATCCTGCTGCGCAACGAAAACACCAGCGCCGGCGCCCCGCTGCTGCCCCTGGCACGCAGCGCGAAGATCGCCGTGATCGGTGACTGGGCGTACCAGGCCCCGGGCTCGCCGTTCGGCACCGCCAACTCGCCACCCAACAGCTACGTGACCGAACTCAGCGGCCTGCAGCAGCTGGCGTCCGACAGCAGCAACGTCACCTACCTGCCAGCCCTGAGCCTGAACCCGCAGGCGTCGGTGTGGTACCAGCCGTCCAGCGGCAGCAGCGACGTCAGCAACTCCGGCATCAAGGCCGAGTACTACGCCAACACCAGCTTCTCCGGCGACCCGGCGCTGACCCGCGTGGAGCCCGGCGTGAACCTGAACTGGACCACCAGCACCAACGTCACCAACGCCGGCACCACCACCGTGTCGGGCTTCACCCCGACCGCGGGTGCGTTCTCGGCGCGCTTCACCGGCGTGATCAAGCCGACCGTGACCGGCCCGCAGGTGTTCAAAGTGCGCGCCGACGGCCCTTACAAGCTGTGGGTGAACGACGTGCTGGTGCTGCAGAGCGACGGCGTGCCGTACTCCTCGGACGTGGTCAACGCCCTGGTCACCTCGGGCAAGACCGCCTCGCTGACCGCCGGCAAGGCCTACACCGTGAAACTCGAGTACGAGCGCGTGCAGGGCAACTTCACCCCGGCCCTGGGCGGCCTGGCGGGCGTGCAGATGAGCTGGGCGGCACTGGCTGCGCCTAAGGACTTGTCCAAGTACGACGCGGTGGTGGTGTCTGCCGGCACCAACTACGAGAACGAAGGCGAAGGTTCGGACCACGGTTTCGACCTGCCCGACCAACAGGCTGACCTGATCAGCGCAGTGGCCAAGGCCAACCCCAACACCATCGTGGTAATGCACGGCGGCGGCATCGCCAACATGCAGCCATGGGCGAAGAAAGTCGGCGCTACCCTGGAAGCCTGGCTGCCAGGCCAGCAAGGCGGCCAGGCGTTGGCGGAGATCATCTTCGGCAAGGTCAACCCGTCAGGCAAGCTGCCGGTCACCATCGACAAGCAGATCGAGGACAACGCCAGCTACGCCTCCTACCCGGACCCGGCGCAGTACCGTGGCGACAACGCCCTCACCCAGCTGACCTACAGCGAAGGCCTGTACCTGGGCTACCGCGCGTATGACAAGCGCAACACCAAGCCGCTGTACCCGTTCGGCTTCGGTCTGTCGTACACCACGTTCAGCTACAGCGACCTGAAACTGTCGACCAACGTGCTGACCCCGGGCGCCACCGTCAACGCCAAATTCACCATCACCAACACCGGCGCCAAGGCCGGCTATGAAGTGGCGCAGCTGTACGTGCAGCCGGTGAACCCCAGCGTCGACCGTCCCGAGAAAGAGCTGAAGGGCTTCACCAAGGTGTACCTCAAGCCGGGCGAGAGCAAGACCGTGAGCATCCCGCTGGACTCGCGTTCGCTGGCCTACTACGTGGACAACACCGACAGCTGGAACGTCGATGCCGGCAAGTTCAAGATCCGCGTCGGCACCAGCTCCGCCGACCTGTCGCTGAGCCAGACGCTGACCACGCTGTACGCCGAGCAACTGACCACCCGCGACAGCAACCCGCTGCCCAAGCCACTGCGCAAGGCCGTGCAGGTGTCCACCTCGCAGACCTATTAAGCAATTGATGCAGCCTCAAGGGTGAGGCTGCAGATCCTTGGCCAGGCGGCCCAGGTAGGCGTCGAACACCTGCATCACGTCGACGCTGTCCCGCCCCCTGAGCCACTGGATCTGCAGGCCGTCCATCACCGAGAACAGCTCCAGGGCCAGGGTCCTGGGTTGCACGTCCGCGCGGATCGCGCCGCTGGCCACCAGTGACGCCAGGTGCGCCTGGGCGTGACCATGCACCACCTCGAATTTCTCCTGGTACCAGGGAAACGCCGGATGCTTGTCCGACAGGCTCTCGACGTTGATCATCAGTGCCGCCTGGCACTCCGCCGCATCTTCCACGCTGAACCCCATGCTCATGCGCAGAAAGCGCAGGAAGCCATCGAGGGTGGGCGCCGTTTCCAGTTCGCTGAAGCGTTCGGTCACGCGCTGGTCGCGACGGTCGAGCAAGGCCCGCAGCAGTGCCACCTTGTTGGGAAAATGGTGCAGCAGGCCGACGGTGGTGATGCCGGCAATGTCGGCCACGTCACGCATCGACGCGCCCTGGTAGCCGTCCCTGGCGAACACTTGCGTGGCCGCGTCCAGCAACGCCATGCGGCGCATCTCGCCCTTGGGCGCACGCCGGCGCTTGGGCGCTGGCAGCTGCGCCGCGTCGTGCTGGTTATCCGTATCTGACATAAAAACCCGTTGCACTTGAATTCATTGATTGGCCCGGCGCAGCAGGCGCCAGGCGGTGATGATCGCCAGCAGCGCCACCACCGCGTTGCCCAGCCACATGCCCAGCACCGCGCCGCTGGCGCCATGGCCGTGGGCACCGGCGTACACCCATGGCAGGGTGCCCAGGGTGCCGCGCAGCCAGCCGAAGGTAGGCACCCACCAGGCGCGGCCCAGGGTGAGGAACAGCGACTGGGCGACGAAGTCCAGGCCGAACAGCACCCACAGGCCCATGCCCAGGCGCGTCACCGTGAAGAAAATGTCGCGGCCATTGCCCTGCAGGTGGAAATAGTCGGCCACCAGCGGGCCCATTACCAGGACCAGCAGCCAGAACGCCACACCATAGAGGACCACCCCGCGGCCTGTAAAGGCGATGGCCTGGCGCACCCGGTCGTGGCGGCCGGCGCCCAGGTTCTGCGCCAGCACCGGCACCAGCGCCGTGGGCAGGGCAAAATAGACGCAGTAGCCCAGTTGCAGTACGCGGTCCACCACCGCCATGCCGGCCAGCGCCGAGGCGCCCAGCCCGGCCAGGGTGATCATCAGGTAGCTGATGCCCACGGGCATGGCCAGATTGCCCAGTATCGCCGGCACCGCCAGCCGCGCCGTGCGGCCGATGTGCAGGCACAGCAACCGGGCGTTCAGGCGCAGCGCCAGGCCCAGGTGGCGCTTGAGCCAGTAAAGTCCTACCAGCATTGACACCAGTGCCGCCAGCGCGCACGACCAGCCTGCGCCCTGCAGGCCCATGCCCAGCCCGAGGATCAGCAGCGGGTCGGCCACTGCCAGGGTCAGCGCACCACTGAGCAGCACCCACAGCGCCAGGCGCACGTGGCCCTGGGCCTTGAGCAGCTGTGCGCTCATCTGCGCCAGCGCCACCGGCACGCTGGCGGCCAGGGTCATGCACACGAACCCACGGGCCGAGGCATAGGCGCCGGGGTCGGCCCCCAGCCAGCGGGCCAGCGGCGCCATGGCCAGCCATTCCAGCGCCGCCACGCTTGCCGCCACCGCCAGCACCATCAGCAACAGGTGCGTCACCAGCCGTGCCAGGCGCCGGCCGCCATGCTTGCCGATGCGCTCCGACAGCAGCGCACCGCCGGCAATCACCACCCCGGCGGCGAACGCGCCGTTGAGGAACATCAAGGTCTTGGCCAGGCCCACCGCCGCCAGCAGGCGCTGGTCGCCCAGCCGCGAGACGTAGACCAGGGTCAGGATATCCACCATGAACACCGCCAGCAGGCTCAACGCGCTGGTGCTGGCCATGGCCAGTACATGGCGCGCGATAGAGCCTTCGGTAAACCGGGCGATGGGGGTGGGCATGGGTGGGGCGTACTCGGGGATGGACGCCAATATTAGCAGCGCGGCCCGGGGCCACGCACCAAATCTCGGGACGCGGCGGCCAGGACGCGGCCTGCGGCCGCTGCTACAGGCGTCCTGCCACCCAATCCAGTACCTGTTGGTTGTCTATCACCTGACCCAAGCTCACATCGACCAGTGCCTCCTCGGTCAGGTCTCTGCGTGCCGCAATTACAAATCAGCGTCCTAACGCAAGGCAACCGCTTCGATCGGCCAAATGTTTGACTGGATATTCCGACGGAACCGTCCCGCCCCGCGACTATCTACACTCGATACCGCCCCCCCACAAGGATCCCCCCGTGCCCATTCGCCCCAGCGCCCTGCTATGCGGTTTCTCGCTACTCTGCGCCGCCACCTGCGCCAGCGCTGGCGGCGAGCCGCCGCTGGCGCCCTCGCCCGAACAGCTGGCCGCCAGTGACATTCACCACGCCCCGCGTGCAGACGGCCATTTCGAAAACAACGACGGCCCCCTGGCGCGCGGCAGTGTCTGGAAGTGGCGCTGGAACGCCTTCGTCAACCGGCTGCCGCCACCACCGGCGAACAATTACCAGTTCCCCATCGACCACCCGGACGTCGCCGCGCTCAAGGCCAACCACACCCGCGCCACCCTGACCTGGATCGGCCACGCCAGCGCCCTGCTGCAGATCAACGGCGTGAACATCCTCACTGACCCGGTGTTCTCCGAGCGCGCCTCGCCGTTCTCCTTCATCGGGCCCAAGCGCAAGGTTGCGCCTGGCCTCGCCCTGGACCAACTGCCGCACATCGACGTGGTGCTGATCTCCCACAGCCATTACGACCACCTCGACACCGCCAGCGTGCAGGCGCTGAACCAGCAGGTTGGCGGCCCGCCGCGCTTCCTGGTGCCGCTGGGCATCAAGCAATGGATGGCCGACAAGGGCATCGATAACGTCGAGGAGCTGGACTGGAGCGACCACACCCGGGTGTCCGGCCTGGACTTCTGGTTCGTGCCCGCCACCCACTGGTCCGCGCGCAGCCTGGGCGACCGCAACGACACCCTGTGGGGCGGCTGGGCGGTGAAGACGCCACCGGCGGCTGCGCAGCCGTTCTCGCTGTACTTCGCCGGCGACACCGGTTATTCCAACGACAGCAAGCGCATCGGCAAGGCCTTCGGCGGCTTCGACCTGGCGCTGATTCCCATCGGCGCCTACGCGCCGCGCTGGTTCATGGGCCCGCAGCACGTGGACCCGGGCGAGGCCGTGAAGATCTTCCAGGACATCGGCGCGAAGAAGGCCATCGGCATTCACTGGGGCACCTTCGAATTGACCGACGAACCCCTGGACGAACCGCCGAAAAGGCTGCTTGAGGCGACCCGCGCCGCCGGCCTCCCCGACGACGCCTTCAGCGTGCTGCACCACGGCCAGACGATTTCCCTGGACAGCAACGCCATTGAGCATTGAAGCACCGCGCCGCTATCTGCACACCGCACCAAGCGGCATTCATGCAATGTGCACGGCGGGCAAGCACTTGACCAGAACCCAAGCCCTTGGCAAATAACGAATTGTGCCGGTGGTCGAAAGTGGCACAGCCGATGCTCCACTCTTCCAGCTTCTCCCAGGATCGGCATTCAGATCGGTCCGTCAACCGTGATAGGGGTACTGGAAAATGAATGCTATCGAACTGCTGGTGGCCGACCACAAACGCGTGAAAGCCATTCTTGAGCAACTGAGCGACTCCACCGAGCGCGGCGTGAAAAAGCGCACCGACCTGTTGGCCAAGCTGGAGATGGAAATCACCCTCCACACCCAGCTGGAAGAAGAGATTTTGTACCCCGCCTTCAAAGCAGCGGGTAGCAAAGAGCAGGACGTGATGTACTACGAGGCCAAGGAAGAACACCGCACGGTGGACTCACTGGTATTGCCCGATCTGCAGGCAACCGACCCCGGCACAGTGGAGTTTTCCGGCCGGGTGAAGGTAGTCAAGGAACTGCTCGAGCACCATATCGAGGAAGAAGAAAGCGAGATGTTTCCCCAGGCGCAGGAACTTCTGGGCGACGCGAAGCTGGAAGAACTGGGGACACAAATGGAAGCCATGAAGAAGGCGGCCCACCAGAAAGCCGCTTGAGTGGCAGCTCTGGCTTGCCAGCAAGTCCACGGCATGCCTCGCGCAACTCTTGGCAGCAACTGCCTTGAAATGGCGTCGTCTGCATCGCGACTAGAGTCGGCTCCTACGCCGTTCGTGGTAGGAGCCGGCCGTGGCCGCGATGCAGGCGACGCGGTCTAAACGGTTTACGCATCCGCGTAGCAGTTGCCGCAGGCTGCGTCCTACCACTCAAACACCACGTATCACCGCCGATACCATAAGCACCAATCACGATACACGGACTGATGAAATGGATCTTTCTATCAGCACCACCTCGATGGCCTCCCTCACCGTTTCCGAGCAGAAAATCACCCTGCAACTGGTCACCGGTGAGGCCGCGGTGTATTACCCCAGCGAGGCCGCGCAGCAGCCGGGCCTGACCATGAAAACGGTGAACACCTGGATTGGCCGTGAGCAAACCGTCATGCTCGCCGGGCGGACCAGCTCCCACAGGCTGCGCCTTGCATGCGCGGTGCACCAGGCACACCGTGGCGCCCATGACGCGGCCTGGGGCCGCTGCTACAGAGGCACTGCGTAGCAGCAACTGTCTTGTGGGAGCTGGCTTGCCAGCGAGCTTTTCAATCGCCGCAAAGCTCGCTGGCAAGCCAGCTCCCACAGGCATATTCATGGGTCTGATAAAAACCTGTACAAAAAAAGCACCTTTTCCCAACACCCCGGTCATACCTAGATTACCCCCGCCCAATCCCTCTGCCGCCTGTCGCGCAATCGCTGCTAGCGCCCAAGCTAGCCGACGCTTTCGTATCCATTTGCTATACATGAAGGATCCAATTCGTACAGGATTTTTCGGCGTTGCCGTGCCCGGCGAGCCGTAGCGATCACCACGCCATTTGCTGTGTGGTGACGGAAGAAGCGAAAGGAAGAGCCGATAATGGACAATATCGTCGTCGCTGACAAAGCCACTGCCCAAGTCACTGCCCAAGCGTTTGGCAACGTTTCCCTGCAAGACCCCGCCGTGGTACAGATCCCCGTGCCCCCCCAGCAGGTGGCGTCCGTCGGCCGTAGCGGCGATGCCGCGGTGCTGCACCTGAAAAACGGTGAACAGGTGCGGGTCGACAACTTCTTCAAGGCCAACCCCCAGGGTGTGCACAGCGACATGGTGTTCCAGGGTGACAACGGCACCCTGTGGCAGGCGCAATACAGCGCCGAAAGCTTCAACGGTTTCACCTTTGCCGAAGTCTCCTCTATCGACGACCTGCTGGCCGGCGTTGCCGTGGTCGGCAGTGCCACGCCCGAATGGGCTATCGCCGGCCTCGGCCTGCTGGGGGCCGGCGGCGCCACGGCAGCCGCGGTAGGCACCGGCGGCGGCAGCGGAAGCGGCGGCGGTGGTGGCACCGCTGTCGACACCACCGCGCCCGACGCCCCCACGGGCCTGGCGCTGTCCGCCAACGGCCTGCTGTTGAGCGGGCTGGGCGAACCCGGCAGCACCGTGACCGTGCGCGACAGCGCCGGCAACGTACTGGGCACCGGCACCGTGGGCAGCGACGGCAGCTTCCAGGTGCCCCTGGGCAGCGCCCAGAACAACGGCCAGACCCTCGACGTGACCCTCACCGACGGCGCCGGCAACACCTCGGCGCCCGGCACCATCGTCGCGCCGGACACCACCGCGCCCGCCGCCCCCGCCGACCTGGCCCTGACCGGCGATGGCCTGACCCTGAGCGGCAACGGCGAACCCGGCAGCAGCGTGACCGTGCGTGACAGCGCCGGCAACGTGCTGGGCACCGGCACCGTGGGCAGCGACGGGCATTTCCAGATAACCCTGAACCAGGCCGAAACCAACGGCGAGACACTCAACGTCACCCTCACCGACGCCGCCGGCAACAGCTCGGCGCCCGGCACCCTGGTCGCGGCCGACACCACCCCACCGGCCGTGCCCGGCAACCTGGCGGTGAACGCCGACGGCACCACCCTCACCGGCACCGGTGAAGCTGGCTCGACCATCACCGTGAAAGGCGCCGACGGCACCGTGCTGGGCACCGCCCTGGTGGCCAGCGACGGCAGCTTCAGCGTCACCCTGGCCCCGGCGCAAACCGCCGGCCAGGCCTTGACGGTGATCGACACCGACGCGGCCGGCAACAGCTCGCCCGCCGCCACTGCGCAAGCGCCCGACCTCAGCGTGCCGGACACTACCCCACCCGCACCTGCCACTGACGTGGCCATCAGCGGCAGCGGCAGCCTGGTCAGCGGCCACGGCGAAGCCGGCGCCACCGCCACCGTGATCGACGCCAACGGCACCGTGCTGGGCACCGCCGTGGTCGGCAGCGACGGCCTGTTCAGCGTCACCCTCAGCCCCGCGCAAAACGACGGCCAGACCCTGCAGGTGACCCTCACCGACCCTGCCGGCAACGTCTCGCCCAACGTCGCGCTCACCGCCCCCGACCTCACCGCCCCGGCGCAGCCCGGCAACCTGGTCTTGAGTGCCGACGGCCTGACCCTGACCGGCACCGCCGAAGCCGGCTCGCGGGTGCTGGTGCATGACAATCAGGGCCAGGTGATCGGCCTCACCCGTGCCAACGCCGACGGAACCTTCAGCCTGACCCTGAGCAGCGCCCAGACCAATGGCGAGCACCTGGACGTCACCGCCACCGACGCCGCCGGCAACACCAGTACGCCCACGCTGCTGGTGGCCGCCGACACTACCCGCCCCGACGCGGTCACCGACGTGGTGATCAGCGCCGATGGCCAGGCGCTGTCGGGCACAGGCGAACCCGGCGCCACCGTCACCGTGCGCGACAGCAACAACGTGGTCATCGCCAGCGGCCTGGTCAACGCCAATGGCACCTTCGAAGTTACCCTGCAACCGCCCGTTACCGAGGGCGACACCGTGCGCATCACCCAGGCCGACGCCGCCGGCAACGCCTCGCCCGCAGTTGTCGTGGTCGCCCCGGACGCCGACGGCCCCGGCACGCCGGCCAACCTGCAGGTCAACGAAAATGGTTCGCAACTGAGTGGCACCGGCACCGCCGGCAATGCGATCCAGGTGCTCGACAAAAACGGCACCGTGATCGGCGCCGGCGTGGTGGCTTCAGACGGCACCTTCATCGTCAGCCTGCTCCCCAACCAGGCCAACGGCGAAGTGCTCAGCGTGCAGGCCACCGACAGCAACAGCGAAGTCTCGGTCAGCGTCCCCGTCACCGCCCCCGACATCACCGGCCCCGCCGCGGCCACCGACCTGGCCGTGAGCAACAACGGCCTGCTGCTGACCGGGCGCGGCGAAGTCGGCGCCACCGTCACCGTCAAGGACGCCGCCGGCAACGTGCTGGGCAGCGCCGTGGTCTCGGCCACCGGCAGCTTCAGCGTGACCCTGGCCAGTGCCCAGGTCGATGGCCAGGCCCTGCACGTGACCCTGGCCGATGCCGCCGGCAACCCTTCGGCCGTCGCCGACATCAACGCACCGGACCTGGACGGCCCGCTGCAACCGGGCAACCTGGCCGTCAACAGCGCCGGCACCGTGCTCAGCGGCGTCGGCGAGGCCGGCGCGCACATCACCGTCACCAGCACCACCGGCACCGTGCTCGGCACCGCCGTGGTGGCCGCCGATGGCACCTTCAGCGTCACCTTGAGCAGCCCGCAGCACAACGGCCAGACCCTGCTGGTGAGCGCCACCGACAGCACCGGCAACGGCGCCGGGCCGGTGAGCTATGTCACCCCCGACACCCAAGCGCCCGCCCCGGTCACCGACCTGGCGGTGAACGCCACCGGCACGCAGCTGACCGGCAATGGCGAAGCCAACGCCAGCATCACCGTGCGCGACCCGTCCGGCACCGTGATCGGCACCGCCACGGTGGGCACCGACGGCCATTTCAGCGTCCTGCTGACCACCCCGCAAACCAACGCCCAGGCGCTGCTGGTGGTGCAGGCCGACGCCGCCGGCAACCCGTCGACGCCCGCCAGCGTCAGCGCCCCCGACCTGACGCCACCGGCGCAGATCACCGACGCGAGCATTTCCGCCAACGGCGCCGTCGTCAGCGGCCACGGCGAAGTGGGCGCCACCGTCACCGTCAAGGACGCCAACGGCGCCTCCCTGGGCAGCGCCGTGGTGGGCAGCAACGGCCTGTTCCAGATCACCCTGGGCACCGCGCAAACCAACGGCCAGACCCTGACCGTGGCGCAGGCCGATGCCGCCGGCAACCCGTCGCCCAGCAGCTCCCTGACCGCCCCGGACACCCAGGCCCCCGACGCGCCCACGCAGCTCACCCTGAGCAGCGATGGCAACACCCTCAGCGGCGTCGGCGAGGCCGGCGCCACCGTGCGCGTCTACGCCCAGGACGGCACCCTGCTGGGCTTCGCCACGGTGAACGACAACGGCAGCTTCAGCGTGCCCCTGAGCGGCACCCAGGCCGATGGCCAGGTGCTGCACGTCAACCAGACCGACCTGCACAACAACGTTTCCGCCGATGCCGGCTTCACCGCGCCGGACACCACGCCGCCCGGTAGCCTCGACAACCTGGCCATCAGCCCCAACGGCGCCACCGTCACCGGCACCGGCGTGGCCGGCGACACCGTGTACGTGCGCGACGCCAGCGGCACGCTGCTGGGCAGCGCCGTGGTGGCCGGCAACGGCAGCTTCAGCGTGACCCTGAGCCCCGCGCAACTGGACGGCCAGACCCTGAGCGTGCACCAGGAAGACGCCGCCACCAACGCCTCGGCGACCCAGACCCTGACCGCGCCGGACCTCACCGCGCCACCCGCGCCCAGCGAACTGCTGGTGGACGCAAGCGGCACCACGCTCACCGGCCTCGCCCAGGCCAACAGCACCGTGCGCGTGCTGGACGCCGACGGCAACCTGCTGGTGACCGTCACTGCCGGCAGCGACGGCCACTTCACCGCCACCCTGCCCTCTGCGCAGCTCAACGCCGAAGTCCTCCAGGTCACGGCCTCCGACAGCAGCTACACCTCGTTGCCGGCCACCGTCACCGCCCCGGACACCACCAACCCGGCCCAGCCGGGCAACCTCGCCGTGACCCCGGACGGCAGCCAGGTCTCCGGCACCGCCGAGGCCGGCAGCACCGTCACCGTGCGCGACAGCGGCGGTGCCCTGCTGGGCAGCGGCACCGCAGGCAGTGATGGCGCGTTCGTGGTGACCCTGACCACCCCGGCCGCCAACGGCAGCACCTTGAGCGTGACCAGCACCGACGCGGCCAACAACACGTCCGAGCCCGGGACCGTGGCCGGCCCCGACGGCACCCAGGTCGCCAGCCCCAGTGACCTGGCCCTGGCCAGCGACGGCAGCACCCTCACCGGCAGCGGCACCGCCGGCACCACCATCAACGTGCTGGACAGCAGCGGCGCCAGCCTGGGCACCGCGCTGGTCAACAGCAGCGGGCGCTTCAGCGTGCTGCTGCGCATTGCCCAGGTCAACGCGCAGACCCTGCACGTGACCGCCAGCGACGGCACCCACACCTCGGTACCAGCCACCGTGGTGGCCAGCGACAGCACCGCCCCCGACGCCCCCACCGACGTCGCCGTGGCGGCCAACGGCAGCACCCTCACCGGCAAGGGCGAGGCCGGCGCCAGCGTGGCGGTGACCGACGCCAGCGGCGCCGTGGTCGGCACCGCGCTGGTGGCCAGCAACGGCAGTTTCGTCGTCACCTTCACCACCCCGCAGCTCAACGCCCAGGCGCTGACCGTGACCCAGAGCGATGCCGCCGGCAACGTCTCGCAGCCGGCCAGCACCCAGGCCCCCGACCTGACCGCGCCGAACCCGGCCGCCAACCTGTCGATCAATAACGTCGGCACCGTGGTCAGCGGCACCGGCGAGGTGGGCGCCACGGTCACCGTGCGCGACGCCAACGGTACCGTGCTGGGCACCGGCACGGTGGACCAGAGCGGCAACTTCCAGGTCAGCCTGGGCAGCGCCCAGACCAACGGCGCCGCCCTGCACGTCAGCCTCACCGACGCCGCCGGCAACGTCTCCGCCGACGCAACCCTGGCCACCGTCGACACCACCCCGCCGGCGGTGGTCAGCGGCCTGGCCATCAGCAACGACGGCACCACCCTCAACGGCAGCGGCGAACCCGGCGCCACCGTGCACGTCACCGACAGCAACGGCAACCCACTGGGCACTGCCGTGGTGGCCAGCAACGGCAGTTTCTCGGTGACCCTCACCACCGCGCAAACCAACGGCCAGGTCCTCGACGTCAGCCAGACCGACCCCAGCGGCAACACCTCCGCCTCGGTCACCCAAGTGGCCCCCGACACCACGCCGCCCGCCGCCCTTACCCAGGTGGCGATCAACGCCGACGGCGTCACTGTCACCGGCCACGGCGAGCCCGGCGCCACCGTGCAGGTCTACAGCGCCGACAACACCCTGCTGGGCACTGGCCTGGTGGCCGCCAACGGCGCTTTCACCTTGACCCTGAACACCGCGCAGCTCAACGCGCAGGTGCTCACCGTGACCCAGGAAGACCCGCCCGGCAACGTCTCCACCGCCGTGGACATCACCGCCGTGGACCTGACGCCGCCGGCCAGCCCCACTGACCTGGCACTCAATGGAGCCGGCCTGCAGCTGACCGGCCACGCCGAGGCCGGCAGCACCGTCACCGTCACCAACGCCCAGGGCACCGTGCTGGGCACCATCACCAGCGGCAGCGACGGCGTGTTCCACGTCACCCTCAACAGCGCGCAAACCAACGGCCAGGCCTTGACCGTGACCGCCACCGACGCGGCCGGCAACGTTTCCAGCCCGGCCAGCCTCACCGCCGCCGACACTACTGCACCGCTGGCCGTGACCAACCTGGCCGTGGCCAGCGACGGCGCCACCCTGGCCGGCAGCGGCGAGGCCGGCGCCACCGTCACCGTGCGTGACGCCAGCGGCACCCTGCTGGGCACCGTAGTGGTGGGCAGCAACGGCAGTTTCAGCGTCGGCCTGAGCCCCAGCGCCAGCGCCGGCAGCAACCTCAGCGTGGTGCAGACCGACGCCGCCGGCAACGCTTCGCCCAGCGCCTCGGTGACCGCGCCGGGCACCCTGGCCGAACCTGCGCCCGCCAACCTGGTGCTCAGCGCCGACGGCCTGACCCTGAGCGGCACCGCCACCGCCGGCAGCACGGTCAGCGTGCACAACGCCGCCGGCACCTTGCTGGGCAGCGCCCTGGTGCTCAACGACGGCACCTTCAGCGTCACCCTGGCCAGCGCCCAGCTCAACGGCCAGGTGCTGGCGGCCAACGCCACCTCCAGCGACGGCATCAACTCGCTGCCGGCCAGCCTCACCGCGGCCGACGTCACCGCCCCGGCACCGCTGAGCAACCTGCACCTGGCGGCCGATGGCGCCGCGCTGACCGGCCGCGGCGAAGCCGGCGCCACCGTCACCGTGCTGGGCCAGGGCGGCATTGTCCTGGGCAGCGTCGTGGTCGGCGCCAACGGCACGTTCAGCCTGACCCTGACCACCCCGCAGACCAACGCCCAGGTGCTCAGCCTCAGCCAGACCGACGCCGCCGGCAATGAATCCAACAGCGTCAACCTCACCGCGCCCGACCTGATCGCGCCGAACGCCCCTACCGTCACCAGCGTCAGCAGCGACGGCCTGGTGCTGTCCGGCAGCGGCGAGGCCGGCGCCACGGTCAAGGTGATGGGCACTGACGGCACCCTGCTGGGCACCGGCACCGTGCGCCTGGACGGCACCTTCCAGATCACCCTGAACACCCCGCAGGCCAACGGCCAGACCCTGGCGGTGACCCTGACCGACGCCGCCGGCAACACCTCGGCGGCCACCAACCACGTGTCGGTGGACACCACCGCGCCAGCCGCGCTCACGCAACTGGCCATCGGCAGCGACGGCGCCAGCATCACCGGCCACGGCGAAGCCGGGGCCACCGTTACCGTCACTGACGCCAACGGCAACCCATTGGGCCAGGCCGTGGTCGGCAGCACCGGCACCTTTACCCTGACCCTGAACCCGGCGCTGACCAACGCCGAAGTGCTGACCCTGGTACAGGCCGACGCCGCCGGCAACGTCTCGCCGGCCACCAGCCTGACCACCCCGGACTTCACCCCGCCGGCAGACCTGGCCAACGTCGCCATCAACGCCGCCGGCGCCCTGGTGACCGGCACCGGCGAAGCGGGTGCCACCGTCACCGTCAAGGACGCGGCCGGCACCGTGCTGGGCAGCACCGTGGTGCTGGCGGACGGCTCGTTCGCCGTCAGCCTGAGCACCCCGCAGGTCAACCATCAGCAACTGAGCGTGCAGCAGGCCGACCCACCCGGCAACGTCAGCAGCCCGACCCTGATCATCGCGCCGGACCTGACCCCGCCCGACGTGCCCGCCCAGCTGCAGTTCAACGCCACCGGCACGGTGGTCACCGGCACGGGTGAAGTCGGCAGCACGGTGAAAATCACCCTGGCCGACGGCACCGTGATCAACGGCGGCGCGGTGGACAACACCGGGCATTTCCTCGTCACCCTGAGCGCCGGCCAGGCGCAGACCAACGGCCAGACCGTGTGGGTAACCCTGACCGACGACGCCGGCAACGTCTCGGCCACCGCCACGTTGCTCGCGCCGGACACCACCGCGCCCAACCCGGTGCAGAACCTGGCCCTGGACGCCGCCGGGCTGGTGCTCAGCGGCACCGGCGAGGTCGGCGCCAGCGTCATCGTGACCTCCAGCACCGGCACCGTGCTGGGCAACGGCACCGTGGCCGCCGACGGCACCTTCACCCTTACCTTGACCAGCGCGCAGCTCAACGGCCAGGTGCTGTCGGTGGTGCAACAGGACGGGGCCGGCAACAACGCCACCGCCACTGCCTTCACCGCCCTAGACGTGACGGCCCCGGCCGCGCCGGTGGTCACCAGCCTGAGCGCCGACGGCCTGACCCTGACCGGCACCGGCGAGGCCGGCGCCACCCTGGTTGTCACCTCGGCCACCGGCACCACCCTGGGCACCACCACGGTAAACGCCGACGGCAGCTACAGCGTCGGCCTCAACGCCGCGCAGCTCAACGGCCAGGTGCTGACCCTGGTGCAGACCGATAGCGCCAGCAACCACGGCGCGGCCCTGCTCTACACCGCGGCCGATGTCACCCCGCCGGCCCAGGTAGACAACCTGGCGCTGAGCAACAGCGGCCTGGTGCTGACCGGGACCGGCGAGGCCAATGCCATCGTCACCGTCACCTCCGGCGGCCTGCCCATCGGCACCGCCACCGTGGCCGCCGACGGCACCTTCAGCGTCCTGCTTACCAGCGCCCAGCTCAATGGCCAGCAGCTGTCGGTGATCCAGACCGACGCCGCGCTCAACCCCTCGACGGCGCAGACCCTCGACGCCCGGGACATCACCGCGCCGACGGCGCCGCTGGTGACCTCGCTGACCAACAACGGCGGCACGCTCAACGGCACCGCCGAAATCGGCAGCGTCATCAGCGTCACCAACGCCGCCGGCACCCTGCTGGGCACCGTCACCACCGGCGCTGACGGCCAGTATCACGTCACCCTGAGCCCGGCCCAGGCCAATGGCCAGGTGCTGTCGGTGGTGGCCACCGATGCCGCCGGCAACCATTCCCTGCCCCTGACCTACGCCACTGCCGACATCACGGCACCAGACGCGGCCACCAACCTGAGCATCAGCGCCGACCACAGCCAGCTGGCCGGCCGCGGCGAAGTGGGGGCCAGCGTGGCCGTCACCAACGCCGGCGGCACCAGCGTGGGCACTGGCACCGTGGGCGCCAACGGCAGCTTCATCATCAACCTGAACCCCGGCATCAACGCCAACGATGTGTTGAACGTGGTGCTGACCGACGCGGCGGGCAACCACTCCCTCGACGCCGTGCTGACGGTGCCGGTGAACCCGGCGCCGGACGCGCCCAGCGACCTGGTGCTGGCCGCCAACGGCCTGACCCTGACGGGCGTGGCCGAGGCCTCCAGCACCATCACCGTGTACAACGCCAGCGGCACGGTGATCGGCACCGGCACGACCACGGTCGGCGGGTTGTTCACCCTGACCCTGGACGCCGCGCAGACCAACGGCCAGACCCTGTCGGTCACCGCCACCACCAGCACCGACGGCGCTTCGCTGCCCGCCACCGTGGTAGCCGCGGACACCACCGCGCCGGACCCGATCAGCGACCTGGCGCTCAACGTCACCGGCTTGATCGTCACCGGCCGGGGCGAAGCCGGGGCCACGGTCACGGTCAGCAACGGCAGCACTGTGCTGGGCACGGGCACGGTGGGGGCCACCGGCACGTTCAGCGTGACCCTGAGCAGCGCCCAAACCAACGGCCAACTGCTTAGCGCGGTGCAGGCCGATGCAGCCCACAACAGCTCGACCGCGGTCACCCTCACCGCCCCCGACACCACCGCGCCCGCCGCCCCCAGCGTGCTGGGCCTCAACGGCGCCGGGCTGGTGCTGTCGGGCGTGGGTGAAACCGGCGCCACCGTCACCGTGCGCAGCAGCGCCGGCGATGTGCTGGGCACTGCCACCGTGGTCGGCGGGGTCTTCGCCGTCACCCTCAACGCGGCGCAGCTCAACGGCCAGACCCTCAACGTCAGCCAGGCCGACGCCGCCGGCAACGTCTCGGCCACCGCCACCCTGGTGGCCACCGACGTCACTGCCCCGGCCACCCTCACCGACCTGGCGCTGAGCAGCAGCGGCCTGCAGGTGACCGGCAAGGGCGAAGCCGGCGCCACGGTCACCGTGGTCAGCGGCGCCACCACCCTGGGCACCGCGGTGGTCAACGCCGCGGGCACCTTCACCGTGACCCTGAGCAGCGCCCAGCTCAACGGCCAGGTGCTGAGCCTGACCCAGGCCGACGCCGCCAATAACGTATCGCCCGCCTCCACCCTCACCGCCGCCGACGTGCAGGCCCCGGCGGCGCCCACCGGCGTCAGCCTGGCAGCGAACGGCCTGACCCTCACCGGCAGCGGCGAAATCGGCGCCACGGTGACCGTCACCAACGCCGCGGGCACCGCCCTGGGCACCGGCACCGTCGGCGCTGGCGGCACCTTCACCCTCACGTTGAACAGCGCGCAACTGGACGGCCAGGTGCTGACCGTGCGCCTGAGCGACGCCGCCAGCAACGTCTCGGCCGCCGCCAGTCTGACCGCGCCGGACATCACCGCGCCGGCCGCGCCCACTGGCGTGGTGGTCAACGCCAGCGGCACCCTGGTCACCGGCACCGGCGTGGCCGGCTCCACCGTCAAGGTGCTGCTGGGCACCACCGTGCTGGGCACCGGCACGGTGGCAGCCAACGGCAGCTTCTCGGTGGCGATCGCCGCGCAAATCAACAGCCAGGTGCTGACCGTCACCCAGGCCGACCCCAGCGGCAACGTCTCGGTGGCGGCTACCGCCACCGCGCCCGACCTCACCCCGCCGGCCGCGGCCACGGGCCTTGTGGTCAGCGCCGACGGCCTGACCCTGACCGGCAGCGGCGAGGCCGGCAGCACCGTCACGGTGAAATCCGCCAGCGGCCTGGTGCTGGGCACCGCCACCGTGCTCAGCGGCGGGCTGTTCAGCGTCACCCTGGGCAGCGCCCAGAACCACGGCGAGACCCTCACCGTCAGCCTCACCGACGGCAGCGGCAACGTCTCCACCGGTACCACCGTGGTGGCCACCAACATCGACGCCAACATCCCGCTGGTGGCCAGCAACGACCTGGCCACCGCCACGGTGAACCTGGCGCCGGTGAGCAGCACCGCCCATTATTCGGACTCGTTCACCACCCTGCTGTCGGGCTTCTCCAAGACCTATTCGTTCAGCATCAGCGCCGGCACCACCGGCACCCCGACCCTGACCCTCACGGCCGGCAGCCTGGTGTCGCTGCTCAACGGCGTGGTCTACACCCTGCAGGTCAAGGACGCCAGCGGCGCCTGGGTGACCCTGGACATCAACGGCAACGGCGGCCTGCTGGACCTGCTGACCCTGGGCTCGCAGCAGGTGCAGGCGAAGATCGGCACGCTGCTGGCCGGCGATTATAGACTGGTCGTCTCCAGCACCGGTATCGGCCTGCTGACCACCGTCACCAGCGACCTGGCGCTGCAGACCACCAGCCTCACCCAGTTCACCGGCACCGCCGGTGCCGCCACCACCGGCAACGTCCTCACCGACCTGGGCACCAGCGGCGTGGCCGACCAGTTGGGGCCCAACAACCTCGCGGTGCTCAAGGTGCTGGTGAACGGCAGCTACGTCACCGTCGCCAGCGGCGCCGGCACCACGGTGCAGGGCCTGTACGGCACCCTGGTGATCCATGCCGACGGCAGCTACACCTATACCGCCAACGGCAGCACCAGCAGCGTGGGCAAGGTCGACACCTTCAGCTACGAGCTGGTGCACCCCACCGCCGGCACCGCCACCGCCACCCTCTACGTGCGCATCGACAGCCCCCAGGCCACGGAAACCTGGAGCAGCACCAACCTGGCCAGCCCGGCCGTGGTGGTGGACGCCACCAACGATATCGCCAGCACCAGCATCACCCTGGCCGCCAAGGAGGTCACCAGCACTTCCACCCTGGGCACCCTCAACGTGCCACTGCTGGGCGGCAGCGCCACCTACACCACCAGCGTCGCCAGCAACACGGTCAGTGACCTGACCGTGACCCTCAACGCCAGCAACCTGCTGAGCGTTGCCGGTGGCCTGACGGTGACGCTGTACAAGATGAACAGCTCGGGCGTCTACGTGGTGGTGAAAACCGTCAGTGGCAGCTCGCTGCTGAGCCTGGGCAGCAACAACTACGGGGTGACCTTCGACGACCAGACCGCCGGCACCTACCAGGTGAAAGTGGCGGTGACCGGGCTGGGCATCCTCAGCACCATCACCACCAGCATCACCAACGCCGCCACCTACACCAACCAGAACGTGGTCAGCAGCTACACCCCGGTCACCGGCAACCTGCTCACCGACACCGCCGGCGGTGGCGCCGACGTGCTGGGCTCGGCCTACACCGTGCTCAGCGTGTTGCTGGCCGGCACCTACGTGACGCCGGGCTACAACGGCACCACGCTGACCGGCACCTACGGGTCGTTGCTGGTGCACGCCGACGGCAGCTACGTGTACACCCTCAATGCCGGCCTGACCGACGCGGTGATCGGCCACACCGACGTGTTCACCTACGAGCTCACCCACCCCAACGGCACCACCGACGTCGCCACCCTGACCATCGACCTCAACCAGGCCGGCGCCGTGGCCACCTTCTCGGCCCTGGCGCTGGTCAGCGACGACAGCACCGCCGCCACCACGGCGGCGGTGGCCACCACCACCGAGGTCATCCAAGGCACCAGCGGCAACGACACCCTGGACGCCGGCCACGGCGGCGCGGTGACCCTCAACGGTGGCGCCGGCAACGACACCCTGATCGTCCACGACCAGAACTTCACCTCGGTGGACGGCGGCACCGGCACCGACACCCTGCAATGGGCCGGTGGCGACGCCACCATCGACCTGGGCAACCTGGCCAGCCGCATCCACAACATCGAGATCATCGACCTCACCAACACCGGCACCGTGAGCCTGACGCTGAACCTGGCGGACATCATCGCGGTCACCGAGACCGGCGCCGACAAACTGATCATCAAGGGGGGCAGCAACGACAGCGTGCACATGACCGGCAGCACCTGGGTGGCCGACGCCAGCGAACAATCGGGCGGCGTGGACTATACCCAATACACCCCCCAGGAGGACCCAAGTCACCACCTGTGGGTACAAAGCGGGGTGCATGTGGTGTAACCCGTAGCAGCGGCCGCAGGCCGCGTCCCAGGCAACGCGGTCCGTCAGCCATGGCGCCGGACGCGGCCTGCGGCCGCTGCTACAGGGTGGTGTTTAAGGAAGAACCTAATAACAGTAAGGGAACCCAGTGAAGCCAGTTCGCCTTTTGAAGTTGTCGGCGGTCGTGCTGTCCGTCGGCCTGCAGCCTTGCATCACGGTGTCGGCCCTTGCCGACGATCATCTGGACCCCGGGCTGAGCGTCATCAGCCCGACCAAACTGCAACCCAACCCGGGCAACGCCGCCCGGGTGCCCGCGGCGCCGCGCACGGTCAGCGCCAGCGAGCAGCGCCTGGGCCTGGAACAGGCCATTCGCGTGGCCGTGGACTGGCACCCCAGCATCGCCGAAGCGGTGGGCACCCTGCTGCAACAGGGCGAGAACATCAACGTCGCCCAGGCCGGCTACTACCCCCAGGTCACCGGCGGCATCAAGGGCGGCTATGACAGCGGCTATGACGGCGACCGCAACACCCAGGCCGTGAGCATTTCCCTCAAGCAGATGCTCTACGACTTCGGCAAGGTCGACAGCTCGGTCGACGCCGCCCGCGCCAAGGCCGCGCAGAGCCAGGCGAACATCCTGCTGGCCATCGACCAGGTGGCCCGCGACACCGCCTACGCCTACATCGAAGTGCAACGCTACCAGCACCTTCTGGCCACCGCCCGCGACCAGATCAAGGGCATCGGCGACATCGTCGAGCTGGCCCAGCAGCGCAGCGACATGGGCGCCAGCACCCGCTCCGACGTGGTCCAGGCGCAGTCCCGCGCCGACGGCGGCATGGCCACCCTGCAGGACTACAAGGCCCAGTACGCGCGCTGGCAGTCGACCCTGGCCAACCTGCTGGGGCGGCGCAGCGTGCCCCAGGTCACCGACGCCTTCGCCACGGCCCTGGAGCAGTCCTGCCAGGCCCCCGACAACGGCGACGCCCTGCCCGCGGTGCTGGCCGCCGTGGCCCAGCGCACCCAGGCCCAGGCCGAACTGGCCAACGCCAAGGCCCAGGCCTACCCCACCCTGTCCCTGGAACCGTCGCTGAACCAGTACCTGGACAACGACTACAACAAGGACAACCCCGACATCAACCGCACCCAGGTGGGCATCTTCCTCAACCTGGAAGTGCCGATCTACCAGGGCGGCGCCACCAGCGCCCGCACCCGCGCCGCCGGCCACGCCCTGAGCGCCGCCGACTCGGCCGAGGACGCCGCCCGCCTGCAGGCACGCCAGGGCCTCACCGAAGCCCAGGCGCAGACCGCCAGCCTCAACCGCCGCCTGGGCGCCCTGCAGACCCGCGAGGCCAGCATCCGCCAGGCCCGCGAGCTGTACGGCAAACAGTACCTGGAGCTGGGCACCCGGCCACTGCTGGACCTGCTCAACGCCGAGCAGGAGATCTACCAGTCACGCTTCGACCTGGAAAACACCGTGGCCGACTCGCGCCGCCTGCAAATCGATTGCCTGTACAACAGCGGCGGCCTGCGCCGCGCCTTCGGCATCGACCACAGCACCATCCAGCACGTGGAGATCCTGCCATGACCGACGCCATCGTCATTAACCACGAACCTGCCGCGCCGCCGCCGCGTGCCGACTACGCGCCCTGGCTGGAAGCGGTGCTGACCATCGCCCGCCACTACCGTCTGGACGTGTCGCCGGAGAGCATCCGCATCGCCTCGCAGCAGCCCGACGCGCGCCTGGAGGACGTGGTGCGGCACATGGCGCGTCAGGCCGGCCTGAGCGTCAAGTTCGCCGGCTTCGACCGCCGCAGCCTCAGCCGCTGGCGCGCGCCGCTGGTGGTGCAGTTGCGCGACGGCCAGGTGGGCGTGGTGGAAAGCGTGGGCGAGGACGGCGAGCTGGGCATCGTCTTCAGCGGCGACCAGGGCCTGCAAAGCCGCATCGACCCGGCCACCCTCGCCGGCCAGGCCATTCGCACGGTGGTGCTGCGCCCCACCCAGGTGCTCAGCGACGTGCGCACCGACGACTACGTCAAACCCTTCGACGAACACTGGTTCCGGCGCATCGTGCTGCGCGACCTGCGGCCCTACACCCAGGTAATGATCGCCTCGCTGGTGGCCAACCTGCTGGGCATGGCCGGCGTGCTGTTTTCCATGCAGGTGTACGACCGGGTGATTCCCGCCGAGTCGCTGCCCACCCTCTACGTGCTGTTCGGCGGCGTGCTGCTGGCGGTGGTGTTCGACTTCGTGATGCGCATCATGCGCCTGCGCATCACCGACCTGCTGGGCAAGCGCGCCGACCTGCGGGTCTCCGACCTGGTGTTCGGCCACGCCCTGCGCCTGCGCAATTCGGCGCGGCCGCGCTCCACCGGCTCGTTCATCTCGCAGCTGCGCGAGCTGGAGCAGATCCGCGACCTGATCACCTCCAGCACCGCCACGGCACTGGCCGACCTGCCGTTCTTCCTGATGTTTTTGCTGGTGTTCTACCTGATCGGCGGCGCCCTGGTGGCCATACCCGTGGTCGCCCTGGTGCTGATGGTGCTGCCCGGGGTGCTGGCCCAGCGCAAGCTGGCGCGGCTGGCCAACGAGTCCATGCGCGAGGCGGCCCTGCGCAACGCCATGCTGGTGGAGGCCATCCAGGGCCTGGACGACATCAAGGCGCTGCAGGCCGAACAGCGCTTCCAGCAGCAGTGGAACCACTACAACGCCGCTTCGGCGGAAAGCAGCCTGCGCCTGCGCAACCTCACCAACAGCCTGGTGGCCTGGACCCAGAACGTGCAGAGCGCGGTGTTCGCCGTGGTCATCGTGTTCGGCGCGCCCATGGTGATTGCCGGCGACCTGACCACCGGCAGCCTGGTGGCAGCGTCCATCCTGTCGTCACGCATGATGGCGCCCATGGCCCAGCTCACCCACGTGCTCACCCGCTGGCAGCAGGCCAAGGTGGCGCTGCAGGGCCTGAACCGCATCATGCAGCTGCCCGTGGACCACCCCCAGGGCAGCCAGCGCGTGCACCTGCCGGCCATTCGCGGCGAGTATCAGTTCCGCCAGGCCAGCTTCCGCTACAGCGAGGAAGCGGCGCCGGCCCTGAGCAACATCAACCTGACCATCCGCCCCGGCGAGCACATCGCCATTCTGGGCCGCAACGGCGCCGGCAAGTCGACGTTGCTGCAGGCGCTGGCCGGCGGCATGGACCTGGGCACCGGCGAGACCACCCTGGACGGCATCGCCCTGGCCCACCTGGACCCCGCCGACCTGCGCCGCGACGTCGGCCTGCTGGCCCAGCACGCGCGGCTGTTCCACGGCACCCTGCGCGACAACATCACCCTGGGCGCCGGCCAGGCCAGCGACCAGGAGATCCTCGCCGCGCTGTCGCAGACCGGGGCCCTGGACTTCGTGCGGATGCTGCCCAAGGGCATGGACCACGTGATCCTCGAAGGCGGCCAGGGCCTATCGGGTGGGCAACGGCAGAGCCTGCTGCTGTCGCGCCTGCTGCTGCGCCAGCCCCAGGTGCTGCTGCTGGACGAGCCCACCGCCAGCCTCGACGACATCACCGAGCGGCGGCTGCTGGAACAGCTGGCACAGTTCACCCAAGGCCGCACCCTGGTGGTGGCCACCCACCGCGTCAGCCTGCTGCAGCTGGTGGAGCGCATCATCGTGGTGGACGGCGGGCACATCGTCATCGACGACCACCGCGACGCCGCCCTCGCCCGTCTCAAGCAACCGCAAGGAGCGCAGGCATGAGCACTTACGAACACGCGTCGTACCTGGACGGCGACGACGACCGCGGCCTGGTGCGCGGCGCCCGGGTGATCTGGGGTTGCGCGCTCATGCTCGGCTGTTTCTTCGTGTGGGCCTACTGGTTCCAGGTGGTGGAAGTGTCCACCGGCACCGGCAAGGTCATCCCCAGCTCCCACGAGCAGGTGATCCAGTCCATGGAGGGCGGCATCGTCAAGCAACTGAACGTCAGCGAGGGCGCGCTGGTGGAGCGCGGCGAGGTGCTGGCGCAGCTGGACCCGGTGAAGAACGAGTCCAACGTCGGCGAAAGCGAGGCCAAGTACCGCGCCGCCCTGGCCAGCGTCAACCGCCTGCAGGCCGAGGTCAACGACACGCCGCTGAAGTTCGCGCCCTCGCTGCAGGCCTACCCCGAGCTGATCAGCGCCGAGACCGCGCTGTACACCACCCGTCGGCGTGGCCTGGAGGCCACCCTGGCGGGCATCCAGGAATCGCTGAAGCTGGTGCGCAGCGAGCTGGACATCACCCAGAGCCTGGCCAAGATCGGCGCCTCCAGCCGCGTCGAAGTGCTGCGCCTGAACCGCCAGCGCTCGGAGCTGGAGCTCAAGGCCACCGAGGCCCGCTCAGACTACATGGTGCGTGCCCGCGAAGACCTGGCCAAGGCCAATGCCGAGGCGGACATGCTGGTGGCGGTGATTCGTGGCCGCAACGACTCGCTGGAACGCATGACCCTGCGCTCGCCGGTGCGCGGCGTGGTCAAGGACATCGAGGTGACCACCGTGGGCGGGGTGATTCCGCCCAACGGCAAACTGATGGAGATCGTGCCGCTGGACGAACAGCTGCTGATCGAGACGCGCATCGCCCCCCGCGACATCGCCTTCATCCACCCCGACCAGGACGCCAAGGTGAAGATCACCGCCTATGACTATTCGATCTACGGCAGCCTCGACGGCAAGGTGGTGACCATCTCCCCCGACACCATCCAGGACCAGGCCAAGCCGGAGATCTTCTACTACCGGGTGTTCATCCGCACCAACGCCGACGTGCTGCGCAACAAGGCCGGCAAGACCTTCGCCATCGTCCCGGGGATGATCGCCACGGTGGACATCCGCACCGGCGAGAAGACCGTGCTCGACTACCTGATCAAACCCCTGAACCGCGCGCGCGAAGCGCTGCGCGAACGATAAGGAATTGCATCAGCGGCTGGCGAGGCTTGTGGGGGCCTTCACCGGCTGCGACTGCGCCAGGTAACGGTTCCACTCCCGGCTGATCTCGGCATAGGGCAGGAACACACTGACCCGCGGTTGGTTGGCCAGGTCGGCGCGCTTGAGGCCCGCCAGGTCGCCGTGGGTCAGGTACGCCACGTTGATCCCCACCACCTTGCCGTCGGCGGCAAACACCGGCCCGCCGGACATGCCCTTGGCCGTGGGCGCATCGTTGGTGGCGTACATCACGTTGCCTTCCTTCGCGTCCAGCCGCACCATGGCCGGCAGCGCGCGGCCCTGGCCTTTCACCGGTACATAGAGGGAATTGAAGCCCACCGCCGTCAGCGTCTCGCCCGGCACATAGGCGCGCCACTGCGGCGCACCCTCGGCCTTGTGACGGAAGAACTGCACATCCGCCTGGCCCTGATAGACGGCGCCGGACAGGTATGGAATGTGTTTCACCGTGACCGCATAATCGGCGTTCCACTGCACCGCCGTGCCCATCAGCATAAAGGGCAAAGGCCCCCCTGAGTGAACGACGAAGGCTTGGTCATAGACAGGGTCCGTGGTGTAAGCGGTCGGCATTCCATTGCACCCGCTGAGCAGCACACAGGCTGCCAGGAGCGACTTGAGGGGGTTCATTTCTTCACGCTGGGGTGGGTGAGTGATGGCGCAAATATATCAGTGTGCCATCATGCGGTCGATAGGGTGAGCCTACCGTTCGGCTGGATCCAATTTGTTTTGAATATCGTCTGACTTATTGAATTTTTTCCGCCCGTGCTACCCAAACAAGGGAGATCAACCCACCCGGAGATCCCCATGCCCGCCACGAAACGATCCTTCCCCGTCGCCAACGTCCGCCACTTCCTGGAACCTGGCCCCATCGTGCTGCTGTCGTCGCGCTGGCAAGACCAGAGCAACATCATGACGCTGGGCTGGCACATGGTGATGGAGTTCACGCCCTCGCTGATCGGCTGCGTGATCTCCAGCGCCAACCATTCGTTCGAGCTGGTGCGCAACAGTGGCGAATGCGTGATCAACCTGCCCGAGGCGAAGTGGGTGGACACGGTGGTGGGGATTGGCAACTGCTCGGGCACCGAGTTGGACAAGTTCGAACACTTCGGCTTGACAGCGGGCAAGGCCACCAAGGTCAAGGCGCCGCTGATCGAAGAGTGCCACGCCAATTTCGAGTGCCGGTTGCACGATGACGCCATGGTGGATGGCTATAACCTGTTTATCTTCGAGGTGGTGAAGGCCCATGTGGCGCCCTCGCCCGCCCAGCCCGAAACCCTGCATTACCAGGGCATGGGCCAGTTCATGCTGTCGGGCAAGACCATCGACCGCAAGCGCTTGTTCAAGGCGTCGATGCTGACCTGAATCACGAACCCCGCTGCTACATCCTGTGGGAGCTGGCTTGCCAGCGAGCTGTTGGGGCCATGAAAGCTCGCTGGCAAGCCAGCTCCCACAAGGGAGCCGGCCTTGTGCAGCCCCGTAGCAGCTGCCGCAGGCGGCGTCCGCGGCCAACGGTCAATCCGGGATCACGGCAATCACATCAATCTCCATCAACCACTGCGGCTGCCCCAGCGCCGACACCACCAGCCCGGTGGAAATCGGGAATACGCCCTTCAGCCATTTTCCCACTTCCTGGTACACCGGCTCGCGGTAACGCGGGTCGATCAGGTAGGTGGTGGTCTTGACGATGTGCGACAGGTCCGAGCCTGCCTCTTCCAGCAGTTGCTTGACGTTTTTCATCGCCTGTTCGGCCTGGGCGCGGGGGTCGCCGAGGCCCACCAGGTTGCCTTCGAAATCAGTGCCCACCTGGCCGCGCACGTACACGGTGTTGCCGGCGCGCACGGCCTGGCACAGGTCGTTGTCCAGGGCCTGGTTGGGGTAGGTTTCCTTGGTGTTGAACATGCGGATACGGGTATGGGTTGGCATCGGTGGCTCCTTGGCAAATGGCAGTAATCAGGCGCTGACGGTGGTTTTTTCCGCGACCCAGGCCTGACGCTGGCTGGCATCACGGTGGTAGGCGGCGTATTGGCGCTGGATGGCGATCTGGTCGGCGATGTACTTGGCGTCGTGCCACACGCCCCAGATGAACGACGAGCCGCGCCGCGACTGCCACGGCAGGCCGAGGAAGTACACGCCCGGCTCGGTGGACACGCCGCGCTGGTGGATAGGCTTGCCCTTGGCGTCGAAGGCGTCGACGGCCAGCCAGGTGTAGTCGGTGGCAAAGCCGGTGGCCCAGATGATGGTGCTGACCCCGGCTGCCAGCAGGTCCAGCTGCTGCAGCGGCTGGCTGATGCACGGCGCGTCGGCGAACACCCGGCGCGCGCCGGGCTCGGGCGTAAGGTCGAGGCCGTTGCGCTCGATGTAGGCGTCGGCAGCGTCCAGCAGGGCCAGGTAGTTGTCGTCGCCGCGCTTGAGGTTGTCGACCAGGTCCGGCTGGAAGCGCGCCACCGCGCCGTCGAAGGCCTGGGTCAGGCCCACCAGGGTCATGCCCTGCTGCGCCAGTTCGCGGAAGTCCACGGTGCGCCCGCCATGGGCGCCGCTGACGGCGATGGTGACGTGCTCGCGGCCCGGCTTCATGGCCGCCGCGTCCCACTCGCCCAGCACCCCCAGCCACCAGCAGAAATCCCGCCCGCGGTAGGCCCGTGGCGGCCGGTCGTGCTGGCCTACCGACAGGTACACGTCGCGGCCGGCGCGGCGCAGTTCATCGGCGATCTGCACGCCGGAGGAGCCGGCGCCCACCACCAGCACGCCACCGGCCGGCAGTTGCTGCGGGTTGCGGTAGTCGGCGGAGTGGATCTGGGTCAACGGCACGTTCCTGGGGGCAATGGCAGGAATCACCGGCACCTGGAACGGCCCGGTGGCGACCACCACGCGGTTGGCCTCGATGACGCCTTCGCTGGTGTCCACGGTGAAGCCGGGACGGCCGGCGTTGCGCTGCACCTTCTTCACCTCCACGCCGGTGCGGATCGGCGCGTTGAACTTGCGCGCATAGGCTTCGAAGTAGTCGGCCACGCGCTCCTTGGGGGCGAAACCGTCGGGGCTCAGGTCATCGAATTCCATGCCGGGGAAGCGGTCGTGCCAGGCCGGGCCGTTGGCCACCAGCGAATCCCAGCGGCCGGTGCGCCAGCGCTCGGCGATGCGGTTGCGCTCCAGCACCAGGTGCGGCACACCCAGCTTGCTCAGGTGCTCACTCATGGCCACGCCGGCCTGGCCGGCGCCGACGATAAGCGTATCGATTTCCACGGTTGCCACTGTCATGTCTGTGTCCTTCTCAAAAGCGTGCCGAAGTGGTTCGGTCAGGTGGGTGCTCTTGAGCGCATTCTGTGCAAGGACGGTGGCGGGCGAAATGAGGTTTTTTGTGGTCGCAGGGCAGGAAAAAGCTAGGCGGCCGAAGAACCGCGTCGCTAGTGACGCAGCCTCCGGCAGCTGCTACAGCGCGTTACCTGTAGCAGCGGTCGTCAGGCCGCGTCACTAGCACTGCGCAGCCAGCAGGCCATGGCACAGCAGCCCGAGCATGGCGCGCATGTGCGCGGCATGGGCGGCGCGATCGGGAGCAGGCTCGGTGGCCAGGCGGATAAACGCCAGGTTCGCGTACTGGTTGAACAACGTCGCCGCCACCTCGATGTCCACCTCGGCGCGCACCTTGCCCAGGCGCTGGAAGTGCGCCAGCAGCGCGCGGGTCTCGGCCACCACCGCGTCGTTCCAGGGCTGCAGCACCGCGGCGAACTCGCCGGTGAACAGGAACGGCGCCAGCTCGCGCCACAAGGTGGCGGGCATGGCCTGCAGCTGGTAGCGGGTCATCAGCCCTTCCAGCTCGCACAGGGCGTCCAGCGGGTCGGAGTCGTCGTCCAGGTGCGCCCGCGCCTCCAGCATGGCCTGCTGGTCGGGACCCTTGAGCAGGGTCAGCAAGATCTCCTGCTTGCCGCCGAAATAGTTCACCACCGTGGGCGCCGAGACCCCTGCGCGGTTGGCAATCTGCTCAAGGGTAGTGGCGCCAAAGCCCTGGCTGATGAACAGCGCCAGGGCCGCCTCGGCGATGACCTGGCGGCGCTGTTCTTTCTGTCTTTCGCGTAGACCGGTCATGGAGGCTCTGGGCGGCGGCATGGAAGCCCCTAGGGTAAGGGTTTGTCTTTTCTCTGCAAAATATTTTGTTTACAAAAATATTTTTGGCTGCAAATAATTAATCCACACTTCGCCGCCCCAGGAGCCAGGCAATGTCCGACCAGACCCGCCCTACCCGCAGCACCCGTGATTACCAGGCCGCCGACGCCGCCCACCACATCCACGCCTTCGTCGACCAGAAAGCCCTGAACGCCGAAGGCCCGCGGGTGATGGTGCGCGGCGAGCGCCTGGCCCTGTGGGACAACGAAGGCAAGCGCTACCTGGACGGCATGTCCGGCCTGTGGTGCACCAACCTGGGCTACGGCCGCAAGGACCTGGCCGCTGCCGCCAGCCAGCAGCTGGAACAGCTGCCGTACTACAACATGTTCTTCCACACCACCCACCCGGCGGTCATCGAACTGTCCGAGCTGCTGTTCAGCCTGCTGCCCGGCCACTACAGCCACGCCATCTACACCAACTCCGGCTCCGAGGCCAACGAGGTGCTGATCCGCACCGTACGCAAGTTCTGGCAGGTGCAGGGCAAGCCCGAGAAGAAGATCATGATCGGCCGCTGGAACGGCTACCACGGCTCCACCCTGGCGGCCACGGCGCTGGGCGGCATGAAGTTCATGCACGACATGGGCGGCACCGTGCCCGACGTGGCGCACATCGACGAACCCTACTGGTACGCCCACGAAGGCAACCTCACGCCAGAAGAGTTCGGCCTGCGCGCGGCGCGGCAGCTGGAAGACAAAATCCTCGAACTGGGCGCCGACAAGGTCGCCGCCTTCGTCGCCGAACCCTTCCAGGGTGCTGGCGGCATGATCATCCCGCCGGCCACCTACTGGCCGGAAATCCAGCGCATCTGCCGCAAGCATGACGTGCTGCTGTGCGCCGACGAAGTCATCGGCGGCTTTGGCCGCACCGGCGAGTGGTTCGCCCACCAGGCCCTGGGCTTCGAGCCCGACACCCTGTCCATCGCCAAGGGCCTGACCTCGGGCTACATCCCCATGGGCGGGCTGATCCTGTCCAAACGCATGGCCGAGGCGCTGGTGGAGCGCGGCGGCGTGTTCGCCCACGGCCTGACCTACTCCGGCCACCCGGTGGCGGCGGCGGTGGCGATTGCCAACCTCAAGGCCCTGCGGGACGAAGGCGTGGTGGCCCAGGTGAAAAGCGACACTGGCCCCTACCTGCAGAACACCCTGCGCGAGGTGTTCGGCAATCACCCCTTGGTGGGCGAGGTGCAAGGCATCGGCCTGGTGGCGGCGCTGCAGTTCACCCAGGACAAGGCCACGCGCCAGCGCTTCGCCAACGAGAACGACATCGCCTGGCGCTGCCGCACCATCGGCTTCGAGGAAGGCCTGATTATCCGCAGCACCCTGGGGCGCATGATCATGGCGCCGGCGCTGGTGGCCACGCGCCTGGAGCTGGACGAGCTGGTGGACAAGACCCGCATCGCCGTGGACCGCACCGCCCGCGAGATCGGCGTGCTCTAACCCGTACGCGGTGCCCGGCCGTCAGGGCCAGCGCAGCCTACGGCAGCGGCTACGGGTTGTAGCCGCTGCCGTAGGCTGCGCTGGCCTTTTTGGGCACAGGCGATTATTCAGTTACAGAGCTTTTTACGAACCTGCGACGATAAAAATCCTCGTTTCGCCCGCCCGGGGCCATGGCCATGATGGTCTTGAGCACTCAACAGGACGAACCCTCATGACCTTCTCCATCGTCGGCCGCTGCGCCGAAACCGGCCAACTGGGCATTGCCATCAGCTCTTCCAGCATCGCCGTGGGCGCGCGCTGCCCGTGGCTGCGCCCCGGCGTGGGCGCGGTGTCCACCCAGAACATCACCCTGCCGGCCCTGGGCCCGCAGGTGCTCGACCAGCTGGAACAGGGCCTCACCCCCGCCCAGGCGCTGGACAAGGCGCTGACCAGCAACGGCTACAGCCAGTACCGCCAGGTCACCGCCCTGGACCACTTGGGCAACGCCGCGCATTTCAGCGGCAGCGAGACCCTGGGCACACACAACGCCGTGGCAGGCGAGCAATGCGTGGGCGCCGGCAACATGCTCGCCGACCGCGCCGTGATCGACACCCTGGTGCGCACCTTCGAAACCAGCGAAGGTCAACTGGCCGACCGCCTGCTGGCCGCCATGCAGGCCGCCGTGGCCGCCGGTGGCGAAGCCGGGCCGGTGCATTCGGCAGCGCTGGTGGTGGTGGGCGAACTGACCTGGCCCATCGTCGACCTGCGCGTGGACTGGGCCGACGAAGCCCCCATCGACGCCCTGGCGACGCTCTGGCACGCCTACCGCCCGCAGCTGCAGGACTACCTGACCCGCGCCCTGGACCCGACCAAGGCCCCCAGCTACGGCGTGCCCGGGGATGAATAGCCGTGCCTTGCTGGCCGACCTGATCGGCTTCGACACCACCAGCCGTGAGTCCAACCTGCAACTGATCGAATACGTGCGCGACTACCTGGCCCGCTTCGACGTGCCCTGCCAGCTGATCTTCAACGAGCAGCGCAGCAAGGCCAACCTGTTTGCCACCCTGGGCCCGGACGACCGCCCCGGCATCGTGCTGTCGGGCCACACCGACGTGGTGCCCGCCGACGGCCAGGCCTGGAGCGTGCCGCCGTTCAGCCTCACCGAGCAGGACGGCAAGCTGTACGGCCGTGGCGCCGCCGACATGAAGGGCTACATCGCCTGCGTGCTGGCGGCGGTGCCGACGTTGCTGGCCGCGCCGCTGCGCCTGCCGGTGCATATCGCCCTGAGCTACGACGAAGAAGTCGGCTGCCTGGGCGTGCGCTCGCTGCTCGCCGAACTGGCCCAGCGGCCGCACCGGCCGCTGCTGTGCATCATCGGCGAGCCCACCGAACTCAAGCCGGTGCTGGGCCACAAGGGCAAGCTGGCCATGCGCTGCGACGTGCACGGCGCGGCCTGCCATTCGGCCTACGCGCCCCAAGGGGTGAACGCCATCGAATACGCCGCCGAACTGATCGGCGAACTGGGGCGCATCGGCGCCGGGCTGCGCGCGCCGGAGCTGCATGACCCGCGCTTCGAGCCACCGTTCAGCACCGTGCAGACCGGCGTGATCGGCGGCGGCAAGGCCTTGAATATCGTGCCCGAGGACTGCCGGTTCGACTTCGAGGTGCGCGCCCTGCCCGCCCACGACCCACGCCAGGTGGCCGAGCAGCTGCAGCGCTACGCGCGCACCGAAGTGTTGCCGCGCATGCAGGCGGTGCACGCCGACAGCGCCATTCGCTTCACCGAGCTGTCGGCCTACCCGGGCCTGGCCACCGACCGGCACAGCCAGGCGGCGCAGTTGATTGCGCAGTTTTGTGGCAGTGACGCCTTCGGCACCGTGGCGTTCGGCACCGAGGGCGGGCTGTTCGACGCCCTTGGCATCGCCACGGTGGTGTGCGGGCCGGGGAGCATGGACCAGGGGCACAAGCCCGACGAGTTCGTCAGCGTGGCGCAGTTGGAAGCGTGCGATGTGATGCTGGGGCGTGTTGCCGAGTATCTGCATACGCCGTGACACAACCACCGTAGGAGCCGACCTTGGTCGCGATGCGGCCACCGCAGGTGTGGCAGGCCAACCGTCATCGCGGCCAAGGCCGGCTCCTACCGGTCACCGGAACTGCCGAGGTTTTTTATCGAGGCGGAGCACATTTTTACTAATTTCCTGCCCGCCACGCATCGCCCAGTATCACCCCCATCAACCGTGGACATGGATTCTGGAGACCACCGTGACCGACCTCAGCACCTGGCAACGCCTGGCCCGTGAACAACGCTTCATCACCACCGCCCACATCGACGGCCGCGCCCATGCGGCGCTGTCGGGCGAGACCTTCGCGGTCATCAACCCCGCCACCAACGCCCTGCTCGCCCACGTCGCCGCCTGTGGCGACGCCGACGTCGACCTGGCCGTGCAGGTGGCGCGCCACAGCTTCGCCAACGGCCCGTGGGCGCGCATGGCACCGCGCGAGCGCAAGGCGGTGCTGCTGCGCCTGGCCGAGCTGATCCTGGCGCACCGCGAAGAGCTGGCGCTGCTCGACTCGCTGAGCATGGGCAAGCCGGTGATGGACGCCTGGAACATCGACGTGCCCGGCGCCGCCCAGGTGTTCGCCTGGTACGCCGAAAGCCTCGATAAGCTCTACGACCAGGTGGCACCCACCGGCCCCGGCACCCTGGCCACCATCACCCGCGAGCCGCTGGGGGTGATCGCCGCCGTGGTGCCGTGGAACTTCCCGCTGGACATGGCCGCCTGGAAGCTGGCCCCGGCGCTGGCCGCCGGCAACAGCGTGATCCTCAAGCCCGCCGAGCAGTCGCCGTTCTCGGCCCTGCACCTGGTGGAACTGGCCCTGCAGGCCGGCGTGCCCGAGGGTGTGTTCAGCGTGGTCACCGGCCTAGGCGAGCAGGCCGGCCGCGCCCTGGGCCTGCACCCGGACGTCGACGCCCTGGCGTTCACCGGCTCCACCCAGGTGGGCAAATACTTCATGCAGTACGCCGCGCAGTCCAACCTCAAGCAGGTGTGGCTGGAGTGCGGCGGCAAGAGCCCGAACCTGGTGTTCGCCGACTGCCAGGACCTGGACCTGGCCGCCGAGAAAGCCGCCTTCGGCATTTTCTTCAACCAGGGCGAGGTGTGCTCGGCCAACTCGCGGCTGCTGGTGGAGCGCAGCATCCACGACGAGTTCGTCGAACGCCTGGTGGCCAAGGCCCGCGACTGGCAGCCCGGCGACCCGCTGGACCCGGCCAGCAAGATGGGCGCCATCGTCGACGCCAGCCAGGCGGCGCGCATCATGGAGCACATCGCCGACGCCGACGCCAGCGGCGCCCGCCGCGTGGCCGGTGGTGAACGCCTGGCCTTCAATGGCTCGAACAACTTCATCCAGCCGACGCTGTTCACCGAGGTGCGCGCCGACATGCGCCTGGCCCGCGAGGAAGTGTTCGGCCCGGTGCTGGCCATCAGCGCGTTCGACCACGAAGACGAAGCGGTGCAGCTGGCCAACGACCACATCTATGGCCTGGCCGCCTCGTTGTGGACCGACGACCTCAACCGCGCCCACCGCGTGGCACGGCGCTTGAATGCCGGCACCGTGTCGGTGAACACCGTCGACGCCCTCGACGTGTGCGTGCCTTTCGGCGGCGGCAAGCAGTCGGGCTTTGGCCGCGACCTGTCGCTGCACTCGTTCGACAAGTACACCCAGCTGAAAACCACCTGGTTCCAGCTGCGCTGAACCACCCCTTTTCCGTAGGAGCCGACCTTGGTCGCGATGGCGACACCGCCAAACCGTGTCGCCTGCATCGCGACCAAGGTCGGCTCCTACCGGATTGAGGCGAGAGAAGAATAAAAACCATGCAGCACTTCCTTGATTTATCTGCCCGCCACCCATAGAGCGAACGCATGCCATGAATCACCCCACCCCCAAGCCCGCTACCCTGGAGTTGAGCACCATCCAGCCCATTGCCGCCGACCAGCGCCACGGTCGCGCCCGCGACCTGTTCACCATCTGGTTCGGCTCCAACATCATGCTGCTGACCGTGGTCACCGGCGCCCTGGCGGTGACGGTGTTCAAGCTGCCCTTCACCGCCGCCCTACTGGCGCTGGTGGCCGGCAACCTCATCGGCGGCGTGTTCATGGCCCTGCACTCGGCCCAGGGCCCGCAGCTGGGCGTGCCGCAGATGGTGCAGACCCGCGGCCAGTTCGGCTCCTACGGCTCCTTGCTGGTGGTGGCCCTGGTAGTGATCATGTACCTGGGCTTCTTCGCCTCCAACCTGGTGCTGGGCGGGCAGTCGCTGCACAGCCAATACGCCCTGGTCAGCACCAACCAGGGCATCGTCCTGGTGGGGCTGATCAGCGTGGTGGCGACGGTGTTCGGCTACCGCCTGATCCACGCCTACACGCGGCTGATGTCCTACCTGTCGGGGGCCATCCTGCTGTTGTGCTTCATCTGGATCGTCGCCGTGCACGGCCTGCCCGCCGACTTCCTGCAACGCAACGCCTTCAACCTGCCCGGCTTCCTCGGCACCCTGTCGGTGGCGGCGCTGTGGCAGCTGGCCTACGCGCCGTACGTGTCGGACTACTCGCGCTACATGCCCGCCGACACCGGCGGCCGCGCGGCCTTCTGGTCCAGCTACTGGGGCTGCTGCCTGGGCTCCATCCTGCCCATGGCCCTGGGGGTAATCGTCGGCCTGAGCGTTAACGGTGACATCATCGCCGGCCTGATCGAGCTGACCGGCCCCATCGCCACCCTGGTGGTGGCGGTGTTCTCGGTGGGCATCGCCGCCACCAATGCCATGAACCTGTACTGCGGCACCCTGTCGGCCATCACCGTGGGCCAGACCCTGGTACCGAAATGGTCGGCCGGCGCCCTGTCGCGCACCGTTACCGCACTGGTGCTGTTCGGTATTTCCCTGGCCCTGGCGCTGCTGGGCCAGGATGACTTCATGGCCAACTACACCAACTTCATCCTGCTGCTGTTGTACGTGCTGGTGCCCTGGACCGCCATCAACCTGGTGGACTACTACCTGGTGGCCCACGGCAGCTACGACGTGGCGTCGTTCTTCCGCCGCGATGGCGGCATTTACGGCACCTTCAACTGGACCGCCGTGGGCTGCTACGTGCTGGGCGTGCTGGTGCAGGTGCCGTTCATGGCCACCGAGCTGTACACCGGCGTGGTGGCCAAGGCCATGGGCGGCGCCGACATTTCCTGGATCGTCGGGCTGCTGGTGATCTCGCCGGTCTACTACCTGCTCAGCCGCCGCTTCCGCGCCCCCGCGCTGCTGGCCGGGAGAAACGCATGAACACTGACTACGACTACATCATCGTCGGCGCAGGCTCTTCGGGCTGCGTGCTGGCCAACCGGCTGAGCGCCGATCCGCAGGTCAAGGTGTGCCTGATCGAGGCCGGCAGCCATGACAACAGCCCGCGCATCCAGACCCCGGCCGGCACCATCACGCTGTACAAGAGCAAGAAGTACAGCTGGAACTTCTTGTCCGCGCCGCAGAAGCACCTCGCCAACCGCTCGCTGCACACCCCGCGCGGCAAGGCCCTGGGCGGCTCCAGTTCGATGAACAGCATGATCTACATCCGTGGCCACGCCAGCGACTACGACCGCTGGGCGCAGCCGGGTTGGGACTGGGCCAGCGTGCTGCCCTACTTCAAGCAGTCGGAAAACAACCGCCTGGGCCAGGACCCTACCCTGCACGGCAGCGGCGGCGAACTGAACGTGGAAGCGGCGCGTGATCCCAATCCGCTGTCGGCGCTGTTCGTCAAAGCGGCCGAAGCCATCGGCATCCGGCGCAATGACGACTTCAACGGCACGCGGCTGGAGGGTTGCGGCATTTACAACCTGACCCAGAAGAACGCCAGGCGCCTATCCAGCTACCGCGCCTTCGTGGCGCCGGTGCTGGCGCGGGAAAACCTCACCGTGGTCACCGACTGCACCGTCAAGCACGTGGTGCTGGAGCAAAAGGTCGCCAAAGGCGTGGTGGTGGACAGCGACGGCGTGCAGACCTTCCTCAAGGCCCGCCGCGAGGTGATCCTCAGCGCTGGCGCCCTGGGCAGCCCGCAGCTGCTGCTGGCCTCGGGCATCGGCCCGGCCGCCGAGCTGGCCGAGGCCGGCATTGAGGTGCGCCACGACCTGCCGGGCGTGGGCAAGAACCTTCAGGACCACCTGGACGGCCTGGTCACCGTGCGCTCGAAAAGCCCGCTCACCCTGGGCTTTTCCGCCGGCGCCCTGCCGGCCATCCTCGCCGCGCCCCTGCGCTATGTGTTGAGCAAAACGGGCTGGCTGACCACCAACTACGTGGAAGCCGGCGGCTTCGCCCGCACGCCCCTGGCCGACGGGCTGCCGGACGTGCAATTCCACTTCGTGCCGGGCTACCGCAGCCACCGTGGACGGCTGTTCGAATGGGGCCACGGCTACGCGGTGCATACCTGCGTGCTGCGCCCCGGCAGCATCGGCGAGCTGCGCCTGGGCCGCGACGGCAAGCTGGTGATCGACTTCAACTTCCTCAGCGACCCCCACGACGCCAAGGTGCTGGTCGAAGGCATCAAGCTGGCGCGGCGAATCCTCGCCGACTCGGCCTTCGACGCCTTGCGCGGCAAGGAAATGCTGCCCGGCGCCCAGGTGCAGAGCGACGCGCAACTGCTGGACTATGTGCGCGACCATGCCGCCACCGTGTTCCACCCCGTGGGCACCTGCAAGATGGGGAGCGACCCGCTGGCCGTGGTCGACCCGCAGCTGCGCGTGCATGGGGTGCGCGGGCTGCGGGTGGTGGATGCGTCGATCATGCCGACGCTGATCAGCGGCAACACCAACGCGCCGTGCATCATGATTGGCGAGAAGGCGGCGGCGATGATGCTGCATGAATCAAACATCCCCCGGCCGACACTCGAGCGCACCACCGGCTAACAGGGCGTGTGGGAGCTGGCAAGCCAGCTCCCACCTACGCCCCGATCAAATCACCGGCGCATGCCGAACAACCTTTTTCCTCGTTAGCGACCACATATTTCATCGTTTTCCTGCCCCGCCACATGGGCCAACATCGACCCTGCCGCACAGAGGCAAAAGGTCCGTCAGAGACCCCACGTACAACGTTTTTGGCGTTACGCCCACTGCCCCGAGAAACCCATCAGAAAACCAAGATTCCGGGAGTGTCACATGATCAAGTCGTTCGTTTCACGCTGCGTGCGCCCACTGGCCCTCACCGCCCTCGCCGCCGGCATCGCCAGCGGCGCCCAGGCCGGCACCCTGTCCATCGGCCACACCACCTGGGTCGGCTACGGCACCCTGTACCTGGCCCAGGACCTGGGCTACTTCAAGGAAAAAGGCCTGACCGTCGAGCTGCCGACCATCGAGGAAGCCTCCATGTACATGGCAGCCCAGGCCTCGGGCAAGCTGTCCGGCTCGGCCTCCACCCTCGATGAAATTCTCAAGTACCGCCCGCAGTTCTGCTTCAAGGCCGTGGCCGCGCTGGATGAAAGCCACGGTGGCGACGGCGTGCTGGTGGGCAAGGACGTCAGCAGCCTGCAAGGCCTCAAGGGCAAGGCCGTGGCCGTCAACGAAGGCTCGGTGTCGCAGTTCTGGCTGGCCTACCTGCTGAAGAACGCCGGCATGAAGATGAGCGACCTGACCATCCAGAACATGACCGCCGACGACGCCGCCACCGCCTTCATCGCCGGCCGCGTGCCCGCCGCCGTCACCTGGGAGCCGCACCTGACCAGCGTGCGCGACAAGCACGTGGGCAAGGTGCTGGTGGACAGCAGCACCACCCCAGGCGTGATCGTCGACGTGGTGGCGCTCAACTGCGACGTGGTGGAAAAGCAGCCTGAAGACGTAAAAGCCCTGGTGGCCGGGCTGTACAAGGCCGTGCAGTACACCCAGGAACATCCCAAGGAGGCCTACGCGATCATGGCCAAGGGCGTCGGCGGCTACCTGGCCGACCCGGCGGAACTGGCCGCCGCAGCCAAGGGCGTGCGCTTCTATGACCAGGCCATGAGCGAAAAACTGCTGGGCACCGCCGGCACCAGCGGCGACGCCGCCACCGTGATCAAATTGGCCAACCAGACCGCCAGCGACCTGCAGGGCAAACCGTTCAACGTCAGCTACAGCGACCTGATCGACAACCGCTTCGTCACCCCACGATAGGAGCCTGGCATGTCCAAGCGCAACTCATGGCTCAACCGCTGCCTCACGCCCAAGACCAGCCTGCCGGTGCAGGTGGTGTGGAGCGCCAGCGGCCTGGCCTGGATCCTGCTGATCGGCCTGTGGGCCTTCCTCTCCTACGGCGGCGTGGTGCCGGCGATGTTCCTGCCCAGCCCCGGCGCGGTGTGGGACGCCGCCGTGCGCCTGGCGCGCGACGGCACCCTGGGCACCCACGTGTGGGCCAGCGTCGAGGTGGTGATGGTCGGCTTCGTGGTTTCCTCCATCGTCGCCGTGCCGGTGGGGCTGCTGATGGGCAGCTTCCGCGTGGTGCAGGCGTTCCTGGAGCCGCTGGTGAACTTCATCCGCTACCTGCCGGTGACCTCGTTCGTGCCGCTGTTCATCCTGTGGATCGGCATCGGCCTGGAACAGCGCGTGTCGATCATCATCTTCGGGGTGTTCTTCCAGCAACTGGTGATGATCGCCGACGTCTCCAAGGGCATCTCCAAGGACCTGATCAACGCCTCGTACACCCTGGGTTCCAGCCGCGTCGACGCCGTGGTGCACGTGATCGCCCCGGCCTCGGTACCGGGCATCCTCGACACCCTGCGGGTGACCATGGGCTGGGCCTGGACGTACCTGGTGGTGGCTGAACTGGTGGCCGCCTCCAGTGGCCTGGGCTACCTGAGCCTGAAGGCCATGCGTGGCTTCCAGGTGGACGTGATTTTCCTGGCGATCGCGGTCATCGGCCTGTTGGGCCTGATCACCGATCAACTGTTCCGTTTCCTGCGCATAAAGGTGGCCGCATGGGCTCAGTAACCGCAACCTCACCCCGGCTGGTCACGCCCGTGGCCCCGGCCGCCAGCGCTGCGCCGCGGCTGCAGGTGGACAAGGTCTGCCTGCAGTACAAGACGCCCTCGGGCGACACCTTCACCGCGCTGGAACAGGTGTCGTTCCAGGTGCCCGACCAGCAGTTCGCGGTGCTGGTGGGGCCATCGGGCTGCGGCAAGTCGAGCCTGCTGTACCTCACGGCCGGCCTCGCCGAGCCCACCAGCGGCGCCATCTACGTCGGTGGCCAGCAGGTGGACGGCCCCGGCGCCGACCGTGGCATGGTGTTCCAGAGCTACACCCTGTTCCCCTGGCTCACGGTGCGGCAGAACATCGAGTTCGGCCTGAAACGCCGGGGCATGCCGGCGGCCGAGCGCAAGGACATCGTCGAGTTCTACCTCAACGAGGTAGGCCTGCAGCGCTTCGCCGGCAACTACGCCAAGCAGCTGTCAGGCGGCATGATGCAGCGCGTGGCCATCGCCCGCGCCCTGGCCAACGACCCGCAGATTCTGTTGATGGACGAACCCTTCGGCGCGCTGGACAGCCAGACCCGGCTGCAGATGCAGCAGCTGTTGCTGAAGGTGTGGGAACACAGCAAGAAGACCGTGCTGTTCGTGACCCACGACATCGACGAGGCCATCCTGCTGGGCGACCGCATCTTCGTCATGGGCGCACGGCCCGGGCGCATCAAGCAGGTGCTGGACGTGCCGATCGAGCGGCCGCGCAACCTGGACATGGTGATGGACGCGGACTTCATCCGCATGAAGCGCGAGATCTTCCACCTGCTCCACGACGACGCTCACTGAGCCCTTGTGGGAGCTGGCTTGCCAGCGAGCTGTTGAGGCCCGAAAAGCTCGCTGGCAAGCCAGCTCCCACACAATTTACGGCAACACGTGCGTCAACGGCTTGCCCAGCTCGGTGATGTAGGTGCTGACGATCTCCGTCTCCTGCGGCCCGTTCTTGACGATGTGCGGCGCGTTCGCCGGGGTCTCGAAGGTATCCCCGGCGTGCAGCACATGCTCGGGCTGGCCATCGATGGCGATGGTCACCGAACCACGGGCCACGTAGCCCGATTCCAGGCCCGGGTGGGTGTGGTGCGGGGAGTTGGTGTTGGCCGGCAGCACGATGCGAATCACGTTCACCTCGTAGCCTGCCGGGTACATCACGTGCTGCAGCACCGTGCGCGAACCGGCGGCGGGCTTGGCCGCAGGGGTGTTCAGCGAAGCGCAGCCGCCCAGTACCAGGGCTGCCGCCAACACGGCGCAGGTCTTGCCATTGAAGCCGAAGATCATGTGTTTCCCTTCCAAAACGTGGCTAAAGGCCACAGGCTATCACTCGTGGCTGAACTTCAACACGGTAGTTTGCAGAAACGTTTCACCTGGGTTCAGGCGCGTGCTCGGAAACGCCGGCTGGTTGGGCGAATCCGGGTAGTGTTCAGCCTCCAGCGCAAAGGCGCCCCAGTGCCCGTACACCTTGCCGGCCTTGCCGCTGATGCTGCCGTCCAGCGAGTTGGAGGTGTAGAACTGCACCGCTGGCTGGGTGGTGAACAGCTGCAGATGGCGGCCCGACTGCGGGTCGCTGATTTCCACGGCAGGCTTGCTCAGGTCGCCCTTGGTGTCGAGCACGTAGTTGAAATCAAAGCCACCCTGCTTGGGCTCGGCGAACTTCAGCTGCGGGTGGTCAGCCTTGATATGAGTGCCAATGGGCGTGGGTTTGAGGAAATCCATGGGCGTGCCCGCCACCGGGGCGATTTCGCCGGTGGGAATCAGCTTGGCCGACACCGGCGTGTAGTGGCTGGCGTGCAGGGTGGCGACCTGGTCGAGGATGGTGCCGTTGCCGGCGCCCGCCAGGTTGTAATAACCGTGGTTGGTCAGGTTGATCACCGTCGGCTTGCTGGTGGTGGCGTGGAACTGGATGCGCAGTTCATTGCGCTCGTTGAGGCTGTAGGTGACCTGGGTGTCCAGTGCCCCCGGAAAGCCCATCTGGCCGTCGGCGCTCAGGTAGCTCAGGGTCACGCCTACCGAGCCCTTGTCATGGGTAGGGGTGGCTTTCCACACGTGCCGGTCGAAGCCTTCCGGGCCGCCGTGCATGGCGTTCGGCGCGGCGTTGACGGGAATGCTGTAGGCGTGGCCGTCAAGGCTGAACTTGCCGTCGGCAATGCGGTTGGCATAGCGGCCAATGGTGGCGCCGAAGTGCGGGTCGTTATTCTTCAGTTCGTAGTCGTGGACGTTGTCGAAGCCCAGCAGCACGTCGTCGAACGCGCCATGCTTGTCGGCCACCACCACCGATTGCAGGATGGCGCCGTAGGTAATCACCGCCACCTGCGTGCCCTGGCTGTTGCTCAGGGTGTATTTCTCGATGGGCGTGCCGTCGGCCAGCGTGCCGAAGCTGCTTTTTTGGCTGGCCAGCCCGGCGGCGTGGGCGTTGGCGGCCAACAGCAAGGCCAGGGATAGCCCGGACAGCAGCGAGAGGTTTTTCATCGGTGACTTCCTGTGCGCAAAGAAATCCATGAAAACACGATAGCCGATGCCAGGCAGGCCCTACCAAGGTCGCCCTGGAAAACGTAGGGGCAAGAAAAACTGAATCATCCCGGCAAAAGCCCGGTCAAGACCTATGTACAGGTAATCTGACGAGGCAATTCCCATGACGCTCGAAGCAGACACACTGGCAGAACTTACCGAAGCCTTGCAGCAACGCGGGCTCATTCTGGTGCGCGACGTGAAGTTCACGCGCGCGCCTTACCGGCATGATCATCACTGGATTTGCAGTGTGGCCTGACGCGGCCTACGGCCGCTGCTACAGCCACCTGTAGCAGCGGCCGCAGGCCGCGTCCGAAGCTTACGGCAACGGCTCGAACTTCAGCTGCGCCAGGCTCTGCACCTTGTCTTCGCGGACCATTTTGTAAGGCGTTTCAGGGCCGATCCAGCGGTTCCAGATGCTGTCGATCTCGCCCGCCTGGTCCATGGCGCGCAGGGCTTCGTTGACCTTGGCCAGGAACGCCGGTTCGCCCTGGCGCATGCCGGCGCCGATGGGTTCCAGGGCCATCGGGTCCTTGGCGATGGCCAGGTTCACCCCGCCCTCCTTCGCCTGGCCCACCAGCTTGATGGCGGTCATGGTGTTGGTCACCAGGCCCACCACCTTGTTCTGCTGCAGGGCCATGTAGGCCGAACCGGTGTCCTGGAAGGTCACCGGGGTGGCGTTGGCCATGCGAATCGACTGCTCGGAGGTGGAGCCCTTGGTGGAGCTGATTTTCTTGCCGGCGAAGAACTCGCGCGGCTGGTCGGCGTTGGGCGCGCGCACCACCAGGGTTTCCTTGGCGATGTAGTACGGGTCGCTGAACTGGATCTGTTCGGCGCGGCTCTTGGTGTAGGCCAGGTTGGCGAAGATCAGGTCGACGCGGCCCATCTTCACCTCCGGAATGCGCGCCTCCACCGACATCGGCTTCAGCTCCAGGGCCACGCCCAGGCGCTTGGCCAGCGCGGTGCAGAGGTCGACGTCCATGCCCACCAACTCGCGGGTCTGCGGGTCGGGCGCGGAGAACGGCGGCACGTCGGCGTAGACCCCGCAGCTCAGGCTCTTCTTCGCCATCACGTCGGCCAGCTGGTCGGCCTGGGCCACCGAGATTGCCAAGGGGGCCAACGCCAGTGCCGCCATCAGTTTGTTCATAGCCATGGGCTTACTCCAGTTCAATCAAGGTGAATTCAGTGGGCACGCAGGTCAGCGATGAAACGCTGCGCGCGCGGGTGGGACGGTTGGCTGAAGAACTGCTCGGGGGTGCCTTTTTCCAGGATCTGCCCGGCGTCCATGAACCAGATGGTGTCGGCCACCTCGCGGGCGAAGTTCATTTCGTGGGTCACGCACATCATGGTCATGCCCTCCTTGGCCAGGCCCTTCATCACGCTCAGCACCTCGCCGACCATTTCCGGGTCGAGGGCGCTGGTGGGTTCGTCGAACAGCATCACCGGCGGCTCCATGGCCAGCGCGCGGGCAATGGCCACGCGCTGCTGCTGGCCGCCCGACAGCTGCGCCGGGTAGGCGCTGGCCTTGTGCGCCAGGCCCACGCGGTCGAGCAACTGCATGGCGTGGGCGCGGGCGTCGCTGGCCTTGAGGCCGCGCACCTTGGTGGGCGTGAGGATGATGTTTTCCAGCACCGACAGGTGCGGGAACAGGTTGAAGCTCTGGAACACGAAGCCGACGCGGCTGCGCAGGCGGTTGAGGTTGGCGTCGGTGCCGTTGACGTCCTGGCCGTCGAACAGAATCTGGCCCTTCTGGATGTCTTCCAGGCGGTTGACGGTGCGGATCAGCGTCGACTTGCCCGAGCCCGAGGGCCCGCACAGCACCACCACTTCACCGCGCTTGACCTCGGCGGTAACGTCGGTAAGCGCCTGGTACTCGCCGTACCATTTATTGATGCTGGAAAACATGATCATCGGATGCATGAAGGCAACCCTCTTCAGTTATCGGTGGTCAGCAGGGAAGCCTGCGGGGCGGCTGGGGTGGCCTGGCCCAGGCGCTTGCGGGCGATGCGCCCTTCAAGCACGCCGGCCAGGCGGGTCAGGCCGTAACACAGTACGTAATACGTAATGGCAAGAATGAAGAACACCTGGAACGGCTTGGTCAGCAGCTGGTTGTTGACCTGGTTGGCGGCGAACGTCACCTCCTGCACGTTGATCACATAGCCCAGGGAGGTTTCCTTGATGATGGAAACGAACTGGCTGATCAGGCTGGGCAGTGCGTTGTACAGCGCCTGGGGCAGGATCACCCACAGCGTGGTGCGCACATAGCCCAGGCCCAGGGCCCGCGCGCCTTCGTACTGGCCGCCGGGCAACGCCTGGATGCCGCCACGAATGATCTCGCACAGGTAGGCGCTCTGGTACACCACCAGGGTGCAGAGCATGGTGGTGAAGCCGGTGATGTTGTGGCCGATCAGCAGTGGCACCAGGAAGTAGGTCCAGAAAATCACCATCAGCAGCGGGATGCCGCGCAGCACGTACACCCACACCGTGGCCGGGTAACGCAGCCAGCGCCATGGCGACACCCGCGCCAGGGCCAGCAGCAGGCCCAGTGGGAACGCCAGCACCAGGGCCGCGGCCGCCAGGATCAGCGTGCTGGCCAGGCCGCCCAGGGGGCCGTGGGGGTATTGGCCGATGAGGAACAGCGGCCAGTTGTCGTGGACAATCTTGAACAAATCGAACATGGCCGCCTACCTCGCCAGGGCTTTGCTGAAGTGCCGCGCCACCAGGGCGCCAGCGCCCATCAGCAACAGCGAGAACACCAGGTACACCACCGTGGCCACCAGGTACGACTCGAACGTGCGGAAGGTGTAGTTCTCCACCTCGCGCGTGGCGTACGTCAGCTCCACCACGCCGATGGCCATGGCCAGGCTGGTGTTCTTGAACAGCAGCACGCTGTGGTTGATCAACGACGGCAGGCAGTTGCGCACGCCCTGGGGCAGGATCACGTAGCGCAGCGAGCGCACGTAGCCCAGGCCCAGAGCGCGGGCGGCCTCGGTCTGGCCGTTGGGAATGGCGCGCAGGCCACTGCGGATGTCCTCGCTGAAATACGCCGCCTGGCACAGGCCCAGGGCGATGATGGAAAACAGGTATTCGCTGCTGTAGTTGGCCAGCCACACCTGGGTGTTGTCGCTGAGCAGCGTGGGGATGCCGAAGTACCACAGCATCAGTTGCACCAGAGTCGGTACGTTGCGGTGGTAGGAGACGTAGGCCGCCACCAGGCGCTCGGCGTACTGGTTGCCGGTCAGGCGGATGGACACCAGCAGCAGGGCCAGGACCATGGCCAGGCACCAGGCGAACAGCGCCAACTGCAGGGTCATGCCAATGCCCTTGAGGATCAGCTCGGCGTATTCGCCGTGCAGAATCGCGGCAAGATTGAAGTCGTGCGTCATGGTCAATTCCCATCGACTGGCGTGGGGCAGAAGCAAGGCGCCGGGGCGAACCCGACGCGGGTGCAGCAATGACGGCTAGGGCCGTTCTTCTTCGCAGGCCGGCGCTTCAGCCCTGCCACTCCTGGGGCCGCGCGGTGGACAGGCCGCCGGGCACCTGCAGGGTCGGGGTGATCTCCATGTGGCCGACGTTCATCGACACCGGGGCGGCGATGGCAAAGGCAATGGCGTTGGCGATGTCCTTGGCTTCCGGCAGCTCGAAGCCCTCGATGAAGCGCTTGCGCACCTCTTCGGAGTCGCCGTGCACGTGGGCGAAAATGTCGGTGGCGACACGCCCCGGGCAAATCTCGGTGACCCGCACGCGCTTGCCGAAGGCGTCCACCCGCAGCTGCTTGGAGAGCATGCTCACCGCCGCCTTGGTGGCGTGGTAGGTGGCGTTGCCGCCGAAGTTGTAGGCGGCGGCAATGGAGCTGATGTTGATGATGTGGCCGCAGTCGCGCTCGACCATGCCCGGCAGCGCCAGGCGCGCCAGGTGCAGCACCGCGCGCAGGTTGACGTCCACCAGCAGGTCGATGCCTTCGGCGTCGGCCTTGAGCAGCGAGCCCGGGCGGTCGACGCCGGCGTTGTTGACCAGGATATCGAAGCGCTGGCGCTGGAACAGCGCGGTCAGCCCGGCCAGGTCAGTGACGTCGATGGGGTGGGCGATGCAGCCGGTGCGCTCGGCCAGTTCCGCCAGCTTGTCGGCGCTGCGGGCCAGGGCGTGCACTTCGATGCCCTCGGCGCACAGGCGCTCGACCACGGCGGCGCCGATGCCGGACGAGGCGCCGGTGACCAGCGCGGTTTTGTAATCGGAAAATGGCATGGGGAAACTCCTTGAATCCTGCGTCTGCCTTGGACTGTACCGAGCACCGCTCGCACCGGCCAAGACGCATTGGTTGTGTGGCAATAAGGTGCGCTTATGACCGCACCAGTTGGCTGATCGGGGTGATGACGGCGCCCTGCCCTTCGATGAACGCGCGCAGGTCGCGGGCCAGGTCCACCGCGCCCGGCGTGTCGCCGTGCAGCAGGATGGAGCTGGCGTTGACCTTGACCCGCTGGCCGTCGAGGGTGGTGACGGTGCCGTCCTGCAACAGCTGGGCAACGCGTTCGCGCACCTGGGCCGGGTCCTTGATCACCGCGCCGGGCGTGCCACGCGGCACCAGCAGGCACTGCGCGTCGTAGGCGCGGTCGGCCAGGAAGGTGGTAGCCACCGGCAGGCCGTGCCGGTCGGCGGCGGCCTCGATGGCCTGGCTGCTGGACGAGCTGATGATCAGGCCGGGGTCGAACTGCGCCACCGCGCCCACCAGCACGTCGGCCATGGCGGCGTCGGCGGCCACGCGGTTGCCCAGCGCGCCGTGGAAGCTCATGTGGCTCATCCGGTAGCCCGCTACGGCGGCCATGCCGGCCAGGGCACCCAGCTGGTAGACCACGTAGGTGGCCAGCTCCGCCAGGTCGATGTTCATGGCGCGGCGGCCGAAGCCCTGCAGGTCGGGGTAGCCGACATGGGCACCGAGGTCGATGCCCAGGGCCTTGGCGCGGCGCACCGTGGTGTCCATGATCAGCGGGTCGCCGGCGTGGAAACCGCAGGCCACGTTGGCCGAGGAAATGATCTCCATCAGCGCCTGGTCTTCGCCCAGGGTCCACGGGCCAAAGCCCTCGCCCAGGTCGGCGTTCAAGTCGATACGCATAGGGGCCTCCTCAGCCGGCCAGGTCGAAAAGCGGTTGGCCGTAGCCCACCTGTTCACCTTCGGCGGCGCGCACGGCACTCACCTGCCCGTCCTGCTGGCTGCGCACCGGCAGCAGCAAGTGGCCAATCTGCAGCACGCCCACCAATTGCCCGTTGCGCACGCTGTCGCCGGGCTTGACCCAGGGCGTGCGCTCGTCGGGGTGGTGGCTGAAGAACCGCCCCGGGCCGCTGGCCTTGATCGACGCCACGGGCACTTCGACGCGGGCTGGCGGCTCAACGTGCAACACGGGAGCAGCAGCCGCCCCGCGGCGCAGCAGCAGGTCGAAGCCGGGGCGCTGGATGTGCAGCACGCTGAGGTTGGCGGCGCCGAGCCAGCTGGCCAACTGGCGGATTTCCTTGATGTTCATGGCAGGTTCCTCAAAGGCTGTGCAAGGTCAGCAGGCGGCGGGTGGCGTCGAGGAAGGCGCGGTTGGCCTCCAGCGCGTCCAGGGCCTGCGCGTAGCTGCAATGGATAAAGCGCACGCGGCTGCCAATGGGCGCCTGGCCCAGGCGCCAGAGGTCGGCCTCGATCACCGTGCCGAACTTGGGGTAGCCGCCGCTGGGTTGGGCGTCGCGCATCTGGATGATCGGCTGGCCGCCGTGAGGCACCTGTATCACCCCCGGGACGATGCCGTGGGAGCGCACCTCCAGCGGCCTTTCCGGCAGCAGCGGCTGGCCTTCCAGGCGGTAGCCGTAGCGGTTGCTCTGGGTGGTGACCTTCCACTCCCCGGCCCAGAACGCCGCTTGCGCCTCGGCGCTGAAGCAGTCGTATTCGGCGGCGGGCAGCACGCGCATGGCCGGCACGCCGTCCACTTCCAGGGGCAAGGCGCGGGTCGCCAGGCTGACGCCGAAGTCGCTGTTGCCGGCGTGGCCGGGGCGGCCCGCAGGCAGGCGGTCGCCCTGCTGCAACATGCGCCCGTTCAGGCCGCCGAATTCGCCGCGCAACTGGGTGCTGCGCGAACCCAACACCTCAGGCACGTCGACACCACCGGCCAGGCACAGGTAGGCGCGGCTGCCGGCGGAGGGGTAGTTGAGCTTCAGCACCTGGCCGGCGCTGGCCTGGGCCACCCAGTTGGGCGGCAGCGCCTGGCCGTCGAGGGTGGCGCCACAGGCGGCACCGGTCACGGCAAACGCGCAGGCTTCGATAAAGCGCGCCTCGAACGGGAACAGCGGAATCTCGATGGCGGCCGCGCCTTCGTCGTTGCCCAGCAGCAGGTTGCCGAGGATCAGCGACAGGCTGTCCATGGCCCCGGAGGTACCCACGCCGTAGCCCAGGCTGCCGTGGCGCCCCAGGTCCTGGACGGTGGCCAGGGCGGTGGCACTGATGATCTCGATCATCGAATGATCCTCTCGATACGGAAGCGAATGTGGTCGCCGGGTTGCAGCAGCGCCGGGGGCGACTGTTCGGCGTCGAAGAACACCATGTCGGTGTGGCCGATGGTGTTCCAGCCGCTGGGGCCGGCCGAGGCCGACACACCGGTCTGTACGCCACCGATCGACACCGCGCCAGCGCCGATGCTCAGCACCGGCACCTGGCGTCGCGGCGTGGCCAGGCGCGGGTCCATGCCGCCCAGGTAGCAATAGCCGGGGTGGCTGCCCAGGGCATACACCGGGTACAGCGGCTCGGCGTGCAGGTTGGCGATGGTCTCGATGTCCAGGCCAGTGTGGGCGACCACGTCGGCCATATGCGGGCCATGCTCGCCACCGTAGATCACCGGCAGTTCGATGATGCGGCCTTCCAGCGGCAGCGGCTGGCACTGTTCCCAGGCCTCCAGCAGCCGGTTTTGCAGGCCCTGCAGGTCGCGCGGCGGTGTGGCGAAGGTCAGCATCAGGTTGTTCATGCCCGGCACGGCCTCGGCCACGCCGCCCCAGTCCTGGGCCAGGCGGGCCAGGGCCCAGATGCGTTGCTGCGGCGGCAGGTCAAGGCTGCCCGGTGCTTCCAGCAGCAGCGCGGTGGTGCCCAGCAGGCTGATGCGCGGGGTGGCGTCCATGTGCATGGCACTCATGATGCGGTCCTCTGTTGCAGCCAGCGTTCAAGGTGGTGAATGTCGACGCCGCCCTCGCAGAAGCCGGGGTCCTGGAGAATGTCGCGGTGCAGCGCGATGTTGGTGCTGATGCCTTCCACGCGCATCTCGCCCAGGGCCAGGCGCATGCGCGCCAGGGCCTCGTCGCGGGTGGCGCCGTGGGTGATGACCTTGGCCACCATCGAGTCGTAGTACGGCGGCACGCGGTAGCCGTGGCTGACGTGGCTGTCGACGCGCACGCCGTAGCCACCGGGAATTTCCCAGCGGCTCACCTGGCCCGGGGTGGGCATGAAGGTGTCGGGGTCCTCGGCGTTGATGCGGCACTCCAGGGCGTGGCCGTGCACGCCGATGTCGGCCTGGGTCAGCGTCAGGCGCTCGCCCTGGGCCATGCGAATCTGCTGCTGGACGATGTCGATACCGGTGGTCATCTCGGTCACCGGGTGCTCCACTTGCAGGCGCGTGTTCATTTCAATGAAGTAGAACTCACCGTGCTCGTAGAGGAATTCGAAGGTGCCGACGCCCACGTAGCCGATCTGCCGGCAGGCGGCGGCGCAGCGCTCGCCGACCTTGGCCACCAACGCGGGGTCGATGCCAGGCGCCGGCGCTTCTTCCAGCACTTTCTGGTGGCGGCGCTGCAGGGAGCAGTCCCGCGCGCCCAGCCACAAGGCATTGCCGTAGGCGTCGCAGAGCACCTGGATTTCCACGTGGCGCGGCTGGCCGAGGAATTTCTCGATGTACAGCTCCGGGTTACCGAAGGCGCGCCGGGCTTCTTCGCGGGTCAGGTTGATGGCGTCGAGCAGCGCGGCCTCCTGCTCCACCACGCGCATGCCACGCCCGCCACCGCCGCCGGCAGCTTTGACGATCACCGGATAGCCGATGTCGCGGGCGATGGCCAGGATGCTCTCGGCGTCGTCCGGCATGCTGGTGTCGGGGCCCGGCACGCAGGGCACGCCGGCTTCGCGCATGGCGCGCTTGGCCGCAACCTTGTCGCCCATGGTGCGGATGCACGCGGCGCTGGGGCCGATGAAGGTCAGGCCAGCCTGTTCGACGTGCTCGGCGAAGGCGGCGTTCTCGGACAGGAAGCCGTAGCCGGGGTGAATCGCCTGGGCGCCGCTGAGTTCGGCCGCGAACAGCACGGCGGCGTGGTCCAGGTAGCTTTGGCCGGGGGCCGCGGGGCCGATGCAGATGGCCTGGTCGGCCAGTTGCACGTAGCGGGCGTCGCGGTCGGCTTCCGAATACACGGCCACGGTCTTCAGGCCCAGGCCCTGGCAGGCGCGCAAAATGCGCAAGGCGATTTCGCCGCGGTTGGCGATAAGGACGGTATCGAACATCACACGGCCTCCAGGCGGAACAGCGGCTTGCCGGCGGCGACTTCCTCGCCACTGGCGGCGAGGATGGCGCGCACAACGCCGGCGCGTTCGGCCTTGAGCGGGTGGAACATCTTCATGGCTTCCACCACAGCCAGGGTCTGGCCGGCCTCGACCGCATCACCCACCTGCACGAACGCGGGCTGGTCGGGCGCGGGGGTCAGGTGCAGCACGCCGTAGAGGGCGGCGCTGGCTTCAAAGGTGTCGCTGCTGGCTGCCGGGGTGGCGGCGGCAACTGTCGCCGCCAGCGGGCGAGCGACGGCCGCCACGGGCTGGCCGTCGCGCAGCAGGCGCAGCTGGGTGTCGCCTTCGTTGAGGCTCAGCTCGCTGAGGTCGGATTCGGCCATCAGGTCGATCAGCGCTTTAATGCGTTCCGGGTTCATGCAATGGCCCCTGCCGTGAATAGTAAAAGTGGCTGGATGAACTCTATCGAGCGCACAAAAACACGGCCAAGACGGTTTGGCTGTGGAGAGATAAGGGTCGCTTATGACCATCGCGTAGCCGCTGCCGCCAGGTTGCGCTGGCCCTGTACCTCGCTGAAGGTCTTCAGGGTTCAGACTGGCCAGCGCAGCCTGACGGCAGCGGCTACGGCGGCGTTACCCACGCATCTCGGCAATCAACTCCAGCAAGATCGCCTTCACCGCCTGGGCCGGCACTGACAGCGGCAAATGCCCCGACAGGCACAGCGCCAGCGGCGCCTCGATGTCCGGCGCGGTGATGCGCAACAGGTGCGCCTCGTGCACGGCCACCAGGGCGCGGGCGGCGGATTCGGGCAGGATGGTTGAACCGAAATGCTCGCTGACGGCGGTGGCCAGGGTGGTGGACGACTCCACCTCGGCGATCACCCGGGCGCTGAGGCCGATCTTCAGGAAGGCTTCGTCCACCAGCCGGCGCATGGTGTTGTAGGTGCGCGGCAGCAGCAGGTCCAGCTCGGCGACCTCGGCCAGGCCGATCTCGTCGCGGCGTTGCAGCTCGGGGTCGGCGCTCACCAGGTACAGCTGTTCGCGCAGCAGCGGCACGAAGGTCAGGCCGTGCACTTCACGGCCGCCGTAGAGCACGGCCATGTCCATGCGGCCGTTCATGATCAGCTCACTGAGGGTGGTGCCGAAGTTTTCATTCAGGTACAGCAGGATGCCGGGGTGGCGCTCGCGCACCCGGCGCAACAGCGGCAGCGACAGCGCCGAGGCTGCGGTGCCCGGGGCCAGGCCCACCGACACCTGGCCGGACAGGGCGAAACCGGTGGCGTTGACGTCGCTCTGGGCCTGCTCGCACTGGCGCAGGATCAGCTGCGCGTGGCCATACAGCACCTTGCCGGCCTCGGTGGGCGTGACGCCGCGCTTGGTGCGGATGATCAACTGCTGTTGCAGCTCGGCCTCCAGGGTGACCAGCTGCTGGCTCAGGGCTGGCTGGGCGATGTGCAGCACGTCGGCGGCCTGGGTCAGGCTGCCGACATCGACGATCTTCACGAAGTACTTCAAACGGCGCAGGTTCACGTGGGTGGCACACTCTGGCAGGTGGATAACACCTGATAGAGCAAGAGGCGGGCCATGTTTTGACTGGGTGGTCATGTGTCGCACTTCAGGGCCTCATCGCGAGCAAGCTCGGCTCCTACCGGTAGGAGCCGAGCTTGCTCGCGATGGCCCCACCATAAGTCTTTGATATGGCACCGGGACAAGAGGCTCCGCTAAACCCGCCCATCCCCCGCGAATACGCCATGGCACCATCTTGGTGCGCCCCATGCACCAACCGGTCATAAGCTGTGCCTATCAAACCAGAACAAACTTGTCTTATCAGCCCCGCTGCCCCGCCTCGTAACGTAGCCGTCATCAGGCCACCACCGAGGACTCCCCCGTGACCGCTTCCCGCATCGCCGCCCGAGTGCACCGCATCAAACCCTCGCCCAGCAGCGCCGCTGCCGACCGCGCCAACGAACTGCGCCGCGCCGGCAAGTCGATCATCAACCTGGTGGTGGGCGAGCCCGACTTCGACACCCCGGCGCATATCCGCCAGGCCGCCTGCGCCGCCATCGAGAACGGCGACACCCGCTACACCCAGAACGCCGGCACCCCGGAACTGCGCCAGGCCATCGTCGCCAAGCTGCAGCGCGAAAACGGCCTGGACTACAGCGCTTCCCAGATTGTGGTCACCAACGGCGCCAAGAGCGCCATCTACAACGCCTTCTCCGCCACCCTGGGCCCGGGCGACGAGGTGCTGATCCCCGCGCCATACTGGGTGTCGTACCCGGACATGGTGCTGGCCTGCGAAGGCGAGCCGGTGGCCCTGACCTGCACCGAGGAACACCACTTCAAGCTCACCGCCGAGCAGCTGCGCGCCGCCATCACCCCGCGCACCCGCTGGCTGTTGCTGAACTCGCCCAGCAACCCCACCGGCGCCGTGTACCACGCCGAAGAACTGCGCGCCCTGGCCGACGTGCTGCTGGACTACCCCGACGTGCTGGTGATGACCGACGACATCTACGAGCACATCCGCTACAACGACCGCCCCGCCACCCATATCCTGGCCGTGGAGCCGCGGCTCAAGGACCGCGTACTGGTGATCAACGGCGTGTCCAAGTCCTACGCCATGACCGGCTGGCGCATCGGCTTCGGCGCCGGCCCCGCCGACCTGATCACCGCCATGGCCACCCTGCAGTCGCAGTCCACCAGCAACGCCTGCAGCGTCAGCCAGGCCGCCGCGGTGGCCGCCCTCAATGGTGACCAGAGCTTCATCGAGCAAAGCCGCGCGGTGTACCGCCAGCGCCGCGACCGCTGCCTGGAACTGATCAACGCCATCGACGGCCTCAGCTGTATCCCGCCTGAAGGCGCCTTCTACCTGTACGTCAACTGCGGCGCCGTGCTGGGCAAGCGCACCCCGCAAGGCCAGGTGCTGGCAAGCGACAGCGACTTCATCCTCTACCTGCTGGAAAGCCAGGGCGTGGCGGTGATTCCCGGCAGCGCCTACGGCCTGGCACCGTTCTTCCGCATGTCCACGGCCTCGGCCATCGAGACCCTGGAAACCGGCTGCCAACGCATCGCTACCGCCGTAGCGGCGCTGGTGTAAGGGGTTCGATGATGACGATGCCGAGCCACAGCGCCCTGACCTTCAAGCAAGCCTTGCTGGCCATGCTCGGCATCTCCCTGGTGCTGATGCTCTCGGCCCTCGACCAGACGGTGATCGGCAACGCCTTGCCGAGCATCGTCGCCCAGTTGCAGGGCTTCGAGCTGTACGCCTGGGTAGCCACCGGCTACCTGCTGGCCTCCATCGTCACCATCCCGATTTTCGGCCGCCTGGGCGACTACTACGGGCGCAAGCCCTTCGTGCTGGCGGCCACGGTAATCTTCACCCTGGCCTCGCTGGTCTGCGCCCTGGCCAACGACATGCTGGTGCTGGTGCTGGGCCGCGCCCTGCAAGGGGTGGGCGGCGGCATGCTGATCGGCACCGCGTTCGCCTGCATTCCCGAGCTGTTTCCCGACACCCGCCAGCGCCTGCGCTGGCAGATTTTGCTAAGCGCGCTGTTCAGCGTGGTTAACGCCATTGGCCCAGGCCTGGGCGGGTATTTGACCGGCGCGTTCGGCTGGCGCTCGGTGTTCTATATCAACCTGCCGCTGGGGGCGGTGGCGCTGTTTTTCGCCTGGCGCTACCTCCCCCATTACCGCCCGCTGCAAAGCCGCGCCATTCGCCTGGACTGGCTGGGCGCGCTGCTGATCGCGGTGGCCCTGGGCAGCCTGCAACTGTTCGTGGAATGGCTGGGCCAGGCCCAGGTGTGGGGCAGCGCGATACTGGGCGCGGTGTGCATCGCCGCTGCGGTCGGGCTGTGGTGCTGGGAGCGCCGGTGCAGCGAAGCCTTGCTGCCGGCTGCGCTGTTCCGCTCGCCCAGCGTGCGCCTGCTGTTCGTGCTGTCGTTGCTGGCCGGGGCCATTATGTTCAGCCTGCTGTTCTACCTGCCGCTGCTGCTGCAAGGCAGCTACGGCTATTCGCCCCAGGACGCCGGCCTGCTGATCACGCCGCTGGCCTTGAGCATCACCCTGGGCGCCATCGTCAACGGTCGCATCATCACCCAGCTGCGCAACCCCAACCTGATACCCCTGGCCGGCTTCGCCGTGCTACTGGTGGCCTGCGCCGGGCTGGCGCTGGTGGGCCTGCACGCCTCGTTCCACGCGCTGCTGGGGCTGATTCTGCTGGCCGGGCTGGGCCTGGGCTTCATCCTGATGAACCTCACGGTGTTCACCCAGACCCTGGCCGAGCGGCAGTTCCTGGGCATCGCCACCGCCCTCACCCAGTCGCTGCGCCTGGTCGGCGGGCTGCTGGGCACCGCAGTGATGGGCGTGCTGGTCAAGCTGCTGTACGCCAGCCACCTGCAAGGCGCGTTCATCGCCGCGGGCCAGGCCGATGCCCTGCCCCGCTTCATCGACCCACAAGTGCTGCTCAAGGCCGGCGGCGACCCGGCGCTGCTGCAACTGGCCCGCCAGGCCCTGGCGCAAGCGCTGGGCAGCGGCCTGCTGCTGTGCGCCGGCCTGGGCGTGCTGGCCCTGTGGGTGTTGTACCGCTTGCCGCCGGTGGCGCTGACCCGCGCCGCCGCACCCGTTGCTCCTGAAGAACAATAAAAACCTTAACTGCCGCCCCTGCACCTGCCTCTCACAACATTGACTACAGCATGAGGAATTCCCGATGGTGCTCTTGAATCGCGCAGCTTACCGCGCACCCGCAATTCTGGCCGGCCTGTGCGGCCTGGCCATGGCGCAACCAAGCAACGCCGAAGGCTTTATCGAGGACAGCACCGCGACCCTGCTGGCGCGCAACTTCTTCAGCAACGCCGACAACCGCAGCGGCGCCGCCAACCCCAACTACACCCAGGAATGGGGCCAGGGCTTCATCCTCAACTTCAAGTCCGGCTACACCCCCGGCACCGTCGGTTTCGGCGTGGACGCCATCGGCATGCTCGGCATCAAGCTGGACTCGGGCAAGGGCACCCACTACAACCCGTCGGGCACCGCCTACAACGGCAACATCTTCCCCACCGACGACGGCCGCGCCGCCGATGAGTTCGGCAGCCTGGGCGCCACGGCGAAGGTGCGCTTCGCCAAGACCGAAGTGCGCGCCGGTACCCTGGTGCCGATGCTGCCGGTGGTGATGTCCACCGACCGCCTGCTGCAACAGACCTTCAACGGCGAGCAGATCCAGTCCAAGGACCTGGACCACTTCACCTTCATCGCCGGCCAACTGGACAGCGTCAAGGGCCGTGGGTCGACCAACCAGATGGGCATGTCCATTCCCGGCGCCAACAGCCGCCTCACCGGCAAGTTCGTGCACAAGTTCCAGTACGCCGGCGTCGACTGGAAAGCCACCCCCGACCTGCTGCTGCAGTACTACTACGGCGGCCTGGAGAACTTCTACAACCAGCACTTCCTGGGCCTGGTGAACAACTGGAAGGTGGGCCCCGGCACCCTGCGCACCGACCTGCGTTACTTCAACAACAGCTCGGCCGGCAAGAACGACAATGACGCGGACTACTACACCGCCGGCTACTACGGCGACGGCGTGACCAAGGGCAAGGTCGACAGCCAACTGTCCAGCGCGCTGTTCACCTACCTGGTGGGCCCGCACACCATCGCCGCCGGCTACCAGCAGGTGACCGGCGACAGCGATGCGGTGTGGCTGAACCAGGGCGACGGCTCGACCTCGTATTTCATCACCGAGTCAATGATCGGCAAGTTCCAGCGCGCCGGCGAGCGCACCTGGCAGGTGCGCTACGGTTATGACTTCGCCGCCATGGGCGTGCCCGGCCTGACCTTCCTGGGCATGTACGAAAGCGGCTCGGGCGCACGCACCGCCAGCGGCGACAAGAGTGAGTGGGAGCGCAACCTGACCCTGACCTATACCGTGCAATCGGGCCCGGCCAAGGACCTCAGCGTGGCGCTGAGGCACGCCTCCATGCGCACCGAGTTTCCCGGCGTGCGCGACCAGGACGAGCACCGGGTGATCGTCACGTACCCGATCAATCTGTTCTGACCGGGTCGCCTTCGGACGCGGCCTGGCGGCCACTGCTACACGCCCCGTAGCAGCTGCCGAAGGCGGCGTCCTGCAGCGACAACAAATACTCGCCAAACCCCTCGCGGCACTTGAAATCGCGGCGCGCGCTGGTGACCACCGAGGTGGTCGCCGTCCACACGATGCGCGCGCCGATGCGCTCAAGGTCTGCGACCAACTGCACGTCTTCATGGGCCGCCAGGTGCTGGAAACCGCCAGCCCAGGCATAGGCCTCGGCGCTCAGCCCCAGGTTGGCGCCATGGATGTGCCGGTGCCCCTCCTCGAACCGGTACCCCGCCAGGTATTTCGCCCGCGCTTGCTCGGTGTGCTCGGCCCAACTGTCCACCGCCACGGTGCCACACACCGCATCGGCCTGGAACGCCAATTGGCGGGCCAGCCAGTCGCCCGGCACTCGCGTGTCGGCATCGGTGAACGCCAGCCACTGCGCGCCGGCGTTGAGCAACGCCTGGGCGCCGAAGGCCCGCGCCTTGCCGACGTTACGAAAGCCCACCTCCAGCACCTCGCACCCGGCCGCAGCCGCCAGCAACCCGGTTTCGTCGCTGCAGTGGTCGAGCACCACCAGCACTTTTACCGTCATGCCCGCCAGTTGCGGGTGCCGCGCCGCCGCCTGGATCGAGGCCAGGCAAGGGGCGATGTAGCTTGCTTCATTGTGCGCCGGAATCACCACACCAATCATGAGTCGCCCTCTTCTGCCCGAGCCCGCCTGTTCCCAATCGACCCGGGCGGTTGGCGGAAGGTTTAAAAAATTTTCATCGGCAGAAAAACTGAACGTTCGCCTGGCCGCCTGCCTCCATTGTCCTGATTCGATTGGGCAAGAGAGGAAGTCCACCATGGCAACTGAAAACCAGTATTCGATGCAGAACCCACTGACCCAGTATCCACACCCCGAATTCCCCAAACAGCCCCAGGGCGCGCCCGGCACCGTGCACAAGATGACGCCCGCGCCGGACCACGGCGAGCACAGCTACAAGGGCTTCGGCCGCTTGCTGGGGCGCAGGGCGCTGATCACCGGTGCCGACTCCGGCATTGGCCGCGCGGCGGCAATTGCCTATGCCCGCGAAGGTGCCGACATCGTCCTCAATTACTTGCCTGAAGAGGAAAGCGACGCCCGCGAAGTGGTGAAGCTGATCGAAGCCGAGGGCCGCAAGGCGGTGGCCATTCCCGGCGACCTCAAGGATGAGGCGTTCTGCCAGGCGTTGGTGCAGAAGGCAGTGGCCGCCCTGGGCGGCCTGGACATACTGGTGAACGTCGCCGGCAAGCAGCAGGCGGTGGAAGCCATTGCCGAGCTGACCACCGAGCAGTTCGACGCCACCTTCAAGTCCAACGTCTACGCGCTGTTCTGGCTGTGCAAGGCAGCGCTGCCGCACCTGCCAGCCGGCGCCACCATCATCAATACCGCGTCCATCCAGTCCTACAGCCCGTCGCAAAACCTGCTGGACTATGCCTCTACCAAGGCCGCCATCGTCGCCTTCACCAAGTCGCTGGCCAAGCAGGTGATTGCCCAGGGCGTGCGGGTCAACGCCGTGGCGCCGGGCCCTGTGTGGACACCGCTGCAACCCAGCGGCGGCCAACCTCAAGAGAAAATCCCCACCTTCGGTTCGCAGACGCCCATGGGCCGCCCCGGCCAGCCGGCCGAATGCGCGCCGCTGTATGTGTTCCTGGCCACTCAGGAATCCAGCTATATCACCGGTGAAACCTTCGGCGTGACCGGCGGCAACCCGCTGCCATGACCGGCCGGCCGCCCGGCTGGAACTCCTGGCCGGGCGGCGGTTCAACCGTGCATACACCCCAGGAGACCACCATGAGCACAGACAACCGCCCCGAAAACGCGCCGCCCACCGACACTTCCGGCAAACCGGTGAATGTGGTGAAGCGCGACCTGGAAGACCGCGACGACGACACCCGTGGCGTCGATGAGGTGATCACCCCCTCGTCCACCCGCGCCAAGGAGCAGGACGCCGAGACCCTGCAAAAGAAAACCGCCGAAATCGAACGCAAGGTCGCCGACGGCAACTGACCCTACCCCCGTAGCAGCGGCCGTCAGGCCGGGTCCGGGCGCGCCACGGTATGGGCCCGGACGCAGCCTGCGGCAGCTGCTACGGGGTTTGGCGTCTTGGCGAGTGCGTGGCATGCTGTTCACCCGACACCCACCAGCTGGCTGGAACACTGCCGTGACGCCCTCCCTCGACCTGCGTAGCTACAGCGGCGAATGCGCCCACCACCAGCACGGCTTTACCCAGCTGGTGCTGCCGGTGGCCGGTGGGATGGAGATGGAAGTGCAGGGCCGTGGCGCGCGCCTGGACCTGTCGCTGGCGGCGCTGATCGCCCCCGGCGCCGAGCACGGCCAGCGCGCCGACGGCGCCAACCGCTTCCTGGTGCTGGACTGCCCCAACGGCTGGTTCGAGGCGCGCACCCTCGACGCCCTGGCGCGCCGTACCTACGTGCCAGTCTCCGCCGCCACCCGCCGCCTGATCGAGTTCGCCGACCTGCTCGGCGCCCATGGCCTGCCCCAGAGTGCGCCACACCTGCTGCCGCTGTTGCTCAACAGCCTGGGCCGTGACGCCGGCCAGCCGGCCAGCGGCATGGACCGCCTGCTGGCGCACCTGGAAGCCGACCCCGGCCAGGCCTGGAGCAACGAGGCCATGGCCCGCGTCGCCGCCATGAGCGTCAGCCAGCTGCACCGGCGCTTTGCCGAACGCTACGCGCAAGCACCCCAGGCGTGGCTGGCGCAGCTGCGCATGCGCCATGCCTGCCGCTGGCTGGCCGAAAGCCGCCTGCCGTTGGCTGACATTGCCCTGAAGGTCGGTTTCAGCGACCAGGCCGCCCTCACCCGGGCCATGCGCCGCCTATGCGACACCACGCCGGCGGCCTACCGCCACGCCGCGCGCCAGCCTGGGTAAAGGTGTCGACAGCCTGGGCCAATACGCCGAAGCGCGCAGCCGGCACACTGCGGCCCTTTCCATCAGGCGGTTGCTTCATGACAACTCATCCATCCTTGGCCAAGGGCATTGGCTACGGCGTCGCCGCGGGCATGTGCTGGGGCGTGATCTTTCTCGGCCCGGCGCTGACCCCGCAGCTGTCGGGGCTTGAATTCGCGGTACTGCGTTTCCTTGCCTACGGGCTGTTCTCCCTGGCGTTGCTGCTGCCGCGCTGGCGCAAGGTGCGCGCGCAGTTGACTCGCGCCGACTGGCGGGCGCTGGGCTGGCTGAGCCTGGTCGGCACGCTGATCTATTACGCGCTGGTGGGCAGCGCCGTGCAGCGGGTCGGCGTGGCCACCACCTCGCTGGTGGTCGGGCTGATTCCGGTGCTGGTGGCGCTTGCCGGCCGTGGCGACGCCGGCGCCGTGCCCTTCGCCCGGCTGCTGCCGTCGCTGGCGTGCGCCACGGCCGGGGTGGCGTTGATCAGCCTGCACGCCATGCACGGCGCCGCGCTGGGCAGCATTGTCGGGCTGCTGTGCGCGTTTGGCGCGCTGCTGACCTGGAGCTGGTACGCGGTCAGCAACGCCCGGCGCCTGGCGCTGACCGCCGTCTCGGCCCAGGACTGGGCGCTGTTGACCGGCGTGGTTACCGGCGCCCTGGCGCTGCTGCTGGCCGTGCCGGTGCTGGGCAGCCACCTGGCCGCTATCGACCTGCACGCCGTGCTGGTCACCGCCGGGGTGGCGCTGCTGGCCTCGGTGATCGGCGGCGCCTTCTGGAACCAGGCCAGCCGCTTGCTGCCCCTGGCGCTGAGCGGCCAGGTGCTGGTGATCGAGACCCTCAGCGCGCTGCTGCTGGGCTTCCTCTGGGAGCAGCGCTGGCCGGACCGCCAGGAGGTGGTCGCCATGGTGCTGCTGGTGGTGGGCGTGGCCTGGTGCCTGCGCAGCCACCAGCGCCACCGGGTCACGCCTTGATCGCGGCCTCGATGGCGGCGACGTCGATCTTGCCCATGGTCATCATCGCCTCGAAGGCGCGCCGGGCGGCCTCGCGATCACTGCCGGTGAACGCCTCTGTCAGCACCCGTGGAGTGATCTGCCAGGACAGCCCCCACTTGTCCTTGCACCAGCCGCACTCGCTGGCCTGGCCGCCGTTGCCGACGATGGCGTGCCACAGGCGGTCGGTCTCGGCCTGGTCCTCGGTGGCCACCTGGAAGGAGAAAGCCTCGCTGTGGGGAAACCCCGGGCCGCCATTGAGGCCCAGGCACGGGATGCCCATCACCGTGAAGTCCACCGTCAGCACGTCGCCCTCCTTGCCCGCCGGGTAGTCCGAGGGCGCACGGTGCACCGCGCCCACCGTGCTGTCGGGAAAGGTTTGCGCGTAAAAGGTCGCGGCGTCCAGCGCCGTGCCGTCGTACCACAGGCAAAGGGTGTTCTTGTTCATGGCAGTGCGCTCCAGGCAATGAGTCCACCCCTGAAGCGTAGCTTGCGCGGTTGTGTGATAATTGCCGCTCAGCCATTTCCAGCCGAGAAGCCGCGCATGCCTTACCGGGCCCCACGGGACCTCGCCCTTGACCTCGCCTTGCGCAGCCTGCTCGAGAACCAGGTGCGCGAGGGGCATTACGCCAGCGTCGAGGACGCCCGCCAGGCGGCGCAGCAGATCCTCCACACCGCGCCCTCCGAGGCGCGCGACGTCACCGCCGAACAGCCGCGCGAGACCGCCCTGCACGACTCCATGGACTTCGCCCGCCTGGCCCTGTCCGCCGTCAGCGGCGTGGGCGTGTGGACCTACGAGGTGGCCAACGACTGCTTCTACTGCGACGCCGGCATCAGCGAGCTGTACGCCATCGACCCGGTGCAGGGCGCCCAGGGCATCAAGCGCACGGACTTTCTCGCCAACGTGCACGGCGACGACCTGGCCGCGCTGCGCCGGACCATGGCCGGCGGCCTGGTCAACAGCGGCGACCTGGAGCTGGAATACCGCATCGTCCACCCCGACGGCTCGGTGCGCTGGGTGCTGTCGCGCGGCCACACCTACTTCAACGCCGCCGGCGAGCCCGTGCGGCGCACCGGCGTGGGCGTCGACATGACCGCCCAGCGCCTGCTGGAACAGCAGCTGCGCCAGAGCCAGAAGATGGAAGCCGTGGGCCAGCTCACTGGCGGCCTGGCCCACGACTTCAACAACCTGCTGACCGGCGTCATGGGCAGCCTGGAGATGATCCGCCTGCGCATCGCCAAGGGCCGCGTCGCCGAGACCGGGCGCTACCTGGACGCCGCCCTGGGCGCCGCGCGCCGGGCCGCGGCGCTCACCCATCGGCTGCTGGCCTTCTCGCGCCGGCAGACCCTGGACCCCACGCCCACCGACGCCAACCGCCTGGTGCTGGGCATGCTGGAGCTGATCCGCAGCACCGTCGGCCCGGCCGTGCAGGTGGACATCCACAGCGAACAGCCGCTGTGGCTGACCCAGGTGGACGCCAACCAGCTGGAGAACGCCCTGCTCAACCTGTGCATCAACGCCCGCGACGCCATGCCCCTGGGCGGCACCCTGGGCATCCAGACCCGCAACTGCACCCTGGCCGCCAAGGCCGCCCGCGAGCGCGACCTGGTGCCCGGCGAGTACCTGGCCCTGAGCGTCAGCGACACCGGCAGCGGCATGAGCAGCGACGTCATGGCCCACGCCTTCGACCCGTTCTTCACCACCAAGCCCACCGGCAAGGGCACCGGCCTGGGCCTGTCGATGATCTACGGCTTCGTGCGCCAGTCCGGCGGCAGCGTGCACATCCAGTCGCAGCCCGACCAGGGCACCACCATGACCCTGTACCTGCCACGCTCGCGCGAAACCCTGGGCGACGCCCAGGCGCCGTTGCCACCCGCGCCGCTGCCCCACGCGGAACAGGGCGAGACCGTGCTGGTGATCGACGACGAACCCACCGTGCGCATGTTGATCATCGAAGTGCTGGACGAACTGGGCTACACCGCCCTGGAAGCCGCCGACGGCGCCAGCGGCCTGGACATCCTGCAGTCCGGCCGGCGGATCGACCTGCTGGTCACCGACGTCGGCCTGCCCGGCGGCATCAACGGCCGCCAGGTGGCGGACGCCGGCCGCAGCCTGCGCCCTGGGCTCAAGGTACTGTTCATCACCGGTTACGCCCACAACGCCGAGGCCTGGGCGCAACAGCTGGAGCCGGGCATGCACCTGCTGACCAAGCCGTTCACCATGGAAGACCTGGCCAGCCGCATCAGCAGCGCCATTACCGCTGCGTAACCCCGCCACGCGGCGCCTGTAGCAGCGGCCGCAGGCCGCGTCCACGTACGACACGGAGTTGCGCGGTGCCCGGACGCAGCCTGCGGCAGCTGCTACGGGCGGTATTTACGAGGCTATGTGGGCGTGCTGGTGCCGGCGGGCCGCCCACACCACGCCGCCCACCAGCAGCGCGATCGACACCAGTTCCATCAGCCCCGGCGCGCGCTGGCCGTAGACGAAGCCGTAGACGCAGGCGAACAGCGTCTCGAAGACGATCATCTGCCCGCTCAAGGAGCTGGCCATGCGCCGCGAACAGGCGTTCCACAGGCTGTTGGCCAGCCACGAGCCGCACAGCGCCAGGAACAGGCTTACCCACAGGAAGGTCATCCAACGAGCGTGGTCCACCTGAGCCGGCACCAGGTTGGGGAACAGCAACAGGGCAACCGCGCCCACCACCACGGCAACGCCGCCGGTGACGATGCCCAGCAGCGTCGACCACTCGCTGCTGTTGAAGTGGCTGTGCTTGAGGTAGCGCCCGTTGTGGGTGGCGTACCACGACCAGCACACCACGCCGCTCAGGCCACAGGCCAGGCCCAGCAGCTGGCGGCCCAGGGAGGTGCCGCCAGCATGGCCGCCGGCGTGCTGCAGGCTCACCGATACGATGCCGAGGAATACCATCAGCAGCGGCAGCTTGAGCCGCTTCATCGGCAGCGAACCGGCGTCGCCGCGCCCCAGGAAGGTAATGGCCACCGGCAGCATACCGTTGATCAGCGCCGCCGTGGTCACCCCGCTCAGCTGCACCGAGGCGCCCAGCAGGGCGAAGTTGAGCACGTTGCCGGTGAGCGACAGGCGCAGCAGCATCGACAGGTCGCGGCGCTTGAGCCGCGCCAGCAGGCGCCCGGCCATGGGCAGCGCCACCAGCAACGAAAACAGCCCGTACAAGGCAAAACGCACGCTGCTGATCAGCACCGCATTGAACTCGGGCAGCAACGACGGGGCGATGATCACCCCGCCCCAGATGGCCCCGGCCAACACGGCAAACACTATCCCACGGTTCATTATCTCGACTCTGGCAGTTAACGCTAATGGCGCGATTCTAGCCGTGGACAGCGCCCGCCACCTGCGATAAAAAGTGGGCTACCCATTCCCCTGGGGAATGCCTGCCGGGAGCACTATCATCAACCGTTACCTGCGTACCCTGCCGCCGCTGGAAACCCTGATCACCTTCGAGGCCGTGGCCCGCCATGCCAGCTTCACCGCCGCAGCGGGCGAGCTGTTCCTCACCCAGAGCGCGGTGAGCAAGCAGATGCGCCAGCTGGAAGACGCCATGGGCGTGCCGCTGTTCGAGCGCAAGCCGCGCGGTGTGGCCCTGACCGGTGCCGGCGACGAACTGCTGATGACCGTCAACGTGCTGCTGGGCACCCTGTACCAGAGCGTCACGCGCATCCGCAACGTGCACCAGAGCAACGCTGTGTCGGTGCTGGCCACCCACGCCCTGGCGCAGTTCTGGCTGTTCCCCAAGCTGATTGAGTTCAACAAGGCCTACCCCGACATCGCCGTGCACGTGCACGCCATCAACGAATTCGACGACACCAGTCTCAACGACTTCGACCTGGGCGTGCTGTACGGCGACGGCGACTGGGCGACCCTGGACAGCGATTTCCTGCTGCCGGAGATCGTCTACCCGGTGGCCCACCCCGGCCTGGACGTGGCCGCCATCGACAGCCTGGCGCAGCTGGCCAAGGCCAACCTGGTGCAGATCGACACCCGCGCCTGGCAATGCATGGACTGGCCGCAATGGTTCGGCCACCTGGGCGTGGACTACTCGCCGCGGGACAAGGCGCCGGTGTTCAACCAGCTGACCCTGGCCTACCGCGCCGTGCAGCAAGGCATGGGCATTGGCCTGGCGTGGTCGTTCATGGCCGATGAGGCGTTGGCCAAGGGCGAGCTTCAACGGGTGACGGATTTTGAATGCCGCACCGGCAAGGGCGAATACCTGGTGTCGGTGAAGCACCGTGGGCGCTCGGCGTGCGCGGCGGTGTTTCGTGAGTGGCTGCTGGCGTCGATGCAGGAATGACAGCCAACAAAAAACCCCTGACGCCTTGCGGCTATCAGGGGTTTCGGAAGTTGTGGTGCCCAGAGACGGAGTCGAACCGCCGACACGAGGATTTTCAATCCTCTGCTCTACCGACTGAGCTATCTGGGCAACGGGGCGCATTAAACGTGTTTTCAGCCCATGCGTCAAGCGCCAAAGCAAAAAAAAAAATACAACAAATACCGAAACTTACGCCTGTGGGAGCTGGCTTGCCAGCGAGCTGTTGAGGCCCGAAAAGCTCGCTGGCAAGCCAGCTCCCACGGGATGTTGCTCCAGCAGGAAGTCGACGAAGGCGCGGACGCGGGCTGGCATGGCCGCGCCGCCGATGAACACGGCGTGGATCGGCTCGCGGTCGTCGGGGTTGTAGGCTTCCAGCAGCGGCACCAAGGTACCGTCGCGCAGCTGCTGCGCGACGCTGAAGGCGCCGATGCGCGCAATGCCCGCGCCCAGGCTGGCCAGCTGCGCCAGCGCCTCGCCGCTGTTGCCTTCGATGGTGCCGCTGACTTTCAAAGCGAAGTCCTCGCCGTCGCGGCGGAACGGCCAGTCGCTGGTGGCGCGGCGGAAGTTGAAGCGCAGGCAGTTGTGCGCCAGCAGGTCTTCGGGCACCTGCGGGGTGCCGCAGCGGGCCAGGTACTCGGGGGATGCCACCACCACCTGGCCGGTGTCGCCGATCAGCCGCGCGGTCAGCGGGCTGTCGGCCAGTTGGCCGAAGCGGATGGCGACGTCGGCCTGGCCGGCGAGAATATCGACCACCTCGTCGCCCAGCATCAGGTCCACCAGGATGGCCGGGTAACGGGCGCTGAACGCCGCCACCAGCGGCACGATGGTCTGCCGGCCATGGGCCAGGGCGGCGCTGACCCGCAGCCGGCCGCGCGGCACGCCCTGGTCGGTGATGGCGTCCTCGACCTCGGCCAGGTCCGCCAAAATCCGCCGCGCGCCGCGCAGGTAGGCCTCGCCTTCAGCCGTGAGGGTGATGGCGCGGGTGGTGCGGATCAGCAGCCGCGTGCCCAGGCGCTGCTCGGTGCGGGCGATGATGCGGCTGACCGACGACGGCGTCAGCCCCAGTGCCCGCGCCGCGCCCGACAGGCTGCCGGCCTCGGCCACCCTGACGAACACGTCCATTTCCCCCGAACGCCCGGTGATGTCCATTTGTGCTTCCTACGCAAAGGTGTTGGTCCCGAACTGGGACTACCGCTGTAAAAGCCTCGATCGTAGCATTCACCGCATAGATGAGGAGTAACCTATGCGTATCAATCCACCGTTAATCGCCCTGTCCATCGGCGCCTTTGGCATCGGCGTCACTGAGTTCGCGCCCATGGGCATGCTGCCGGGCATTGCCGCCGACCTCGGCGTGTCGATTCCCTCTGCCGGCCTGCTGGTCAGCGCCTACGCCCTGGGCGTGCTGATCGGCGCGCCGCTGATGACCCTGGCCACCGCCCGCGTGCCGCGCCGCCAGCTGCTGATCGGGCTGATGGCGATCTTCACCCTCGGCAACCTGCTGTCGGCCCTGGCCAGCAACTACGAAACCCTGCTGATGGCGCGGGTGGTGACCTCGCTCAACCACGGCGCGTTCTTCGGTATCGGCTCCATCGTCGCCGCCAGCGTGGTGCCGCCGGACAAGCGCGCCGGCGCCGTGGCGGCGATGTTCATGGGCCTGACCCTGGCGACCATCGGCGGCGTGCCCCTGGCCACCTGGTTCGGCGAGACGTTCGGCTGGCGCACGGCGTTCTGGGGCATTGCCAGCCTGGGTGCGGTGGCCATGGCCTCGCTGTGGTACGCCCTGCCCAACGTCCCGGCGCCCAAGGGTGATGGCCTGATGGCAGAAATCCGCGTGCTCGGCCGCGGCCCGGTGCTGTCGGCGCTGGCGTTGACCGTGGTGGGTTCCAGCGCCATGTTCACCGTGTTCACCTACATCGCCCCTATTTTGCGCGACGCCACCCACGCCTCCACCAACTTCATCACCGGCATGCTGGTGCTGTTCGGCATCGGCCTGACCCTGGGCAATATCTGGGGTGGCAAGGCCGCCGACCGCTCGGTGGACCGCACGCTGATCGTCTCGCTGGCGGTGTTGATCGTGGTGCTGCTGGCGTTCGCGGTGCTGATGCGCTGGCCGCTGGCGGCTGCGGTGGCGATTCTGGTGTGGGGCGCGGCGAGCTTCGCCCTGGTGCCGCCGCTGCAGATGCGCGTGATGGAGGCCGCCAAGGACGCGCCCAACCTGGCCTCGGCGGTGAACATCGGCGCGTTCAACTTCGGCAACGCCATTGGCGCGGCCCTGGGTGGCGCGGTGATCAACGCAGGCCTGGGCTACCCGGCCATTTCCCTGGCGGGCGCCGGCATGGGCGCGCTGGGGCTGCTGATGGTGCTGGCCATGACCTGGCGAGCCCAGTACGCTGCCGCCGCTGACACCCCTGCCGCGTAGCCGCTGCCGAAGGCTGCGCTGGCCCGAACCCACGCTGGGGATCTTCAGTGTACTCAGGGGCCAGCGCAGCCTGGCGGCAGCGGCTACAGCGGTGACCAGGCCGCGTCAGGCGGTATCCACGGTTTTATGCTGCTGATATTGGCGCGGGGTGCAGCCGTACTCACGGCGAAACACCGTGTGCAGGTACTGCGCCGAGGTGAACCCGCAGCGCCTGGCGATCTCGGCGATGGCCACCGCGCCGTCCTGCAACTGGCTGGCCGCCGCTGCCAGCCGGAAGCGCAGAATCTCGTCGTGCACCGTACAGCCCCGGGCCTTGCGAAAGTGCGACTCCAGCGACGAACGCGACACCCCCACGTACCCCGCCACCTGCGCCGTCTTGATGCCCTGGCAGGCGTACTGCCGAATGAAATGCAGCGCCTGCATCACATAAGGGTTGTCCAGCGGCTGGTGCAGGCTGGACGCCTGGACGTTGACCGCGTCGGGTGGCACCAGGATCTGCTGCGCCGTCGACGGCATGCCGTGGAGCATCTGGTGCAGCAGGTGCGCGGCGGTGCGGCCCATGGTTTCCGTGCCCTGGATCACCGAACTGAGCGGCACCCGGGTCAGGCTGCGGGTCAGCGGGTCGTTGTCGATACCAATCAGCGCCACCTGCCCCGGCACCGCGATGCCGGCAGTCAGGCACGCCTGCAACAGCTGGCGGGCGCGGGCGTCGGTGACAGCGATGATGCCGATGGGCTTGGGCAGGCTGTGCAGCCAGGCAATCTGCTGTTCCACGGCGCTGTCCCACAGTGGCGCGCTGGTGCCCAGGCCGCGGTACACCTCGGCGTGCAGGCCGTCGCGGCGCATCAGCTGGCGGAAGGCCTTTTCCCGCTCCTGGGCCCAGCGGTTGGCCTGGGCCGGCGGCAGGCTGAAGCAGGCGAAGCGCGTCAGCCCGGCCTCGATCAGGTGGTCGTAGGCCAGCTTGATCAGCGCCGCGTTGTCGGTGGCCACGTAGGGGATGTGCCGCGGGTAGGCGCTGGCGTCCTGGTACGAGCCGCCCACCGCCACCACCGGCAGGCGGCTGTGGGCCAGGGCCTCGCCGATCTGCGGGTCGTCGAAGTCGGCGATGATGCCGTCGCCCTGCCAGCGCTCGATGCCGTTCAGCCGGCAGAGGAAATCCTCTTCCAGGAACAGGTCCCAAGAGGCGCGGGTGCTGCTCAGGTAGTTGCCGATGCCGCTGATGATGCCGCGGTCGTAGACCTTGCTGCCGTTGAACAGCAGCGCGATACGGTGGGCAGGAGGCAGGTTTTTCATTGTTGTTGTCCTTGGCCAGTGCTTCCAGCCTAGGCCGCGAATGGCAGAAGCTCAACGCAAAATCGCACTGCCTGTTGGTGATTTTCATGACCGACGCAGGCCGGGGCCTCGCTACCATCAGCACACCGCCAAGAACAACAAAGGAAACGCGAATGTCCTACTTCCCCGCTGTCGACAAGATTCGCTACGAGGGCCCGGCCAGCGAGTCGCCCCTCGCCTTCCGCCACTACGACGCCGACGCGCTGGTGCTGGGCAAGCCCATGCGCGAGCACCTGCGCATGGCCGCCTGCTACTGGCACAGCTTCGTCTGGCCGGGCCTGGACATGTTCGGCGTGGGCACCTTCAAGCGCCCCTGGCAGCAGGTGGCCGACCCCATGGAGATGGCCATCGCCAAGGCCGAGGCCGCGTTCGAGTTCTTCACCAAGCTGGGCATCGACTACTACAGTTTCCACGACACCGACGTGGCCCCCGAAGGCAAATCGCTTGCGCAGTACCGCAACAACTTCGCGCACATGGTCGACCGCCTCGAACGCCACCAGCAGGACACCGGCATCCAGCTGCTGTGGGGCACCGCCAACTGCTTCAGCAACCCGCGCTTCGCCGCCGGCGCCGCCAGCAACCCCGACCCCGAGGTGTTCGCCGTGGCCGCCGCCCAGGTGTTCAGCGCCATGAACGCCACCCAGCGGCTCAAGGGCGCCAACTACGTGCTGTGGGGCGGCCGCGAGGGCTACGAGACCCTGCTCAACACCGACCTGAAACGCGAGCGCGAGCAACTGGGCCGCTTCATGACCATGGTGGTGGAACACAAGCACCGCATCGGCTTCCGTGGCGACCTGCTGATCGAACCCAAGCCCCAGGAACCCACCAAGCACCAGTACGACTACGACAGCGCCACGGTGTTCGGCTTCCTGCAGCAGTACGGCCTGGAGAAGGAGATCAAGGTCAACATCGAGGCCAACCACGCCACCCTCGCCGGCCACAGCTTCCACCACGAGATCGCCACCGCGGTCTCGCTGGGCATCTTCGGCAGCATCGACGCCAACCGCGGCGACCCGCAGAACGGCTGGGACACCGACCAGTTCCCCAACAGCGTCGAGGAAATGACCCTGGCCACCTACGAGATCCTCAAGGCCGGCGGCTTCCGCACCGGCGGCTTCAATTTCGACGCCAAGGTGCGCCGCCAGAGCGTCGACGACACCGACCTGTTCCACGGCCACGTGGCGGCCATGGACGTGCTGGCCCTGGCGCTGAAGCGCGCTGCCGCCATGGTCGAGAACGACCAGCTGCAACGCTTCAAGGACCAGCGCTACGCCGGCTGGCGCCAGCCCTTCGGCCAGGCGGTGCTGGCGGGCGAGTTCAGCCTGCAAGCGCTGGCCGAGCATGCCTTCGACAACAACCTCGATCCCCAGGCCGTCAGCGGCCGCCAGGAGCTGCTGGAGGGCGTGGTCAACCGCTTTATCTACCCCTGAGGGCGGCGGTTACATTCGCGCGACAATTCTCTGCGCGCGGGTATCAATCACGCTCTACAGTTTCAGGCGACAAGTAGTGTCTCAAACAACAATAAAAGGACGCCCAGCATGAAATCGTTAAAACGTACGCTATTGGCCAGTGCCCTCGCCCTGCTCTCGCTGCCGGTGATGGCCGACACCGCCCACCCCAAGATCGGCTTTTCCATCGACGACCTGCGCCTGGAGCGCTGGGCCCGCGACCGTGACTACTTCGTGGCGGCGGCGGAGAAGATGGACGCCAAGGTCTACGTGCAATCGGCCGACGCCAACGAGCAGAAGCAGATCTCGCAGATCGAAAACCTCATCTCCCGCGGCGTCGACGTCATCGTCATCGTGCCTTTCAACGCCACCGTGCTGACCAACGCCGTGGCCGAGGCGAAGAAGGCCGGGATCAAGGTGGTGTCCTATGACCGGCTGATCCTCAACGCCGACATCGACGCCTACATTTCCTTCGACAACGAGAAGGTTGGCGAAATGCAGGCCAACGGCGTGCTGCAGGCGGCGCCCAAGGGCAATTACTTCCTGCTGGGTGGCGCGCCTACCGACAACAACGCGAAGATTCTGCGTGAAGGCCAGATGAAGGTGCTGCAGCCGGCCATCGACAAGGGCGACATCAAGATTGTCGGCCAGCAGTGGGTGAAGGAATGGAACCCCACCGAGGCCCTGAGCATTGTCGAGAACGCCCTGACCCGCAACGGCAACAAGATCGACGGCATCGTCGCCTCCAACGACGCCACCGCCGGCGGCGCAATCCAGGCGCTGGCGGCGCAGAAGCTGGCCGGCAAGGTGCCAATCTCGGGCCAGGACGCCGACCTTGCCGCGGTCAAGCGCGTGCTTGATGGCACCCAGACCATGACCGTGTACAAGCCGCTGAAGCTGATTGCCTCCGAGGCCGCCAAGCTTTCGGTGCAGTTGGCCCGCAGCGAGAAACCCACCTACACCTCGCAGTACGACAACGGCAGCAAGAAGGTCGACACCATCCTGCTCACCCCTACCCCGCTGACCAAGGACAACATCGACCTGCTGGAGAAGGACGGGTTCTACAGCAAGGCGCAAATCGCCGGGCAGTGATAACCCGTGACGCGGCCTGCGGCCGCTGCTACGCCCGTAGCAGCGGCCACAGGCCGCGTCCCGCCACCCCTTCCACGAGCCCGCAGTCATGTCCCAATTCCTTCTGCAAATGAACGGCATCGTCAAGAGCTTTGGCGGTGTGAAAGCCCTCAACGGCATCGATATCCAGGTCAGGCCCGGCGAGTGCGTGGGCCTGTGTGGCGAGAACGGCGCCGGCAAATCCACGCTGATGAAGGTGCTGTCGGCGGTGTACCCCCACGGCACCTGGGAGGGCGAAATCCTCTGGGACGGCCAGCCGCTGCGCGCGCAGTCCATCAGCGAGACCGAGGCCGCTGGCATCGTCATCATCCACCAGGAGCTGACCCTGGTGCCCGACCTGTCGGTGGCCGAGAACATCTTCATGGGCCACGAACTGACCCTGCCCGGCGGGCGCATGAACTACCCGGCCATGATCCACCGCGCCGAGGCGCTGATGCGCGAGCTGAAGGTGCCGGACATGAACGTGTCGCTGCCGGTGTCGCAGTACGGCGGCGGCTACCAGCAGCTGGTGGAGATCGCCAAGGCGTTGAACAAGCAGGCGCGCCTGCTGATTCTCGACGAGCCCTCCTCGGCCCTGACCCGCTCGGAAATCGAGGTGCTGCTGGACATCATCCGCGACCTCAAGGCCAAGGGCGTGGCCTGCGTGTACATCTCGCACAAGCTCGACGAGGTGGCGGCGGTGTGCGACACCATCGCCGTGATCCGCGACGGCAAACACATCGCCACCACCGCCATGGCCGACCTCGACATCAACCAGATCATCACCCAGATGGTCGGCCGCGAGATGAGCAGCCTCTACCCCACCACGGCCCATGCCATCGGCGAGGTGATCTTCGAGGCGCGCCACTTCACCTGCTTCGACGTCGACAACCCGCGGCGCAAGCGCGTCGACGACATTTCTTTCGTGCTCAGGCGCGGCGAGATCCTCGGCATCGCCGGCCTGGTGGGCGCTGGCCGCACCGAGCTGGTGTCGGCGGTGTTCGGCGCCTACCCCGGCAATTACCACGGCGAGGTGTGGCTGGACGGCCAGCGCATTGACACCCGCACGCCGTTGAAATCCATTCGCGCGGGCCTGTGCATGGTGCCCGAGGACCGCAAGCGCCAGGGCATCATCCCCGACCTGGGGGTGGGCCAGAACATCACCCTGGCAGTACTGGACAACTACTCGAAGCTGACCCGCATCGACGCCGAGGCCGAGCTGGGCAGCATCGACCGGGAAATCGCGCGCATGCACCTGAAGACCGCCAGCCCGTTCCTGCCCATCACCAGCCTGTCGGGCGGCAACCAGCAGAAAGCGGTGCTGGCGAAGATGCTGCTGGCCCAGCCGCGGGTGCTGATTCTCGACGAGCCCACCCGCGGCGTCGACGTGGGCGCCAAGTACGAGATCTACAAGTTGATGAGCGCCCTCGCCGCCCAGGGCGTGTCGATCATCATGGTGTCGTCCGAGCTTGCCGAGGTGCTGGGGGTGTCCGACCGCGTGCTGGTGATCGGCGAAGGCCAACTGCGCGGCGACTTCGCCAACCAGGGCCTCACCCAGGAACAGGTGCTCGCCGCCGCCATCACTCAACCTCCAAGCCCTGCCAACCAGAACGGGAAGTTCGCGTAGATGAACCAGGTCAAACAGTTGTTCACCCGCTATAAAATGCTCGCGCTGGTGATTGCCGTGGCCATTATCTGGCTGTTTTTCAGCTGGCAGACCGAGGGCGGCTTCGTCACCCCGCGCAACCTGTCGAACCTGCTGCGGCAGATGTCGATCACCGGCATCCTCGCCTGCGGCATGGTGCTGGTGATCATCAGCGGCGAGATCGACCTGTCGGTGGGTTCGCTGCTGGGGCTGCTGGGCGGCGTGGCGGCGATTCTCGACGTGGTCTACCACGTGCCGCTGCTGGGCAACCTGGCGCTGGTGGCGGTGTGCGGGCTGGTGATCGGCCTGGCCAACGGCTACATGACCGCCTACCTGCGCATTCCCTCGTTCATTGTCGGCCTGGGCGGCATGCTGGCGTTCCGCGGCATTCTGCTGGGGGTGACCGGTGGCACCACCATTGCGCCAGTGTCGGCGCCGCTGGTGTACGTGGGCCAGGGCTACCTGCCGCCCACCGTGGGGCTGGTGCTGGGCGTGCTGCTGTTCGCCCTGACGCTGTACCTGACCTGGCGCCAGCGCCGCAACCGTGCCCTGCACGGCCTGGCCGCGCGGCCGCTGCTGCGTGACGGGCTGCGCGTGGTGCTGATTGGCGCGGTGCTGGCGGGCTTCGTCTACACCCTCAACAGCTACGACGGCATTCCCGTGCCGGTGCTGCTGTTGCTGGTGCTGCTGGGGGTGTTCAGCTACGTCACCAGCCAGACCGTGTTCGGCCGCCGTATTTACTCGGTGGGCAGCAACATGGAGGCCACGCGGCTGTCGGGCATCAACGTGCAGGCGGTGAAACTGTGGATCTTCGGCATCATGGGGGTGATGTGCGCCCTGGCCGGGCTGGTCAACACCGCGCGGCTGGCGGCGGGCTCGCCGTCGGCGGGCAACATGGGCGAACTGGACGCCATCGCCGCCTGCTTCATCGGCGGCACCTCCATGCGCGGCGGCTCGGGCACGGTGTACGGCGCGCTGCTGGGCGCGCTGGTGATCACCAGCCTGGACAACGGCATGTCGATGCTCGACGTCGACAGCTACTGGCAGATGATCGTCAAGGGCAGCATCCTGGTGCTGGCCGTGTGGGTCGACGTCAGCACCCGCAGCGGCCGGCGCTGAGCACTTATAGCGTGAGCACGAAGCCTTCGGCGCCGGGCACGAAGCCTGCGCGTTGCAGCACCGCCCGCGAGCCCAGGTTGCTGTCGTACACCTGGGCCACCAGCTGCGTCAGCTGCCAGCGCCCACGGGCCTCGTCGATCAGCCGGCGCAGCGCCAGGGTCGCCAGGCCCTGGCCGCAAGCGTGCTCGGCGATGCGGTAGCCGACTTCAGCGCTGCGGGTGAGCAGGTCAATGTCCTTGAGGTTGGCGCGGCCGACGATGGCCTGCTTGGCGTCGACGATCACCAGCGGGTGCCAGGTGCCCTGGGCGAAGCCGGCCAGGTATTGATCAATGTGCGCAGCCACGCCTTCCAGGCAATAAAAGCCCGGATCGCGCGGGTCGATATGCGCCTCGAACCAGCCACGGTTCGCGGTTTCGAAGGCCAGCAGGGCTGGTGCGTCGGTGCGTTCAAGCGGGCGAATGTCCAGGGGTTGCATCCGTGCGTCTCCAAACAATTTCAAAGGTAAGCCTAAGTCGCTCATGTGGGAGCTTGCTTGCCAGCGAGCTTTTCAGGCCCGAAAAGCTCGCTGGCAAGCCAGCTCCCACAACTGCACACTCTCACTGCAAATCAATGCTGTTGATACGCTCGATCTCTTCGCTGCTCACGCCCAGGCCGCTGAGGACGAAATGCACCATGCTTTCCACCGCCGTGGCCGGGCGTGCGCCTTCCAGGATCTGCCGCAGCAGGTAGAGCATGCCGCCCACCACGCAGTCCACGGTGGCGTCGATTTCCTTGACGTTGAACACCCCGGCGCGCTTGCCGGTTTCCAGGTCGCGGGCCAGGCGGGTGCCCATGGTCACGACCATGTCGTTGATGCTGTACACCGAATGAATCATGAACCAGCCCCACACCGGGTCGGTGAGGCCGCGGTGGATGGTGCGGCGCATGTTCACCCCGACCACTTCGGCAATGCCGGCGTCCGGCAAGGTGGCGGCGTCCAGCAGGTCGGCCATCAGCAGGGCGTCTTCCTGGAACACCGCCCGGGCCACGTCTTCCTTGCTGCTGAAGTAGTTGTAGAAGGAGCCGAACGACAGCCCGGCCTCTTCGGTGATGTCATTGATGGCAGTGGCATCGATGCCTTTGCTGCCCATGACCGTGCGCGCCGCGCGCAGCAGCTTGCCGCGCGTGCGCTCACGGGCCTTGTGATTGATTTTCGGCTGGGGAGCGCCGTGCTGATCGCCCTTGGCAGGCATAACCTTCCCTTAATGCAGACGTGACCGTGACGGGCCACAGGATACTCGACTCTGCGCGGCAAGACGATTATCCCCGCCAAGGGCGTTGCCCTAGAACTGCGTGCCCAGCCCCAACAGCACCTGCGAATAATGCGCGCCCAGGTTGCTGCCGGTGCTCGGCCCGGTGCCGCGTACCGTCTGCGGCAGGTGGTACTCCCAGCCCAACGACAGCGCCGTGGAGGCCGTGGCCTGCCAACTGAAGCCGCTGCTCAGGGAATTGTCGAGGATGCCCGGCGAGAAGTAGTTGGCCGCCGTGTGGTCGGAGTCCACCGCCCGCGACGCCTGCTTGAAGCCGGCGCGCAGGGTCAGCGCCGGCATGGCCTGCCACGCAGCGCCCACCCGGTAGACGTTCTGGCTGCGCAACCCGGCGCCCTGGGGGTCGTCGAGAAAGCCGACGTGGCTCCATTCGATGCGCAGGTAGTCGGCGGCCAGGGTCAGCGTCGGCGTGACATGCAACGCGACCCCTACCCCGTACTGCTCGGGCAGGTCCAGGTGGCCACCGGCGCCCGCCAGCAGGTCGTCCTTGTAGCCGTCGGCCTTGCCGAAGCGCATCTTCGGCGACCACGACGCGCCCACGCTGACCGCGCTGTTGAGGTTCCACAGCGCCCCGATGCGCGCGCCGTAACCCATGTTGGTCGACACCCCGTGGCTGGGCAGCAGGCCCAGGCTGCCGTCCGCCTGCGGCGCGACCATGCCGCGCGCCTGCAGGTGCTGCACGCCAATCAGCGCCGAGACGCCCAGGCTCAGGTCCGGGGTAACCTTGTACGCCAGGGTCGGGGCGAAGTTGAGGAACGCCACCTTGGTTTTCGCGGCCGGGAAACCCTGCCCCGGCACGGCGGCATGGTCGTACTCCACCCCCGAGCCCACCGAGTACATCGACAGCCCCAGGCTCATGCGCTCGCTGGCCATCCAGTTGATGCCACCACTGGGAATGGGCGCGGCCACCTTGAAGTCGTCGCGGTTGCTTGCATTGCCAAAGCTTGAACGAAAGTGCGCCAGGAACAGCTGCATCCCGGCGTCGGTGCGGTTGCCGAGCATGGCCATGCCCGCCGGGTTGTCGCTGGCGATCATGCTCGACTGGGGGAACGCCAGCGAGGCGCCGCCCATCTGCGCCGACTCGATGCTGGCGGAGGTGGGGATGTTGAAGTTCATGCCGTGGGCGCTGGCGCTGGCCAACAGCGCGCCGGCCACGCACGCGGCGGTGCTTGTCTTGTGAGTCATGTGTTTACCCGCACTGATTTTATTGTTATTGGATAACGCGTTGGTAAAATGCCCCTGCCGGGGTTAGAAGGCCACGCTGTCGCGCCCTTTCAGGCCCATGATCTGCCGCGCCTCGTCCGGAGTAGCCACCTCGAAGCCCAGGGCCTCGACCACCTGGCGAATGGCGCGCACCTGCTGCGCATTGCTCTCGGCCAGCTGGCCCTTGCCCAGCCACAGATTGTCTTCCAGGCCCACGCGCACATGGCCGCCCTGCAGCAACGCCTGGGTGGCGATGCGCGACTGCTGCGCACCGGCGCCCAGCACCGACCAGTTGTAGGCGTCGCCGAACAGGCGGTCGGCGGTGCGCTTCATGTGGGTGATGTCCTCGGGGTGGTTGCCGATGCCGCCACGGATGCCGAACACCGACTGGATGAACAGCGGGTCCTTGACCAGCCCGCGCTGGCGGAAGTGCGCGGCTGTGTACAGGTGGCCGATGTCGTAGCACTCGATCTCGAAGCGGGTGCGGTTGGCCGCGCAGGCGTCGAGGATGAAGGCGATGTCGCGGAAGGTGTTGCGGAAAATCCGCTCGTCGCTGTCGGCCAGGTACGGCCGCTCCCACGCGTGCTGGAAGCTCGAGTAGCGCTCCAGCAGCTCATAGGAGCCGAAGTTCATGGTGCCCATGTTCAGCGAGGCCACCTCGGGCTGGAACTGCAGCGCCGGCGCCAGGCGTTCCTCGATGCTCATGGTCGGCGCGCCGCCGGTGGTGAGGTTCAGCACCACGTCGGACGCGCGCTTGATCACCGGCAGGAACTGCGCGAACAGCGCCGGGTCCTGGCTGGGCATGCCGGTCTCGGGGTCGCGGGCGTGCAGGTGCACCACCGCGGCGCCGGCCTCGGCGGCCTCGATGGCCGAGCGGGCGATCTGCGCCGGGGTGATGGGCAGGTACGGCGACATCGACGGGGTATGGATGGAGCCGGTGATGGCGCAGGTGATGATGACTTTGCGGTTGCTGGCAGCCATGGGGTGTTCCTTTTTATTGTCGAGGGTGAAGGCCGGCAGGCGCTGCCGGCCCGCAGGTTCAGGACGCTTCGTTGACGATGGTGTTCTCGATGTGGCCGATGCCGTCGATGGCCACGCGCACCACGTCGCCGGCCTTGAGGAAGCGCGGCGGGTCCATGCCGATGCCGACGCCGGCCGGGGTGCCGGTGATGAGAATGTCGCCCGGCTCCAGGGTCATCACCTCGCTGAGGTAGGCGATCTGCCGGGCAATGCTGTAGTTCATCAGGCGGGTGTTGGAGTCCTGGCGCACTTCGCCGTTGACGCTGAGGCGGATGCCCAGGGCCTGGGGGTCGGGGATCTCGTCGGCGGTGACGATCCACGGGCCGATGGGGCCGTGGGTGTCGAAGGACTTGCCCAGGGTCCAGGTCGGGCTCTTGGCCTGCCAGTCGCGGGCGCTGACATCGTTGGCGACGAAGTAGCCGGCCACGTGGTCAAGCGCCTCGGCCTCGCTGATGCGCCGGCCGCCCTTGCCGATCACCACGCCCAACTCGGCCTCGTAGTCCAGGCGCTCGCAGGCGATGGGGTCGTGCACCGGGTCGTAGGGGCCGGTGATGCAGCTGATCTGCTTGCTGAACCACACCTGCGAAGGCGGAATCGCCACGCCAAGGCGCCGGGCTTCGGCTTCGTGGTCCTTGTAGTTCATGCCCAGGCAAAGGAATTTGCCTGGGCGCACAATCGGCGCCAGCAGGCGCACCTGGTCCAGGGCCAGGCTGTTGCTGGCGCTGGGCTGGACGTCGGCTGCGGCGGCCAGGGTGGCTGGCGCCAACAGCGCGGCCACGTCCAGCAGCGCGTGGGGGGTGGCCAGGGCGGTGAGGTCGACGACGCGGTCGCCTTCGACCTTGCCCACGCAGGTTTTACCGGCGTGGCTGTAGCGTGCAAGTTTCATCGTGGTTGCTCCAATAAAAAAGGCTTCAGGCCAGGAAGTCCGAGGCCAGGGGCGGCGCCCACTGCGCCAGCGCATCGGGGTTGAGGGGGGTGTGGGTGGTGGGCGTGTGGTCGTTGACCAGGTCGCCGTCGGTCCAGTGCTCGACCTTGTTGCCGAACGGGTCGCGCCAGTAGTCGAACACCTGGCTGCCGTGCACGTGGCGGCCGATGCCCCAGGAGTGTGTGTAGGCCTTGGCCTGCAGGTGGTGGCTGCCACACGCCAGGTCGTCCCAGTCCAGCACCTCGAAGGCGCTGTGGTCGAAGGCCGGCGTTGCGTTGCCCAGCCCCAGCAGCGCCAGGGTGTGGTGGTCGGTGAACTGCTCGCCCAGGCCGCAGTGCAGGAACGCCGCCACGGTGTGCTCCGGGCGTTCGCCGTGGTAGCTGTCGGAAACGCGGAAGCCCAGCACGTCCTGGTAGAACGCCAGCATCGCCGGGAAGTCCACGGTCTTGAGCACCACGTGGCCCAGGCGCATCACCTGCGAGGCCTGGCCGGCCACGCGGTTGGTGCGCCCTACCCGGCGGCGCTCGCCGGCGTTGTTGAGCTGCAGCGGGCGGCGCACCGGCGCGGGCGGCACCGTCTCGCCGCCGAACAGCAGGTCGATCTGGAAGCCGTCGGGGTCACGCAGGTGCACCACGGAGCCGGCGCCCAGTTCATGGTTGAAGCTGACTTCGGTGCCTTGCTGCGCGGCTACTGCGTGCAGGTCGGCGAGGCTCTGCACCACGAAACCTGCGCCCAGGGCCTGGGCCGGGCCCTTGCTGGCCAGGTACGCGGGGTAGCCGCCAGCATGGCTGGCCATCACCAGCGCCGAGGCGCTCTGCTGGTGCACGCGCAGGCCGAAATCTTCGAGGAAGCGCGCTTGCGTGACGAGGTCCGGCACCTGGTAGCGCACGTAGGCAATATCGCGAACAGCAATCATCTTGTGCTCCTTGTTCTTGTAAATTCGCGGGCAAAGGGGGGCCGCACGGTGCCCGCGGGACCGTGTGGGGAAGCCGTGTTCAAAGGCTGCCGGCGGTCAGCCGACGTCGAACCAGCAGGTGGCCGGGTCCAGTGCGTGCAACTGCTTGTAGGCGCCGGAGAAGAACAGCAGCGGGCGCCCGTCCGACTCGGCCAGGCCCAGCACGTCGGCGGTGTAGATCAGGTGGTCGCCGCCCACGTGCACGGCGTTGGCGCGCACCGCCAGTTGCACCAGCGCGCCGTCCAGCACCGGCACCTGCTGCACCGGCACGAAGGCCGGCGCGTGGCCCGGCTGCGGCCGGCCGCCGAAGTGGCTGCTCAGCGCTTCGTGCTCCTCGCGCAGGAAGCTGATGCCGAACGGGTCGCCCACCGCCACGCTGCTGGCGAAGCGCGACGGGTTGCGCACCGCGATCAGCACCATGGGCGGGTCCACCGACAGCGACATGAACGCGTTGGCGGTCATGCCGGCGGTGCTGCCCTCATGCTCGAAGGTGACCACCGTGACGCCGGTGGCGAATTTGCCCATGACCCGCCGAAAGGCGCGGGCGTCGATTTGCTCAACCTGCATGTGCCTGTCTCCTGAGATGAATGACGCCGGGTTCAGATGAACGGGGTGCCGGGCGTCAGCCCACAGAGGATGCGGCCGTAGGTCTCGAAGTTGGTGTTGGGGCTGACCACGCCGTGCAGCGAAGCGATGCGCGCGTCCTGCCAGATGCGGGTCATGGGGTTGTTGACCGACGCCAGCGAGCCACCGGAGGCCGAGGCCAGCAGGTCCACCGCTTCCCAGATCAGCTTTTCGGCGTAGCCGACGTCGCGGCGGATGCGCGCGCGTTCCTGGAAGTCCATGTACTGGCCGGAGGCGGCGCTGATGTCCATGGTTGCGGCGTGGCGTTCGAGCACCGCCCGCGCCGCGTCGATCTTCGCCGACGCTTCGCCCACCTGCAGGTGGGTGATGGGCGCCTCCGACTGCTTGGCATACCAGGAGTACTGGATGCCCCGGCGCGGCAGGGTTTCCAGGAAGGTTTCCAGCGCCGCCACGCCCAGCCCCAGGGCAGGGAACGCCAGGATGATGGCCAGCATGGGCATGCACGCGGTACGGAACAGCGGCTCGTCGGCCAGGTGACTGGAAGCGTAGTCGCCCTCGATGGCGCGGCTCATGGACGTCACGCGCGCGTCGGGCACGAACAGGTTAGTGACCTTGACGCTGGAACTGCCGCTGCCGCAGATGCCGATCACGTTCCAGTCGTTGAGGATTTCCAGCTCATGGGCGGGGATCATCGCCGCACCCTGGTCCAGCACCTTGCCTGTGGCGTCGACGATGGGCATGCCGAGGAAGTCCCAGGTGGCGTGGTAGACGCCGGAGTTGAAGCCCCACAGGCCCTCTTCAATCACGTAGCCGCCCTCGACCTTGCGCACCACCGCCTTGCGCGGCGACAGCACGCCGGTGACCCGCGCCGGCTGGTCGCCGCGGAAGATGGCGTCGCCGGTCTGCTGGTTGAACAGCGCCGCCGCAGCCCAGGTGGTGACGTTGGTCAGGGCGACGACCCAGGCCACCGAGGCGTCGGCGCGGCCCAGTTCGGCCACCACGTCGAGGAAGGTGCGCACGCTGACCGGGTCGCCGCCGTACAGGCGCGGCGTGGTCATGCTCAGCAGGCCGCCGGCTTCGAGGTCAGCAATGGTTTCAGCGGGCAAGCGGCCCAGGCGCACGGTCTCGGCGACGCGGGCCTTGAGGGTGGGAATCAGCCCGCGGGCGTAGTCGCGCAGCACAGTGCTGCGGTCCTGGCCAGTGGCGGCGTGCGGGCGTGCAGCGGGATCAATCGCGTTCATGGTGTCGTCCTGTTTGTCTTTGTTGTTGTCCGCTCGTACCCAGTGGAAGGGGCCGGGTCGAGCACTATTGATATAGTCATCATTTTTGATAGAGTCATCAATAGTTTTTTTGAGCGATTTTTCAAACCGCTCTGCCACGGGCTTCACCCCTAACAATCACAAGAGGTTTTACCCGCCATGCCCGCCTACACCGCCCCGCTGAAAGACCTGCGTTTCGTGCTGCACGATGTATTCGAGGGCCCCGCGCTGTGGGCACGCCTGCCTGGCCTGGCCGAGACGGTGGACGCCGACACCGCCGACGCGGTGCTTGAGGAGGCGGCGAAGATCAGCGCCGGCATCCTCGCCCCGCTCAACCGCAGCGGCGACGAGGAAGGCGCGCGCTGGGAGGACGGCCAGGTGCGTACCCCGGCCGGTTTCCAGCAGGCCTACGCCACTTACAGTGGCGGCGGCTGGGTGGGCTTGAGCGGCAACCCGGCCTGGGGCGGCATGGGCATGCCGAAGATGCTGGCGGTGCAGTTCGAGGAGATGCTGTACGCGGCCAACTCCAGCCTGGCGCTGTACTCGGTGCTCAGCGCCGGCGCCTGCCTGGCCATCGACGTGCACGCCAGCGAGGCGCTCAAGGCCACTTACCTGCCGGCCATGTACGAAGGGCGCTGGGCCGGGTCCATGTGCCTGACCGAGGCCCATGCCGGCACCGACCTGGGGCTGATCCGCACCCGTGCCGTGCCGGCCGGTGGCGACGCTTATGCCATCAGCGGCAGCAAGATCTTCATCACCGGTGGCGAACAGGACCTCACCGAGAACATCATCCACCTGGTGCTGGCCCGCCTGCCCGACGCGCCGGCCGGGCCCAAGGGCATCTCCCTGTTCCTGGTGCCCAAGCGGCTGATCAATGCCGATGGCAGCCTGGGCCCGGCCAACGCCGTGAGCTGCGGGTCCATCGAGCACAAGATGGGCATCAAGGCCTCGTCCACCTGCGTGATGAACTTCGACGGCGCCACCGGTTGGCTGGTGGGCGAAGCGCACAAGGGCCTGGCGGCGATGTTCACGATGATGAACTACGAGCGTCTGTCCATTGGCCTGCAGGGCATCGGCTGTGCCGAGGCTTCCTGGCAGAACGCCGTGGCCTACGCCCGCGACCGCCTGCAAGGCCGTGCGGCAGCAGGTGTGCAAGCGCCGCAGAAGGCCGCCGACCCAATCATCGTCCACGGTGACGTGCGGCGCATGCTGCTGACCATGAAAGCCATGACCGAAGGCGGCCGCGCGTTCGCCTGCTACGTGGGCCAGCAGCTGGACCTGGCCAAGCACGCCCCCGACGCCGCCGAGCGCGAGCGCGCCCAGGCGCTGGTGGCGCTGCTGACGCCGGTGGCCAAGGCCTTCTTCACCGACACTGGGCTTGAGAGCTGCATCCACGGTCAGCAGGTGTTCGGTGGCCACGGCTACATTCGCGAATGGGGCCAGGAACAGTTGGTGCGCGACGTGCGCATCGCGCAGATCTACGAAGGCACCAACGGCATCCAGGCCTTGGACCTGCTCGGGCGCAAGGTGCTCGCCAATGGCGGCGAGGCGTTGCGAATGTTCACCGATGAAATTCGCGCGTACGCAGCCCTGCCCGGCTGCCCGCATGGCAAGGCTTTGCTGGATGCGCTGCAGCGGTTGGAGGACGTGGGGAGTTGGCTGCTGGACCAGGCGGCGCTGGACGCCAACGCCGTGAGCAGCGCCTGCGTGGACTATCTGCACCTGTTCGGCTACGTGGCCTATGCCTACATGTGGGCGCGAATGGCGAGGGTGGCGACGCTCAAGCACGCGGAAGACGAAGCCTTCCACGACGCCAAACTGGCCACCGCCGGGTTTTATTTCGCCAAGCTGCTGCCACGCGTCCTCAGCCTGGAGGCCGCGATACGCGCGGGCAGCGACGCGCTTTACCAGATTCAGGCAGAAGATTTCTGAGCCTTCGGGCCCAGCCTGCGGTAGCTTGGTAAAGGGGCGCGCGCACGCCGATCGCGATGCAGACGACGCCATTTCAAGACGGTTGCTGCTACGCGAAATCCTGCGCACATCGCACCTGTAGCAGCGGCTGAAGGCCGCGTCCTGGAGCAACGCAGCACCGCCGCCGGACGCAGCCTTCGGCAGCTGCTACTCGAATGCGGATACGCCATGGACCGCGTCGCCTGCATCGCGGCCAAGGCCGGCTCCTACCACGTACGGCGTAGGAGCCGACTTTAGTCGCGATGCAGACGACGCCATTTCAAGACGGTTGCTGCTACGCGAAATCCTGCACACATCGCACCTGTAGCAGCGGCGGGGCGGCCATCCGCTGAAGGCCGCGTCCTGGAGCAACGCAGGACCGCCGCCGGACGCAGCCTTCGGCAGCTGCTACGCGAATGCGGATACCCCATGGACCGCGTCGCCTGCATCGCGGCCAAGGCCGGCTCCTACCACGTACGGCGTAGGAGCCGACTTTAGTCGCGATGCAGACGACGCCATTTCAAGACGGTTGCTGCTACGCGAAATCCTGCACACATCGCACGGCGCCACGCAGGATCGGCTTACTGCCCGCCGCCCAGCGCCTTGTACAGCGACACGCTGTTGTTCAGCCGCGCCAGCTGGCTTTGCACCAGGGTCTGTTGCGAGGCGAACAGGTTGCGTTGCGCGTCCAGGCTGTTGAGGTAGGTGTCCACGCCTTCCTGGTAACGCCGGTCGGCGAGTTGGTAGCTGCGCATGTTCGCCGTCACCAGCAGGCTGTCGGCGTTCACCTGGTCGTTCAATGTGCCCTGGGCCACCAGGCCGTCCGCCACTTCGCGGAAGGCCACCTGGATGGCCTTCTGGTAGTTGGCCACTTCGATGGACTTCTGCACCTTGGCCGCGTCCAGGTTGGCGCGATTGCGGCCAGCGTTGAAGATCGGCAGGTTGATGCTCGGCGCAAAACTCCACGCGCCCTGCCCGCCTGCGAACAGATGGCCCAGGTCGCTGCTGGCCGAACCCGCCGAGGCGGTCAGGCTGATGCTGGGGAAGAACGCTGCGCGCGCCGCGCCGATGTCGGCGTTGGCCGCCTTCAGGGCGTGCTCGGCACCCTGGATGTCCGGGCGCAGGGTCAGCAGGTCCGAGGGCAGGCCCACCGGCAGGTTGTCCTCCATGCCAGCCGGCAGGCCTTGCACCGCCTGGAACACCTCGGGCGCCAGCGGCTTGCCCACCAGCAGCACCAGGGCGTTCTTGTCCTGCTCCACCTGGCGGGTGTACTGCGCCTGGCTCGACTGCGCCGTGCGCACGGTGCTCTCGGCCTGGCTCAGGTCCAGCTCGGTGGACACCTGGTTGTCGTAGCTGCTTTTCACCAGACCATAGCTGGCCTGCTGGCTGGCCAGGGTCTGGCGGGCGATGGCCAGCAGCTGCTGGTCAGCCTGCAGCTGGTACCAGGCGCTGGCCACTTCCGCCACCAGGGCGATGTGCGCGCTGCGCTGCGCTTCCACGTCCTGCAGGTAGGTTTCCAGCGCCTCCTCGTTCAGGCTGCGCACCCGGCCGAAGAAGTCCAGCTCATAAGCCGTGAAGCCAATGCCGGCGCTGTTGACGTGGGTGACCTGGGTGCGCCCGGTGGTGCTCAGGTCAGCTGGGGTGCGCTGGTTGTCCCCCGCCACCGTGGCGCCGATGGTGGGCAACAGGTCGGCGCGCTGGATGCGATACAGCGCCTGGGCCTTCTCGACGTTCAAGGCCGCCACGCGCAGGTCACGGTTGTTCTCCAGCGCCTGGCCAATCAGGTCCTTGAGGCGCGCGTCCTTGAAGAACACCGGCCAGCTGGCCAGGGTTCCCCCGGCCACTGTTAGCGCCGGGCTGTCCCATTGCTGCGGCACCGGCGCCTCGGGGCGCTGGTACGCCGGGATCAGCGAACAGCCGCCCAGCGCCATGGCCGCCACCAACGCGGCCAGTTTCAAGCCTGTGTGTTTCATGCTTCTTCTCCCACCGCCGGCGCAGGTTGTTGCGCGGGTTTCTTGCTGAACAGGTTGCAGATCAACACAAAGAACATCGGCACGAAGAACACCGCCAGGAAGGTCGCGGTGACCATGCCACCGACCACGCCAGTGCCGATGGAGTGCTGGCTGCCGGAGCCGGCGCCGTTGGAAATGGCCAGCGGCAGCACGCCGAGCATGAACGCCAGCGAGGTCATGATGATCGGCCGCAGGCGCAGGCGCGCCGCTTCCACCGCAGCTTCCAGCAACGGCTTGCCGTGTTCTTCATGCAGAGCCTTGGCGAACTCGATGATGAGGATGGCGTTCTTCGCCGACAGCCCCACCGTGGTCAGCAGGCCGACCTGGAAGAACACATCGTTGGACAGGCCGCGCGCCAGGGTGGCGATGACCGCACCGATAACACCCAGCGGCACCACCATGATCACCGCCACCGGCACCGACCAGCTTTCATACAGCGCGGCCAGGCACAGGAACACGATCAGCAGGGAGATGGCGTACAAGGCCGGCGCCTGGGAGCCCGCCGAGCGCTCCTCATAGGAAATGCCGGTGAACTGGATACCGATGCCCGGAGGCAGCTGCGCAAGGATCTTCTCCGCCTCGGCCATGGCCTCGCCGGTGCTGTGGCCGGGCGCCGGTTCACCCTGGATCTCCACCGCCGGAATGCCGTTGTAGCGCTCAAGCTTCGGTGAGCCGTAGGTCCAGTAGCCCGAGGCGAATGCCGAGAACTTGACCATCTCGCCCTTGTTGTTGCGCACGTACCACTTGTCGAAGTCCTGGGGCGAAATGCGCGAGTCGACCTGGCCCTGCACGTACACCTTCTTCACGCGCCCGCGGTCGACGAAGTCGTTGACGTAGGACGAGCCCCAGGCGGTGGTCATGGTCTCGTTGATGTCGGCGATGCTCACCTGCAGCGCCCGCGCCTTCTCGTAGTCGATCACCACCTTGTACTGCGGTTCGTCGTTCAGGCCGTTAGGGCGCACGTTCATCAGCAGCGGGTTCTGCGCCGCCAGTTGCAGGAACTTGTTGCGCGCCTCCATCAGCTGTTCATGGCCCATGCCAGTGTTGTCCTGCAGGTACAGGTCAAAGCCCTTGGCGTTGCCCAGCTCGAGAATGGCCGGCGGCACGATGGCCACCACGGTGCCGTCCTTGATGGCCGAGCCCATTTTTTGCAGGCGCGCGGCCAGGTTGAAGATCGAGGTGTCCTTGCCCTCGCGCTCTTCCCAGGGCTTGAGGCCGATGAACAGCATGCCCGAGTTCTGCCCACGCCCGGCGAAGTTGAAGCCGTTTACCGTGTAGGCCGATTCGACGATGGCACTTTCGTCTTTCAGCAGGTAATCACGCACCTGGTCCAGCACCACCTGGGTGCGCCCGGCGGCGGTATTGGGCGGCATCTGCACCTGGACCACCATGGTGCCCTGGTCTTCATCGGGCAGGAACGCCGTGGGGATTTTCGGGAACAGCAGCACCACGCCAGCGACGATCACCGCCCACACCAGCATGAACAGCCCCTTGCGCTTGGCAATGGCCGCCACCCCGCCCTTGTAGCGGTCGGCGCCACGGTCGAAGGTGCGGTTGAACCAGCCGAAGAAACCCTTCTTGTCGTGATGGTCGTGGCTGACCGGCTTGAGCAGCGTGGCGCACAGGGCCGGGGTAAAGACCATGGCCACCAGCACCGACAGGGCCATGGCCGAGACGATGGTCACCGAGAACTGCCGGTAGATGATGCCCGTGGCACCGCCGAAGAAGGCCATGGGCACGAACACCGCGCTGAGCACCATGGCGATGCCCACCAGCGCACCCTGGATCTGGCCCATGGACTTTTGCGTGGCCTCCTTGGGCGACAGGTGATCCTCGACCATCACCCGTTCCACGTTTTCCACCACCACGATGGCGTCATCCACCAGCAGGCCGATGGCCAACACCATGCCGAACATGGTCAAGGTATTGATGGTGAAGCCGAACGCCGACAGCACGCCGAAGGTACCCAACAGCACCACCGGCACCGCCAGGGTGGGAATCAGCGTGGCGCGCAGGTTCTGCATGAACAGGTACATGACCAGGAACACCAGCACGATGCCTTCGAACAGGGTCTTGACCACCTCATGGATCGAGGCGCCCACCACCGGCGAGGTGTCGTAGGGGAACACCACCTTCAGGCCCTTGGGCATGTAGGGTTGCAGCCGGGCGACGGTGTCGCGCACGTTTTTCACGGTGTCCAGCAGGTTCGCGCCGGTGGCCAGGCGCAGGGCCAGGGCCGCCGCCGGCTTGCCGTTATAGGTGCCGGAGATGGAGAAGTTCTCCGCGCCCAGGCCAACCTCGGCGACATCTTTCACCCGCACCTGGGAGCCGTCTGGGTTGACCTTCAGCAGAATCTCGCGGAACTCCTCGGCAGTGGTCATGCGCGACTTGCCCAGGATGGTGGCGTTCAGTTGCACGCCCTTGCGGGTCGGCAGGCCGCCCAGGGAACCGGACGACACCTGGACGTTTTCCGACGACACCGCATCGATCACGTCCTGGGGCGTCAGCTGGTAGCTCACCAGCTTTTCCGGGTCGACCCAGATGCGCATGGCGTACTGCGCGCCCAGCATCAGGTAGTCGCCCACGCCCTTGGTGCGCAGCACCGGGTCTTTCATGTTCGACGCGATGTAGTTGCCGATGTCGAAGTCGTCCATCGAGCCATCTTCGGAGTACAGGCCCACGATCAACATGAAGTTGACCTGGTACTTGGCCACGCGCAGGCCCTGGCGCTGCACTTCTTCAGGCAACAGCGGGGTCGCCAGTTGCAGCTTGTTCTGCACTTGCACCTGGGCGATGTCGGGGTCGGTGCCCTGGTCGAAGGTGACGGTGATGTTGGTGCTGCCGTCGCTGTTGCTCTCCGACGACATATAGCGCAGGCCGTCGAGGTTGTTCAGTTGCTGCTCGATGACCTGCACCACGGTGTCCTGCACGGTCTGCGCCGAGGCGCCCGGGTAGGTCACGGTGATGTTCACCGCCGGGGCGGCGATGTTGGGGTATTGGTTGATCGGCAGCTTGAGGATCGCAAGCGCGCCTGCCAGCATGATCACGATCGCGACCACCCAGGCGAAGATCGGCCGGTTGATGAAAAAGTTAGCCATTTACGCAGTTACCTTGAAAGAAAGGGGACGCCGCCATTACCGGGCGGCGCTGGCCAGGGGCGCTGCAACATCGACGTTTTGCGCCGCCACCGCCGCCACGCTCATGCCCGGGCGGGCGCGCTGCACGCCTTCAGTGATCACCCGGTCACCGGCCGCGAGGCCCGATTCCACCAGCCACTGGTTACCGACCACGCGCAAGGTCTTGACCGAGCGCAGTTCGGCCTTGTTGTCGGCGCCCACTACCAGCGCCGTGGCTTCGCCCTTGAGGTCGCGGGTCACGCCCTGTTGCGGCACCAGGATGGCGTCCTCGCGCACGCCTTCGGCCAGCGTGGCGTGGACGAACATGCCCGGCAGCAGGATGCCCTTGGGGTTGGCGAACGCCGCGCGCAGGGTGACGGCGCCGGTGGTGGGGTCCACCGTCACTTCAGAAAACTTCAGCGCGCCGGCTTCGCTATAGGCCGAGCCATCCTCAAGGCGCAGCTGCACCTTGACCTGGTCGGGCCCGGCCATGGCCAACTGGCCGGAATCCAGTTCGCGGCGCAGCTTGAGCATGTCGGTGGACGCCTGGGTGACGTCGACATAGATGGGGTCCAGCTGGTTGATCGAGGCCAGGGCATCGGCCTGGCCGTTGCTGACCAGCGCACCCTCGGTGACGGCGGAACGGCTGATACGGCCGTCGATTGGCGCCAGCACCTTGGTGTACTCCAGGTTGATGCGCGCGGTTTTCAGGTCGGCCTGGGCCTGGCGGTAGTTGGCGTCGGCGTCGTCGTACTGCTGACGGCTGATGGCGCGGCTGTCCAGCAGGCGCTGGTAGCGCTGGGCCAGGTTGCGCGTGCTGTCCAGGTTGGCCTGGGCCTTGTCCAGCGCAGCCTCGTAAGTGGCCGGGTCGATCTGGTACAGCTGCTGGCCCTTTTTCACTACCGCGCCCTCCTCGAACAGGCGCTTGACCACGATGCCGCTGACCTGCGGGCGTACTTCCGCCACGCGGTAGGCCGAGGTACGGCCCGGCAGGTCACTGCTCAGCAGCACCTGCTGGCTCTTCAAGGTCACCACGCCCACTTCCGGCGGGCGCACGTCGGCAGGCGGCTGGGCCTCCTTGCAGGCGCACAGCAGCAGGGCCGACAGCGGCAAGGCGCACCAACGGCTGCGGTTGGGACTGATCTTCATGTTCGTTCTCCAGGTGTAACGCACGCGTCCTCTGGCCGGCTGGAAGCCGCCGAAGGAAATTCAAGGGATGAAAAACTAACCACAATGCGATTCGATGTATCATAATGTGGTTATCGGCGACGACGCAACCTCAGGTCACGCTGCAGGAGAAGACGCTGAATCTGTACACTCGGCCCCCATCCTTGGCGGCTGGCAGGCAGCCGCGGCACATTCCAGAGGGCTAGGCCAGGTGAAAGAGCAACACGACATCGACGAAACACGTGCAGGCGGCATTCAAGTGATTGCCCGCGCCAGCGCAATCATGCGCACCCTGGGCGAGCATCCCAAGGGCCTGAGCCTGGCGGCCATTGCCCAGCAGGTGGGGCTCGCGCGCTCTACCGTGCAGCGCATCGTCGCTGCGCTGGAGAGCGAGGCGCTGGTGGAGCCGATCCGCCCGGGCACGGGGTTTCGCCTGGGGCCGGCGTTCGCACAGATGGTGCACATGACCCACGTGGACATCGTCACCATCGCCCGCAAGGCGCTGGAGGAGCTGAGCGAAGCGGTGCAGGAAAGCGTGATTCTGTCGTGCATGCGTCGCCAGCAAAGCTCAGTGATCGACCGCGTGGTGGCCGAGCACCCGCTGCGCGTGGTGTTCCCGGTGGGGCAGCCAATGCCCATGCACGCCACGGCGGACGGCAAGGTGTTCATGTCGACCCTGACCGACCGCGAGGTCAGCGAGTGCCTGGGCCCACTGCTGCCCCGGCTTACCCCGCACACCGTGGACCTGCCCGGGCTGCTGGCGCAATTGACCGAGATCCGCAGGACCGGCATTGCCTTCGACCATGAAGAGTCCATCACCGGCATCAGCGCCTGCTCCATCCTGGTGCCCACGTTCGCCGGGCCCCACGCGGTGGCCATCGTCGCCCCCACTGCGCGTTTCACCGAGCGCGCCGACCTGTTCATCGAATCGCTTCACACCTGCAAGGCCAGCATCATGGCGCTGGCCGGCGGTGGTTGAAGCCCACTGTCAGCAAGGGTTTAACCAATGGATCTCATCAATGCGATGCAGGCCTTCGTCAAAGTCACCGAAACCGGCAGCTTCACCGCTGCCGCGCACAGCCTGGGCATCTCCACCGCCCAGGCGTCGCGCTCGGTCACCGAGCTTGAGAACATCCTCAAGGCGCGGCTGATGCAGCGCACCACTCGCTCGCGCTCGCTCACCGAAGTGGGCGCGCGCTACCTGGCGCGCTGCCGGGAAATTCTCGCGCTGATCGACGATGCCACCCTGGAAGCCGGCGAGGCCTGCCTCACGGCCAGCGGCTGCCTGCGGGTGCACGCGGTGACCGAGTTCGGCCTGGAATGCCTGATGCCACTGGTGCCCGACTACACCCGCCTGCACCCCCAGGTCACGCTGGACCTGACCCTGGAACGGCGGCCGGTGAACCTGGTGGAGGAGCAGTTCGACATGGCCATTGCCTTGTCCGAGCATTTGCCCGATTCCGAGATGGTCGGCCAGCCGCTGGGGCGCTTCTGCGGGGTGATCTGCGCCGCGCCGCAGTACCTGCAACGGCACGGCACGCCGCGCAGCCTCGACGACCTGGCGCACCACACCTGCCTGCGGCTGGCCCTGCCCTTGCGCGACGACACCTGGAGCCTGGTCGGGCCCAAGGGTGAGGAAAGCTTTACCCCGGGCGAGACGTTCCGGGTCAACCTGTCCGATGCATTGCTGTCGGGCGCCGTGGCCGGCATGGGCCTGTGCCTGCTGCCCAGCTTCATTGCCGCCAATGCGTTGAAGGCCGGCACCCTGCAACGGGTGTTGCCGACGTACAAGGCGCCTGACCGCAACGTGTATGCGCTGTATTCGTCGCGGCGTTTCGTCGATGCCAAGATCAAGTCATGGATCGATTACCTGCAGGCACGCATGCCCGGCCACCTGCACAACGACAACCGCGTCATGGACGACCCCCGCTACTGGCGCGTTTGACGCATACCCTGTAGCAGCGGCCCCAAGGCCGCGTCACCGGCGCTGCGGTCTTTGCGGGACACTGCGGCGGCCCCGGACGCAGCCTCGCGGCAGCTTGTGTCTAGAGAAGGGAATAGAATCTGGGGTGAGAGCGGTGAATGGCAGGTTGTTCGGCAGCAGTGTTG
>NZ_JBSKHP010000026.1:0-98900 GCF_057128625.1 Pseudomonas imperatae | reverse complement strand
GATCAAGCGGACGACGGCCCGGAATAGAAGCGTCTCCGGTTCCGTCTTCCTCGGCTCCGCCTCGGACCGCTTGCTCGCCGCCTCCAGTCGGCCCTGGCGCTTAATGGGGCACACAATCAAGATCAAAGGCCTCACGGGATCAAGATCAAGAGCGGTTTGCAGTGATGCCGATGCAGCTGCAACCTTACTGCTCAGCCTTGGTACGCAGCTCTTTCAGGGTGTTGAACGGTGCCTCGACCACAAACTTGTTCGCCACGAACGACGGCACGCTACCACCCGGCTCGGTGTGCACCTGGTAGGTCACTTCGGTACTGTCCGCACCCTTGGGCACCAGTTTCCAGAAGCCCTGCACCTGGGCCACGCGCACGAAGCCTTTCTCGGGCGGCAGGTAGGTCGGCACCTCCTCCAGGTTGCGGGTCAGGCTGCCATCGGCGCCCTGCACTGTGGTGATTTCCAGCACCGAGTCACGCGGGGTCACCGGCCACGGCGTGTTGAACTGGGTGTAGGTCCAGGCCTTGTCACCCTCGTGCTTGAGCAGCTTCTGCAGCTTGCACTCGTGGGTCCAGGTACACGCGCCAGCCACGTCTTCCTGCAGGGCGCGAATCTTGGCGATCGACGCCTTGATGGTGGTCACGCCACGGTAAGCCTTGTAATCGGAGCCCGGCACCACGGCCAGCGACACCTTGATACCGTCTTCGTCCTTGGCCGTCTGCCAGTCCTCGGCATGCACCGCGGTGGCGACCAGCGCCGTCAATCCACATACAACAGCCAAACGATGCAGCGAACCCATAATTATTTTTCCTTATAGTCCAGAAGGTACACCGCCCTCACCGCCCGTCAGGCTACAGATGTCATCTGCTCCCACCACCCCAGCAACTGTATCGCCTGGGCGTCCGTCTCGCCGCACACTTCCGGGTCCGCCTGGAACCCGCCACACACCGCGGGGCGCTCCGGGCGGCCGAACAGCTGGCACAGGTTGCGCGCATCGAGCTGCACGCAGCGCTCGCCGGCAGGCTTGCCGTTGGGCATGCCCGGAATGGGAGAGGAAATGGAAGGGGCTATACAGCAGGCGCCACAGCCTTCACGGCACATCATGACGACACGAACCTCACGTCAGGCAATGAATCGGGTGTAGGGGGATAGTAACCGCTTAAACAGGCGTTTGAAATTGGCCCGGAAGGATTTTCGACAGGGCGATGCTGCCAACCGCCCGTCCGATTACTGCTTGAATTGGAAATCCAGCGCCGCGCCTTCCACTTCACGGGTGTTTTCGTTGCGCCGCTGCAGCTGCAGTTCGTTGCTGAGCAAGCGACCGTTGAGCTGGAAGTCCTCGGTTTTCTTTTCGTCGAAATAGGACGGCAGCAGCGCCTGATCCCTGGCTGGGGCCTGGGCCTCGGTTTTCTTCGCAGGCTCCAGCGTGTTGACCATGGCCTTGGGCAAGGACAGGTCCAGCTTCGCCTTGGGCAGGTCGGCCGCCACGGCATCGGCGTCCTTGCGTGCCTTGGTCTTGCTGGCGACCGGCTTCTTCACCGGCTTGGCCTTGGCCACCGGCTTCTTGACCACGGGCGCAGCCTTCTTCACCGGCGCCTTCTTCACGGCCGCGTGCGCGCCGTCCGCCTGGGCCAGCAACGGAAAAGGTTCGGTGGAGGGTAACGATTGCGCACACGCCATGCCCGATCCCAGGCACAGCACAAGCAGTCCGATACAACGCAAGGCATTCATAGACACAGGCAGAAATGGCAGCACAAGGCTATATGCTCCCCGCTAGAGGGCTCGCTGGCAAGTCCCCGAGCGGTAACAGAACGTAAATCCTTAGTAAAACTGGCCGCTCGCCACCTCCTGGCACAGTTGCCCTGCCAGCAGGCCCAGGGTCATCAGCGCCCGCTCCGCCTCCTTGTTCCACGGCATGCCGCAGTTCAGGCGGATGCAGTGGTTGAATTGCTCGGTGTTGCTGAAGATCAGGCCGGGAGCAATGCTGATACCCTGCTCCAGCGCCCGCACGTGCAATTCCTGGGTATTGACCCGCCCCGGCAGGCTCACCCAGAGGATGAAGCCACCCAGCGGCCGGGTGATCTGCGTGCCATCGGGGAAGTACTGCTGCACGGCCAGCTGATAAGCGCTGAGGTTCTTGCGGTATTCATGGCGGATGTAGCGCAGGTGGCGGTCGTAACCGCCGTTTTCCAGGTAGCTGGCGATGCCCATCTGCGTCACGCTGCACGCCGAATGGGTGGTGAAGGTCTGCAGCCGCTGGATTTCCGCCTGGTACTTGCCGGCGATCATCCAGCCGATGCGCACGCCAGGCGACAAGGTCTTGGAGAAACTGGAACAGTAGATCACGTGGCCCAGGCGGTCGTAGGCCTTGAGCGCCTTGGTCTTGCCCTGCTCGAACATCAGCTCGCCATAGATATCATCCTCGACGATCTGGATATCGAAGTCCGAGGCCAGGCGCAACAGCTGCTTCATGCGCTCTTCGGGCATGGTGCCGCCCAGCGGGTTGCTCAGCCGCGGGGTCAGCACCAGGGCCTTGATCGACCACTGGTTGGCCGCCAGCTGCAAGGCTTCCAGGCTGATACCCGTGGAGGGGTCGCTGGGAATCTCGATGACCTTCAGGCCCAGCAGGTCAGCCAGTTGCAACAGGCCATAATAGGTAGGCGATTCGGCGGCGATCAGGTCGCCGGGGCGGGTCAGCACGCGCAGGGACATCTGCAGCGCATCCACGCAGCCATGGGTGATCACCACCTCGGAAGGGTCGACCACCACGCCGGCGTCGCGCATACGAATCGCCACCTGCCGGCGCAGCGGCTCGAAACCGGGGCTGAACATGTAGCTGAACGCCCGCGGACTATGGAAACGCGTGACCTTGGCGATCTGCTGGTGCAGGGCGCGCACCGGCAAATAGTCCACGTGGGGCACGGCAGCCCCCAGCGGGAACACCCCTTCGCGGCGTGATTCCACCAGCACCTGCTGGATGATGCTGGCCCGGGTCACCAGGCCGGGCCGCTCCACGCGGGCGATGTCCGGGGTCGGCGCGGTCAGCGCCGGGGTCTGGTGCACGTAGTAGCCCGACTGCGGCCGGGCGCGGATCAGCCCCTGATCCTCGAGGTTGGCGTAGGCCTGCAGCACCGTGGCATGGCTCACGTTGAGCTGCGAACTCATCTTGCGCACCGACGGCACCCGCTCCCCCGGCTGGTAGACGCCACGGCGTATATCCTCGGCCAGTTGCTGAGCGATGCGCTGGTAGAGCAGAAGACTGGTCATGCGGGGCTTCTCGACTGATCAGGCGGTTTTTTGATTTTAGTACCGGAACAGTTGAAAAGTGTACGGGGACAGTTGCGCGATTGCGAGGGGATTATGCCCCCGTAGCAGCGGCCACAGGCCGCGTCCAGCCTCACCGCGCACGCCTTACCTGGCGCGGCGCGGCCGGACGCGGCCTGTGGCCGCTGCTACGGGTGGTTCAGCGGGCGGCGCCGAGCACGCCCTTCTCGTCGGAGAACACGATCTCGACACGGCGGTTCATCGCCCTGCCCCGCTCCGACGCGTTGGCTTCCACGGGGTACTGGTCGCCATAACCCTGCACCTGGATGCGCTTGTCGTCGATGCCCAGGTCCACCAAGGTGTCGGCCACGGTCTGCGCGCGGTCCTTGGACAGCCCCAGGTTGAAGTCGCTGTCGCCGGTGTTGTCGGTGTAGCCCTCGATGCGCACCACGCGCTTGGGGTTGAGTTGCAGGAACTGCACCAGCTTGAGAATCATGCGGTTGGCCGACGGCTTCAGGTCCGCCTCGCCGCTGTCGAACAGCACGTCGCCCAGGGTCAGCACCAGGCCGCGGTCGGTCTCGGTGGTGGCCATGCTGACAAACTGCTCTTCAAGCGCCTTGCCCTGCTGCTGCACGCTGTTGAGCTTGGACTCACGCAGGGCCAGCTGCAGGCGCTGGCGCTCCAGGTCCTGCTTGGCGAGTTTTTCCTTGTTCAGCACCAGTTGGGTGTGCTCGCGGGCGATCTCGCTGTAGCGCTGGCTGAGGTAGGCATACTGCGCCACGTCGTCGCCACTGCCCCAGTAGTTGGCCAGGCGCTCGGCACGCGACAGCGACTCGCCGGCGCGGATCACGTCGCGCGGCGCGGCGCGCAGCACGTCGGCATCGTCCTTGACCGTCTGGAAGCTGGCGCTGGCCTGCTGCAAAGTCACCGCTGGCGCACCGGCATGGCTGGCACAACCGAACAGGCCCAGGCAACCCAGGGCAATCAGGCCACCGCCCACGCGTGTAGACAGGCTCATTGCACTTCCCCCAGCTGCTTGTGCAGGCGCACGATACGGGTGTTGACCTGGGTCAGCTGCTCCTGGCTCTTCTCGGTGAGCACCCGGGCCTCGGCCAGGCGTGCGTCCAGTTCGGCCTGCTCGGCCAGCAGGCGGGCCTGGCGGTACGACTGGCTGCCGTTGGCGGCCAGGGCGCTGGCGAGCTTGTCGCTGGCCAGTTTCATCTCATCCACCTCATCGGTGGCACCCACGGCACGCGCCTGGTCCACGGCCTGCTCGGTCAGGCGCAGTTGCTCGACGGGGGCCGGGTCGCTGGCACACCCGGCCAGGGCCAGCACCGCCACGACGGCGGTCAAAGCTTGAATTCTCACACGGATTCCCTACTGGTTTGGGGCACTGGCCGGTTGCGGCACGCGCGGTTGCTGCAAGCTCGCCTTCCACCGTTCGACATTACGCTGCAGCACCGCCTCGGCTTGGCCGGACGCGGGCAATTCTGTCATCTTTTTCGCCAGCTGTCCGCGCAGCCAGGGGTCATTGCAGGCCGAATTGTGCGACAGCGCCAGGTACAGCCCCGGGCGGTCCAACGGTGTCTCGTGGGCGACCACGTCATTACCCAGCCCCAGGGTCTGGGACACGGCCTGGCCGGCGTAGCGCCCCGCTACCACGTACTCGACCTTGCCCAGCATCAATTGCTGGAAGGCCGCGGTCAGCGACTCGGCGGCGGTCAGGCTCAGGTTCTCGTCGGCGAAGCGCTTGAACGAGGCACCCAGGCGCGCCCGCGCCGACACCGCGCCGGCATGGCCGTGCAGGTCGCCCACGGTGTGGTAGACCATTGCCGAGCCCTTGCGGGTCCACACCAGGTAATCGTTGAGCGCCATGCGCGGGTGGATGTAGTCCAGGGTTTCCAACTGGTCGAAGGCCATCGGGGCGTCCACCAGCAGGTCCATGCGCCCGCTGCGCACCTCTTCCAGGGCCTGGGAGCGGCGGCCGCTGTACAGCACGTCGATCTTGATGCCCAGCTCGTCGCCAATGCGCTTGAGCTGGTCGACGTTGGCGCCGATCAGGTGGGTGGGGTCATCCGGGTCGCGCCACGAAAAGGGCTGCGCATCCGGGCTGCCGGTGGCCACCAGGCGCTCGCAGGTGCCGGCGGCGCTGGCCAGGGTGGGCAGCAACATGGCGATTGCCCAGGCGCCCATTCTCAAGGCTCGCTTCATCGTTAATCCTTCCAACTTCCACACATAAAAAAGCCCGGTCATCGGACCGGGCTCTTTTATAAGTGAAGCAGCTGGATCAGACCAGCTTTTCCAACTCGGGCACCGCTTCGAACAGGTCAGCCACCAGGCCGTAGTCGGCCACCTGGAAGATCGGCGCCTCTTCGTCCTTGTTGATCGCAACGATCACCTTGGAGTCCTTCATGCCCGCCAGGTGCTGGATCGCGCCGGAGATACCGACGGCGATGTACAGCTGTGGCGCAACGATCTTGCCGGTCTGGCCGACCTGCATGTCGTTGGGCACGAAGCCTGCGTCCACGGCGGCGCGCGAGGCACCGACGGCGGCGCCCAGCTTGTCGGCCAGGGCGTACAGGTGCTTGAAGTTGTCGCCGTTCTGCATGCCGCGGCCGCCGGAAACGACGATCTTGGCAGCGGTCAGCTCAGGGCGGTCGGACTTGGCCAGCTCTTCGCCAACGAACGCCGATTTGCCGGCATCATGGGCAGCGCCCACGGCTTCGATGGCAGCCGAGCCACCTTCGGCGGCAACGGCGTCGAAGCCGGTGGCGCGCACGGTGATGACCTTGATGGCAGCGTTCGATTGCACGGTGGCAATGGCGTTGCCGGCGTAGATCGGACGCTTGAAGGTGTCAGCCGATTCCACCGAGATGATCTCGGAGATCTGGTCGACGTCCAGCTGGGCAGCGACGCGCGGCAGCACGTTCTTGCCGTTGGAGGTAGCCGGGGCCAGCACGTGGCTGTAGGCCTTGGCCAGTTCGACCACCAGCGGCGCAACGTTTTCCGGCAGGAAGTGCGCGTAGGCAGCGTTGTCGGCCACCAGCACTTTTGCCACGCCGGCAATCTTGGCGGCAGCTTCTGCCACGGCGCCAACGCCTTGGCCAGCCACCAGCACATGCACATCACCACCGATTTTCGCGGCAGCTGCGACGGTGTTCAGGGTAGCCGGGGCTACGGCACCATTCTCGTGTTCAGCGATAACCAGGATAGTCATTTAGATTACCTTCGCTTCGTTTTTCAGTTTCTCGACCAGTTCTGCAACCGACTTGACCTTGATGCCAGCGCTGCGGGCAGCCGGGGCTTCAACCTTGATGGTCTTGTTGGTGGAAGCCACGGAAACACCCAGGGCGTCCGGGGTCACGGTTTCCAGCGGCTTCTTCTTGGCCTTCATGATGTTAGGCAGCGAAGCGTAGCGAGGCTCGTTCAGGCGCAGGTCGGTGGTGACGATGGCGGGCAGGTTCAGCGCAACGGTCTGCAGGCCGCCGTCGATTTCACGGGTGACATTGACCTTGTCGCCAGCCACGTCCACCTTGGAGGCGAAGGTGCCCTGGCCGAAGCCGGTCAGCGCCGCCAGCATCTGGCCGGTCTGGTTGTTGTCGCTGTCGATGGCCTGTTTGCCCAGGATCACCAGCTGAGGCTGTTCCTTGTCGACAACGGCCTTGAGCAGCTTGGCCACGGCCAGGGAGTTCAGTTCTTCGGCGGCTTCCACCAGGATGGCGCGGTCGGCGCCCAGGGCCAGGGCGGTACGCAGTTGTTCCTGCGCAGTGGCCGGGCCAATGGTGACGACGACGATTTCAGACGCGACGCCCTTCTCTTTCAGACGCACGGCCTCTTCCACGGCGATTTCGCAGAAGGGGTTCATGGACATCTTGACGTTGGCGAGATCGACGCCGGAGTTGTCCGCTTTGACACGGACCTTGACGTTGTAGTCGACCACTCGTTTGACAGCTACAAGAACCTTCATGGATTCCTCGTTACTCTCCGGTGAAAAGAATGTCGCCCGGCAGGCCAGGCGATGCTCAGTGGGCACAAGGGCACCTTTAAAAACGACGGCGAGCCCGCTTAATTTAGCATTGCTCCCTGAATTCAATGACTTAGCGGCAAAACCGGGCAGTCACGGGCGGTGGCGACGTGTAAACTCCACTACAACAGGGGCAAGGCGTGCCTGCGCGGCTCTGGCCTGGCTTTTAGAGATGCTCTTGCAGCCTCAGGACAACCTGCGGCAAATGCAAAACCGCCCGTATCTTGACCGCTACGCCCGGACCGGTCAACAACCGGAACCCGTCGGTCATGCCCCCGCCCCCAGCGAATTTACTGGCCTGGGACAAATTCAAACAAACGTTTGTATTGGACCCTGCCGGTGGTGTAGATATAATGCGCGGCCAAAGAGATTGCCCTGTAGTGCGTCCACGGGTGTGCTACACCGCACCCCACGCCAGAAAGCGCAACGCCATTAGAAAAAACTGTGAGCCTTGAGTAGGAGAGAACCTGTGGAACGCGAATACATGGAATTCGACGTGGTCATCGTCGGGGCCGGCCCCGCTGGCCTGTCCGCCGCCTGCCGCCTGAAGCAGAAAGCTGCTGCAGCGGGCCAGGAAATCAGCGTCTGCGTGGTGGAAAAAGGCTCCGAGGTAGGCGCCCACATTCTCTCCGGCGCGGTGTTCGAACCCCGCGCGCTGAACGAGCTGTTCCCGGATTGGAAAGAGCTGGGCGCGCCGCTGAACACCCCGGTCAAGCGCGATGACATCTACGTGCTGAAAAACGCCGAGAGCGCCAGCAAGGTGCCCGGCGCGTTCGTGCCCAAGACCATGCACAACGAAGGCAACTACATCATCTCCCTGGGCAACCTGTGCCGCTGGCTGGCCCAGCAGGCCGAGAACCTGGGCGTGGAAGTGTACCCAGGCTTCGCTGCCCAGGAAGCGCTGATCGACGAAAACGGCACCGTGCGCGGCATCCTCACCGGCGACATGGGCGTGGACCGCGAAGGCCACCCGAAAGACGGCATGTACACCCCCGGCATGGAACTGCGTGGCAAGTACACGCTGTTCGCCGAGGGCTGCCGCGGGCACATCGGCAAGCAACTGATCAAGCGCTTCAACCTGGACAGCGACGCCGACGCCCAGCACTACGGCATCGGCCTCAAGGAAATCTGGGAAGTCGACCCGGCCAAGCACGAGCAGGGCCTGGTGGTGCACACCGCCGGCTGGCCGATGGACATCATGGGCACCGAGAACACCGGTGGCTCGTTCCTCTACCACCTGGAAAACAACCAGGTCGTTGTAGGCCTGATCGTCGACCTGTCCTACGGCAACCCCTACCTGTCGCCGTTCGACGAGTTCCAGCGCCTCAAGCACCACCCGGTCATCAGCCAGTACCTGGAAGGCGGCAAGCGCATCAGCTACGGCGCCCGTGCCATCTGCAAGGGCGGCCTGAACTCGCTGCCGAAGATGGTCTTCAACGGCGGCGCGCTGATCGGCTGCGACCTGGGCACCCTGAACTTCGCCAAGATCAAGGGCAGCCACACCGCCATGAAGTCCGGCATGCTGGCCGCCGACGCGGTGGCCGAAAAGCTGCTGGCCGGCGCCGAGGGCGGCGACCTGCTGACCGGCTACGTCGACGGCTTCAAGGCCAGCTGGCTGTATGAAGAGCTGTTCGCCAGCCGTAACTTCGGCCCCGCCATCCACAAGTGGGGCGCGGTGCTGGGCGGTGCGTTCAACTACATCGACCAGAACATCTTCGGCGGCAAGATCCCCTTCACCCTGCACGACACCAAGCCCGACTACGCGTGCATGAAGCTGGCGAAGGACTCGAAGAAAATCGACTATCCCAAGCCCGACGGCAAGCTGAGCTTCGACAAGCTGAGCTCGGTATTCCTCTCCAGCACCAACCATGAAGAGGAACAACCCTGCCACCTGAAGCTGAAGGACCCGAGCATCCCGATCAGCACCAACCTGCCGCTCTACGATGAACCGGCGCAGCGCTACTGCCCGGCGGGCGTGTACGAAGTCATCACCCAGGAAGACGGCGAGAAGCGCTTCCAGATCAACGCCCAGAACTGCGTGCACTGCAAGACCTGCGACATCAAGGACCCTTCGCAGAACATCACCTGGGTGACCCCGGAAGGCGGCGGCGGCCCCACCTACCCGAACATGTAATCCGGCCCATGCATGGCGCCATGACATCATTCGTGTCAGGCGCCATACACCGCCGAAATGCTTCCGATACCCGAATTTACTGGAGTTCGCCCCGCCCCTGCCGATAGAAAAGGCATCAGGGCAGTGAGTGAATCACGGCCTTCAGTATCGGAGTCATTACCATGCACATCGAACGCCTGGGCACCATCCAGGACGACCTGGAACACACCGCCGCTCACCTGGAAGCGCTGTCACGCATGCTGCAAGGCCACGCGCTGTTCCTGCGCCACTCCACCTACGCCGACAACTCCGCCGACATCGATTACATTGAGCGCCACCTCAGCGGCCTGGCCGCCTCGGTAACCGATTTGCGTGGCGTGGCCCGCAACATCGCCAAGGTCGCCTGACCCGCCACACCGCTACTCCACCTGCAACGCCCACAACACTTCCAGCACATGCCGGGTCGCCCTTTCGACTTCACCGGCACGATGAACGATGCCCAATTGCCGGGACAATTCGGGCTGCAACGGCCGCATCAGCATGCGCGCGTCCGGCAGCGGCGTGGACGCCTCGTGGGGCAGCAGCGTGGCGCCATAGCCCGCCGCCACCAGGCTCTTGATCGCATCGTTGTAATTGAGTTGGATACGCGGCGTGGGTTGCTGGCCGTCACTGGCGAACCATTCGGCGGTGAGCCGCGACAGCCGCGTGGTGCTGTCGTTGAGGATCAGCGGCTGCGCGGCCAGCCAGGCTGGCGTGACGACGTCGGGCACCTGCCAGGCCGCCGGCAGGAACGCCATCACCGGGTCGCGGCGCCAGGGCTGGATCTGCACGCCCTTGACCGGCAACTGCGGCAAGGCAATCAGGCCGATGTCCAACGTACCGGCGGTCAGCTGCCGCAGGGTTTCCTGGGACGTCAGCACCGCCACCTGCACGTCGATGCCGGGGTGGCGCTGGCCCAAGGTTTCCAGGGCCTGGGGCAGCAGCTGCGCAATCGCCCCGGTGGACGCGCCCAGGCGCACCCGGCCCGCCAGCCCCTGCACCTGGCGCTGCACATCCTCCAGCGCCTGCTGCGCATCCAGCAACAGCCGCCGGGCACGCTCCACCAGCGTCTCGCCGATGGCCGTGGGCAGCACCCGCCCGCGCGCCCGTGACAACAACGCCCCACCCACCCGCGCCTCCAGGCCGGCAATGTGCAGGCTGACCGTGGGCGGCGCCAGGTTCAGCGCCCGCGCCGCTTCCGCGAACGACCCCAGGTCGGCGATCACCACCAGGGTACGCAGGCGGTCCAGGCTGATTTCACGCATGCTTTGTTAACCTTCAGTAAAACTGAACGTGGCCGTTGCCAAATTCAACTTTCCCTATGCTACCGATGAATCGAAGATAGCGGCAGTCACTTCTTGCGAGCAGCGAAACATGAGCACCCCACTGATTTTCATCGACGGCGACCAGGGCACCACCGGCCTGCAGATTCACCAGCGGCTGCGGCACCGCACCGACCTGCAACTGCTGCGCCTGGACCCGCGCTTTCGCAAGGACCCGCACCACCGCGCCGAAGCCATTAATGCCTGCGACCTGGCCATCCTGTGCCTGCCCGACGACGCCGCTCGCGAAGCCGTGGCCAGCATCCACAACCCGTCGGTGCGGGTGATCGACGCCAGCTCCGCCCACCGCACCCAGGCCGGCTGGACCTACGGCTTCGCGGAAATGGGCAGCGCCCAGGCCCAGGCCATCCGCACCGCCACCCGCGTCAGCAACCCGGGCTGCTACCCCACCGGCGCCATCGGCCTGCTGCGCCCGCTGCTGCAGGCCGGCCTGCTGCCGGCGGACTACCCGATCAGCATCAACGCGGTCTCGGGCTACTCGGGCAAGGGCCGCGCCGGGGTGGATGAGTACGAAGGCGAGAACGCCACCCAGGCGCCGCCGTTCCAGGTTTACGGCCTGGGCCTGACCCACAAGCACGTGCCGGAAATTGCCCAGCACAGCGGCCTGCTGCATCGCCCGGTGTTCGTACCGGCGTACGGCGCGTTCCGCCAGGGCATCGTGCTGACCATCCCACTGCAGCTGCACCTGCTCAAGGCCTCTGCCCAGCAGCTGCACCAGTGCCTGGCCGACCACTACGCCGGCCAACGCCACGTCAGCGTCATGCCCCTGGCCGACAGCAAGGCCCTCGCCCTGCTCGACCCGCAGGTGCTCAACGGCACCGACGACCTGCGCCTGATGGTCTTCGAACACGGCCAGCACGTGCTGCTGGCAGCGGTTTTCGACAACCTCGGCAAGGGCGCCGCCGGCGCGGCCGTGCAAAACCTCAACCTGATGATCAACCAAACCCCGTAGCAGCTGCCGCAGGCGGCGTCTTGCTCCTGGTAGCACCAGGCACACCACGGCGTGCAAGACGCGGCCTTGCGGCCGCTGCTACAGGGGTAGTGCGCTCGAGTTTGGTAACACTTCTCGGAAATTTCTCCATACCACTTAATCGTTCTCCTACAACGTCGCGCTAAAGGCTGGTCCATAGTTGCGGTTGCAGCGCACTTTTTGCCCTGGCAATCACGATAGGGAACGACCATGTCCGTGCATGAGCAGCAAGCCCGGTATCGACGACTTTTTTCCGAACACGCCGCCTGGCGATTGCTGCACGCGGATCATGCCCCCATCATCCTGGCGTTCATCAATGACCTGTTCCACGAAGACCGCGAAGTGCCGTTCGGCAAGGCACGGGTGGCGCTGGAAACAGAGCTGCCCCTGTGGCAGGAACTGTACGGCCTGCAGGACAATGCCGGCATTCATCTGCGCAACTGGATTCACGCCGGCTGGCTGCGCGAACACGATGACCAGCTGACCCGCACCGACGCTTTCGAACTGGCCATGCGCTTCGCGCAAAGCCTCGAACACCGCGACAGCAGCGCCACCGCCTCGCACCTGCGCATCGTCCAGGACGCTGTGCGTGACCTGGCCACTGCGCTGAGCCCGGACCCCAAGGAACGCATCACCCTGCTGCAGGCCCGCCGCGACGAGCTGGACCTGCAGATAGAGCAACTGCGCCGGGGCGAGCTGACTCAACTCAACGACGCCGAGCAACGCGAACGCATCCGTGGCCTGTATCACCTGGCCGCCGTGCTCACCGGCGATTTCCGTCGTCTCGAAGACGAGATCCGCCAACTCGACCAGACCCTGCGCGTGCGCATGATCGAATCCGAGTCAGGCCGCGGCGAGGTGGTGGAAGCCTTGCTCAAGCATGAAGACCAGCTGCTGCAGACCGATGCGGGCCGGGCCTTCGATGGCTTCTACCGGCTGTTGTGCGACCAGAACCGCATCGTCGAATTTCGCGAACAGATCCGCTCGATCCTGGCGCGGCCGGCCGCGCACCACCTTGGGCGCGACGAAGTCCGGTACCTCGGCCATCTGGTACGGGAGCTGAGCAAGGAAAGCGAACGAATATTCCTGGTGCGACGCCGCACCGAGGAAAGCCTGCGGGCCTTCGTTGAAAGCGGCGCACAACAGGAGCGCCGCGCGGTGGAACGCACCTTGCGGCAACTTGAACGCCTGGCGGTGGGGTTCAAGGAACTGGACCTCAACTTCCGCCAGCCCATCGCCCTGCCCATTCCCACGGGTAGTTTCAAGGTGCACTCCCCTTCCAGCCTCCACCTGCGCTTGCCGGAGGAGCGCGTCGACACCCGCGACGTGGCCGTCACCCGCAACGCCACCGCAGCGAGCCAAGGCATGCTCGACCATCTCGACAGCGTGAAGGTGCTGGAACTGGCAGAAGCGCTACGGGCCCTGCTGGCCCGGCACGGCCCCCTGTCAGTGGCCCAGGTGGCCGCGCACCGCCCGGTCACCAGCGGCCTGGAGGAGCTGGTGGCCTACGTGCGAATCGCCAAGGCCACCAAGGCCGTGGAGCTCGATAGCTGCGAAAGCGTCGGCGTCACCGATCGGACAGGCCAGCGCATCAACGTACGGGTACCTTACTTGTTGATGGCCGCCGACAACTTTCCCGACAAGCCGGAGGACCTGGGTTTATGAGCCAGGAAGAAAAAAACCTGCAGGGCTCGTCGCTGTTCGACCGCTTTCGCCCCGCCGAAGCAGAAGATGAATCGCCCCTTGAAGCCGCGGATGAGCCCGCTGCAACGCAGCAGGCGCAGGGCCAGGCCGATAGCGAGATGCCAGTGGAAGCCCGCCGGGCGATGGTCCTGCTGTTGCGCCAGGGCGTGGTCATGGCCAGCCAGAAGCGCCTGGCCTACGACGCACTGTGCCTGCATGAAACAGCCATCACCCAGCACCTGGCGCGGATGTTCCTGCACCTGATCCTCGACCGCCGCGCGGGCATCGCCATCCTCCTGCAGCAGGACGACGACCTCGACGACACGGACTCCGACGAACAGTATTCGATGGTCAACAAACGCACCCTGACCCTGTACGACACCTTGCTGTTGCTGGTGCTGCGCAAGTACTACCAGGAGCGCGAAACCGCCGGCGAGCAACGCATCATCATCGCCACCGAGCAGATCGAGGCTTTGATGACACCCTTCCTGCCCTTGACTCAAAGCACCCGCGGCGAGCGCCGCTCGTTGAGTGGCGCGACCAAGTTCCTGCTCGAAAAACGCCTGATCAGCACGGTACGCGGTGACAACGACCGTTTCGAAGTGACCCCGGTTATTCGCTACGTGGTGAATGCCGACTTCCTGGACCGCCTGCTGGTCGAATACCAGCGCCTGGCGGGTCCCGATGCCGCAGCACCTGCCGAGGAGAATAACGATGAATGAGCATGATGCCGTGCAGCCTGGTGATTTGTTTGGCACCGGGCAGATCCGTCTGGCCGAGCTTTCGGTCTACAACTGGGGCTCGTTCCACGGCCTGCACACCGCGCTGATCAACCCTGACGGCACCCTGATCACCGGCGACAACGGTGCCGGGAAATCTACCCTGATCGACGGCCTGATGGCATTGCTGCTGCCCCCCAGCAAAGCTTCGTTCAACATCGCCGCCGCCCAGGGCGACCGCACCGACCGCACGCTGATGTCGTACATTCGCGGCAACTACGGCAAGGTGCATGACGGCAATGACACCGCCTCACTGCTCAAGCGCCCCGGCGCCACCGCCAGTGCGCTGCGGGCCTGCTACAAGGGCGACGACGGCTCCGAGATAGTGCTGGCCACGCTGTTCTGGACCACCCAGGCAAGCAATGCGGCGGACAGCCTGAAACGCCTGTTCATCATCGGCAAACGCCCTGTCACACTGGAAGAAATACTGCATCAATTTGGCGAGGGCGATGTTCGGGCACTCAAGCAACATCTGGGCGAGACGCCAGGGCTTGAGTGGTTCGCCACGTTTACCGAGTACCAGGAAGCCTTCACCCGCCTGCTGCGCATGGAAAACCGCAACGCCCCGGCCCTGCTTTCACGGGCCTTGGGGTTGAAGAAAATCGATGACCTGACCGGGCTGATCCGCGACCTGGTGCTGGAGCCCAGCAGCGTCAAGGAGCATGCCGGGCTGGCGGTGCGCGAGTTTGACGACCTGGTAGGCATCCACCGTGAGTTGACTGAAGCCCGCAGGCAGCGCGATACCCTGGCGCGCCTGCCGCAGGTCAGCAATGAACTTGCCGAGGCGAGGCTGCAACTGGTCGCCCTGACCAGAGAAGCGGTGGCGCTGCCCATCTATTTTGCAGAGCAATGCCATCGTTTGTGGAGCATTCGCCTGGCTGACCTGGAGGCACAATTGGCCCGGTTGTTGGCGCAGCAAAACCAGTTGGACAGCCAATTGGTGGACGCCGACGAGCGCGTGCAGATGCTCTATCACGCCTACCAATCCCAGGGCGGCGAGCGGCTGGAGGGGCTCAAGCGCGACGTGCAGCAAGCCCGCCAGCGCTTCGGAGATACCCAGCGCAACGCCGTGCACTACCAGGAAACCTTGCGCGCGCTGGGCCAGGCCGACGCCCTGGGCGCGGACAGCTTCCAGCAGCATCAGGCCAGGGCGCAAGCCTTCGTCAGCGACTACCCGGCGCAGCGCGAAGCCAGCCAGGACAGCTTCGCAGACTCCGCCAGCCAAATGACCACCGCGCGCGCGCAGGCCAAGTCGCTGGCCACGCACATCGCCGAACTCAAGGCTCGGCCCAACTCCAACATTGATCCTGCGTACCAGAAGCTCCGCGACGAACTGGCGGGCAGCCTGCAGCTGGAGGCCACCCGCCTGCCCTTTGTCGGCGAGTTGCTGGACGTGCGTGAAGAACATGCGCCCTGGCGCGGCGCCATCGAGCGGGCGCTGGGCGGCCTGCGTACTACCCTGCTGGTGGACGGCGAGCATTTTCGCCTGGTAACCCGTTGGCTCAACAGCCGGCACACCGGCCTGCACGTCCGCGTTCAGGTAGTGGGCCAGGCCGGGGCCGCCGCGCAGTTCAAGCCCGACGGCTACCTGCGCAAGCTGGAATGGAGCGCCCACGCCTACCGGGACTGGCTGAAACACCACCTGGCACGCTTCGACCTGCACTGCGTGGACAGCACGCAACAGCTGGACGACACCCCTTTTTCCATGACCATCAAGGGCCTGGTCCACCTGGACAAGGGCAGGTTCGAGAAAAAAGACCAGCAGGCCATCGACAATCCTCGAAACTGGTGCCTGGGCTTCAACAACCACGCGCGCCTGCAGGCGCTGGAAGCGGATGAAGCAGCCCTGCAGGCGCAGCAGCAGGTGCTGAACCAACAGGTGGCCGACGCACGTGCCGCCATGGACGCCTTGGCTGAAACCAATACTCGGTGGGAAACGATTGCCACCACCCCATGGGCGTCCGTTGACGTGCTGTCGGTCCAGCAGCGCATGGAGACGCTGGCCGCCGACCTGCAGGCCCTGGAAGACCCACGCAGCGAGCTGGGGTTGGCCAAGGCGCAGTGGCAAACGTCCGTTGACGCGCGCGAGGCCCTTCGCGCCGACAAAGCGTCTACCGGCACGAGCATCGGCAGCGCCACCAGCCAATGCAACGAGGCCAGGCGCCAGCTGCTGACCCTGTCCGGCATTGTCCAGGCAGGCATCACCGATGATGTCCGCGACATCCTCACGCAACGCATCGGCTCGTTGCCGATGGCTTCCCTGGACGATGCCGCCCGCCTTGAGCGAGAGCAGCGTACAGCCCTCGACAAGGCCAGGGAAAAGACCGCAGCCAGCGAACTGACCGCGTCGAATGAAGCCAGCAGCATCGTCGCCACGTTCAAGAGCCAATGGCCGCTCATCGCCAACGATTGGGTCAGCGGCACCGAGGGGCTGGGCGAGTACCTGGACTACCTCGGGCAGCTGGAAAACGAAGGCCTGCCCGAACTGGTGGAGCGCTTCCGCGAACGCCTCAACCGCAACGCCACACAATCGCTGGCGCAGATACGCCAGGCCATCGACGCTGAACGCGAGGACATTCGCGATCGCATCGACACGATCAACAGCGTGCTCGAACGTACCGAGTTCAGGCAGGGTAGCCACCTGCGCCTGGGCAGCAGAAGCGAGATTTTCGAGCATGTGAAGGCGTTCAACCAGCAACTCACCAGCGTGCTGGCACGCGCCGGCAGCGATGACCACGATGCTCGCTTCCAGCAACTGCAGGCGCTGGTCACGACGTTGCAGAAAGCCACCCAACCCGCCACGTCAGGCACCATGGAGAGCCTGCGCCTGCTCGATTCACGCTACCAGCTATCGTTCTTTGCCGAAGAAATCGACAAGGCCGATGGGTCGATTCGCGATGTCCTGGATTCGTCCAGCGGCAAGTCCGGGGGCGAGAAAGAATCGTTCGCCGGCACCATTGTGGCGGCCAGCCTGGCCTACGTGCTGACGCCGGACGGCTGCCAGCAGCCTATCTATTGCACGGTGTTCCTCGACGAGGCCTTTTCCAATACCGCCGAGGCCGTGAGCCGCAGGGTGTTGAAGGTGTTCAAGGCGCTGCAGATCCACGTCAACCTGATCACACCCTATAAAAACCTCAACCTTGCCCGCGAGTCGGCGCGTTCGCTGTTGATTGCCGAGCGCGACCCCCTCAGCCATGAAAGCCGGCTGTGCGAGATGACCTGGGAGGAAATCGACCAGCAACAGGCGCAGCACCGTGCGGCAAAGGCAGAAGCCGACGCCGCGGCGCTAGGCATCGAGCCGGAGTTGACTGAATGAATACGTGGGGAAAGATGCCCGAGCAGGTCATCGAACATTTATCCCGGGTGGAGTGGCAGCATCCCACCAGGCTACGCGAGCGCCTGGAAGGCAAGCGCAAATTCCCGATCGTGTGCAGGCTCAACCCACCGTCCGGCTCCCTCGCCCTGGCGGACATCAGGCAGTTTCATGCCTACATCAACGCCTGGCGCAGTTGGCCCTGGCCGGACCTTGTCACCTGGGTGAACCGCAGCTTCCGCCAGTTGGGCGAATGTGAAGTCCCCGTGGTGGTGCGCATCGGCTCGGTGCAACAACTGATCACGGTGCTTGGCGATGACGCCATCGCCCGCAGCAAGGCGTGGGAGGTGCGCCTTGAACCACTGCTGGCGCTGGATGAAAGCCTTTACCCTGCGCTGATCAGGCAGCTGGTTGCCCTGGAGCGGCTGACGGTCGAAGACGTGCGGTTGCTGGCAGCGGTCATTCCCCAGCTGCAGCGTGGGCTTGGCCAGGGGCGTTACCTGCGCGCCATCCCCCTGGTGGGCGTCGACACCAAGTTCGTGGAGCTCAACCAGGCGCTGATCGTTGCCTTGCTGGACCAACGTCATGGGCAGCAGGTGTCTGCGCAGGGCGGCCTGGAAGCATGGCTGGGGTGCCGGCCCACCCCGTCGAACTGGCTCACGGTAAAACCATTGTGCACAACCGCCAGGGTGAGGCTGGCGGGGCTGGGCCTGTTGAAGTTGCCCTTGGAGCAGTTGCTTGAATACCCGCTGCCTGCCAGCAACATCCTCGTTGTGGAAAACCTGCAGGCAGGGTACGAACTGCCCGAGCTGCCAGACACCATTGCGGTCTGTGGCGGCGGCGCCAATACCGCGTGGCTGCGGGCGCCCTGGCTGGAGGGCAAACGCATCGGCTATTGGGGCGACCTGGACACCTGGGGCTTCAAGCTGCTGGCCGATGCCCGGCGCCATCAACCTCACGTGCAGGCGCTGTTGATGGACAGCGAAACGCTTGCGCGCCATCGACAGCGCGGCTGCGCGGAACCCGCCCCGGCACAAATGCCCACTACGGGCCTGTGCGCCGCCGAGCGTGCAACGTTCGACAGCCTGCGCAACGGCCAGCTGGGCATTGGCAGGCTGGAGCAGGAGCGCCTGTCACAGGATTGGGTACACCACGCCCTGAAGCAGTGGGCAGCATCGGCTGGGGACTGATGTGCACTCAGTGCGCGTTGGCCTGCCGGGCACGGCGCAGGCCCCAGCCCTGCTGCATGCCCGCGGCGGCCAGCAGAATGGCCGCCACACCCACCCATTGCAGGGCATCCAGGCGGTGCCCGAACGCAAACCAATCGACGAAAATGGCCACGATCGGGTAGATGAAACTCAAGGCCCCGGTCAACGCCGTCGGCAGCTTTTGAATAGCGCCATACAGCAGCACGTACATCAGGCCGGTGTGCACCATGCCCAGCGTCAGCAGCGCGCCCCAACCGTGCAGCGCCTGGGGAAACGCCGACAGATCCGCCAGCGGCGCCAGCAGCACCGCGCCGGTGCTGACCTGCACCAGTGCGATCAAATGCGGCGGCACGCCTTTCAGGCGCTTGATGATCAGCGCCGCGATGGCATACAGCGCCGCCGCCCCCAGCGCCATGACGATGCCCACCAGGTAATCGCCACCGCCCTGCCCGCCATGGGCGCTGACGATGGCCAACATGCCGGCGAAGGACACCGTCAGCCAGAACAGTTTCTGCGCGGTGATCTTCTCGCCGAGGAACAGCGCCCCCAGCCCGACCAGCATGAACGGCTGCACGTTATACACCGCCGTGCCAATGGCGATGGACGCCCGCGAGTACGAGCCGAACAGCAGCAGCCAGTTGCCGACAATGGCCACGCCGCTGAGCACCGCCAGCAGCAACGTGGTGCGGGTCAGCAGACCAGGCCGCAAAAAGCCCATGGCCGCGCACACCACCAGCAGCGTCAGCGCGCCGAACACGCAGCGCCAGAACACCACGTCCAGCACCGGCTGCCCCGAGAGCATCACCAGCCAGCCAATGGTGCCGGAAATCAACATGGCCGCGACCATTTCCAGGGTGCCGCGCCGCAGTGAATTGTCCATCTACATTCTCCTTTGCAATGGGCAATATTATGCTCGGCGCCCGCGCGCGGATTCCATGAAAAAAGCAAGGTGAAATGGGCGATACGGCTTTACTATCAAGGCATTCGGCAGCGTTTGCCTAAGGAGCGAAACATGACTGATGACATCGACCAGCGCCTAATTGCCGCCCTGATGGAAGACTCGCGCCGCTCGCTCAAGGCCCTGGCGCAACTCACCGGCCTGTCCGCCCCCAGCGTTGCCGAGCGCCTGCGCAAGCTGGAAGAACGCGGCGTGCTCAAGGGCTACACCGTGGAAGTCGACCCCAAGGCCTTCGGCTACCAGCTGCAAGCCATCGTCCGCATCCGCCCGCTGCCGGGGCAACTGCAGGTGGTGGAACGGCAGATCCAGCAGATCGCCCAGTTCACCGAATGCGACAAGGTCACCGGCGACGACTGTTTCATCGCCCGGTTGCATGTGCGCAGCATCGAGGAACTGGACACGGTATTGGATGGCCTGAACGCCTACGCCGAAACCAACACCGCGATCATCAAGAAGAGCCCGGTGAAGCGGCGATTGCCGCCGATGGGGTAAGGCAGGCGTCGACCTCGATCCAGACTTTTCGAAAAGCATGGGTGGCGAGCCGCAAGGTGTTCGAAGTCGGACCCTTCAGTCAAAACGGAACCCAACGGACCCGCACTGTACGGCCCGCCATAAAGCGCAGGCCGGCGCGAGATTACCATCATCTGCACCTGGATAAATGTAGGATTTTTCGCCAGCTAAGCGTCGAAATAGCGCCAAACTCCACCGAAACAAATAGACACCATGCAAAGGCACAAACGCTTCGCCAAGCAGAACCCAGGATGGGAAACTCCATGTCCAGGAGGGACTACCAATGCCGATAACAACGCTACTGAAATTTTTCGGAATACTCGATGAGAAAGACGCCTACATGAGAGCAAAAGGCGGTTCCCATAGCCTACGCCTGGTAGGTCGCAGCATGCTCAAGGTCAATGTGGAGGAAATTTACGCGTCGGCAAGCTATCAGCAAACCCAGGCAATGGCCGACCGAATTATCAAGAACCGCAACTGAAATGGGATTGCTATTGATACTGCCGATCCTGGTCAGCGGGTATCTCGTATGTATGAACCATCCCTACTACTTCACTCGACTTCATCGCTATGACGGTCAATTGCTCTATCTTCTGGTCGCCAAACTGGGCCTGACCTGCATACTGCTGGCGTTGGTGTCATGTGGACTGGCGTCGAACTTCTACCCCAAAGGATGGAGTGTATTCTCCACGGCCATCCTGAGCTTGCTGAAAGCGTTCAACGTCAGCCCTTCAGACATTCCGTTCTACGGGTTCCTCCTGCAACTCACCTGCCTATCTCTCCTGGTTCCAGCGCCATGGATTACCTGGGGTACGTTCGCGGGTTACCTGAAAGGCCGATATAGCGGGTTCGCAACGGCGTCGGCGTACTACCGTGCACGGTTGCTACTGGATACTCCGCTGGGCGAGTTGCTGTTCAACTCCATCTCGGAACCTCACCAGGCGCTTATCATTACCATGGTGGACCGCAAGGTCTATGTCGGTCATGTCGATGCGATTGGCGAGGCTAGCGAAAATGAATCGCCACATAGCACCTTCAGTTTCACCCCGGTGCTCAGCGGCTACCGGGATAAAGACTCTCTATACGTGACGCTTTCAACCGCCTATCCCGCTCAAGATGGAATCAGAGTCATCTTGAGGGAAGAGAACATAGCAACGGCGAGCCGATGGAGCGCTGTGCACTGGGAAAGCGGCTCGAAACGCAGTGGGCGTCGCACCGAAAACGCCAATCGCAGAAGCTTGAGACGAAAGCAGCAAGCCTGACGCTGTCCTGTCTCCAACGACTTAACCGCCCCCCACCTCAGCCGATATCCCCGCCGCCGCCTTCTGCACCACCGCCACCAACCCTTCCATCTTCTCCAGCGACATGTACGGCACCGTGCTGGCCACGCTGATCGCCGCCACGATGCGTTTGCTCGCATCGCGAATCGGCGCTGCCACGCAGCGGATGGAGGGCTCGTTGTCTTCCAGGTCGAAGGCGTAGCCGCCCCGGGCGTAGGCCTGCATGCGCGCGTGCACCTGTTCCCAGGTCTGCTCCGGGTGGTTGGGCCACAGGGCGTTGTGGCCAGCGGCGGGCAGGCTGATTTCGTACAGGTGGTGCCACTCGGCGGGCGAGGCGTCCAGCAGCAGCGCCTTGCCGATGCCGGTGCGCGCCAGCGGCATGCGGTGGCCGACCCGCGAGCGCATTTCCGGGCCATTGCGGCCGGGGGTCTTGTGCAGGTAGAGCACGTCGTCGCCGTCGCGCACCGCCAGGTGGATGGTGTCGCCGGTCAGGCGCGACAGCTCATCCAGGTACGGGCCGGCAAGCATCACCAGGGGCACTTCCTCGCGGGCCTGGAAGCCCAGTTCGATCAGCTTGGGGCCCAGCAGGTAACCCACCTGGGGCAGCACGCGCAGGTAGCGTTCATCCACCAGGGCGCTGGCCAGGCGGTGGGTGGTGCTGCGGGTGGTGCCGACGTGCCGGGCGATTTCCTTGAGGTCGCGGGCGCCGTCGGCCACTGCCTGAATCACGGCCAGGCCGCGCATCAGGGTTTGCGTGCCGGCGGGGGCGGCCTCCTTGGCCTGCGGGGTGACGTCGTCCTGCATGGGCAAATCCTGTAGTGAGTACGTGAGCAGGCGCATTATGTGCGCCCGCCCCCGCCTGTGCCAGTCACAGCTGGATGCGTTCGACCTTGCCGACCAGCACGATGTACGACAGCGCGCCCAGCAACGCCATCACCGCGATGTAGGTGATGGCCGGCGCGAACGAATCGCCGCTGGCCAGGAAGCCGATGGCGATGGGCGTGGTGATCGCCGACAGGTTGCCGATGAAGTTGAACACCCCACCGGTCAGGCCCAGCAGGCGTGCCGGGGCCAGTGTGGAGACCAGCGACCAGGTGATCGACGCCAGGCCGTTGCCGAAGAACGCCACCGCCAGGCAGGCGATCACCACCGCCGTGGATTCGGCGTAGTTGGCGCCGATGATGCAGGTGCTGATCAGCAGCCCGCCGATGATCGGCAGCTTGCGCGCCAGGCCGATGCTGGCGCCGCGGCGAATCAGCCAGTCGGAGAAGAACCCCGAGCACAGCACGCCGACGAACGCCGCCAGGAATGGCAACGACGCGAGCATGCCGGACTTGATGAAGTCCATGCCGCGGTATTTAACCAGGTAGGTGGGGAACCAGGTCAGGAAGAACCACAGGGTCGAGTTGAGGCAGTACTGGCCCAGGTAGATGCCCCACAACTTGCGCTTGCTGAGCACGATGCCCAGGTCAGCCCAGCTGAAACCGGGCTTGGCGGCCCGTGCCGAGGCCTGCATGTCCACCAGGCCGCCGCCTTCGCTGATCAGCCCGATTTCGGCGTCGTTGGCGCCCTTGAAGTCACGCGGCTCGCGGTACACCGCGTACCACACCAGCGCCCAGGCAATGCCCAGCACGCCGGTGGCGACGAACACCATGTGCCAGCCGAAGGCGTGCTGCAGCCAGGCCAGCACCGGCGTCAGGAACGCCAGGCCGACGAATTGCCCCGAGGTGTAGAAACCGATGGCGGTGGCGCGCTCGCGTTCCGGGAACCAGGTGGTGACCACACGGCTGTTGATGGGGTAGGCCGGTGCTTCCAGCGCACCCACGGCCATGCGCAGCACGAACAGGGCGATGAAGCTGCCGGCGAAACCGAGCATTACCGTGGCCACCGACCACAGCGCCAGGGCAACGCTGTAGAGGATGCGCGGCGGCACCCGGTCCACCAGCCAGCCGCCCGGGATCTGCATGGCCGCGTAGGTCCAGCCGAAGGCGGAGAACACCAGGCCCACGTGCACCGGGTCGATGCCCAGGTCGCTGGTCAGCGCCGGGGCGGCGATGGACAGGTTGCTGCGGTCGAGGTAGTTGATCACCACCGTGATAAACAGCAGCACCATGATGAAGAAGCGCTTGCGGCTGGGCGTAGCCAGGGCCGCCTGCGCGGGGAGAGTCTGGGTGTGCATGGGCAACATGCCTCATTCTTATTGTTTGGCCTGTGGGAGCTGGCTTGCCAGCGAGCTGTTGAGGCCCAAAAACTCGCTGGCAAGCCAGCTCCCACAGTAAATCGCAGCTACAGGTGGCGGGTTACCACTCGGCGAAGCTGCCGTCGGCGTGGCGCCAGATCGGGTTGCGCCAGCGGTGGCCCACGGCGGCGCGCTCCTTGACGTACTCTTCGTTGATCTCGATGCCCAGGCCCGGGCCGTTGGGGATCTTCACGAAGCCGTTGTCGTAGTCGAACACCTCGGGGCGCTTGACGTAGTCCAGCAGGTCGTTGCTCTCGTTGTAGTGGATGCCCAGGCTCTGCTCCTGGATGAACGCGTTGTAGCAGGCGGCGTCCAACTGCAGGCACGCTGCCAGGGCAATCGGGCCCAGCGGGCAGTGCAGCGCCAGGGCCACGTCGTAGGCCTCGGCCATGTTGGCAATCTTGCGCGTCTCGGTGATGCCGCCGGCGTGGGACGCATCGGGCTGGATGATGTCGACGTAGCCCTCGCTGAGCACGCGCTTGAAGTCCCAGCGCGAGAACAGCCGCTCGCCCAGGGCGATGGGCGTACTGGTCAGCGGCGCCAGCTCCTTCAAGGCCTCGTAGTTCTCGCTGAGCACCGGCTCCTCGATGAACATCAGCTTGTACGGGTCCAACTCCTTCATCAGCACCTTGGCCATGGGCTTGTGCACACGGCCGTGGAAGTCCACGCCGATGCCGACGTTGGGGCCCACGGCGTCACGCACGGCGGCGACGTTGGCCAGGCACAGGTCGACCTTGTCGAAGGTGTCGATGAACTGCAGCTCTTCGGTGCCGTTCATTTTCACCGCGGTGAAGCCACGGTCCACGGCCTCGCGCGCAGCCTTGGCGGTGTCGGCCGGGCGGTCGCCGCCGATCCACGAATACACGCGAATGCGGTCGCGCACCTGGCCGCCCAGCAGGTCGCTGACCGACACGCCCAGCGCCTTGCCCTTGATGTCCCACAGCGCCTGGTCGATACCGGCCAGCGCGCTCATGTGGATAGCGCCGCCGCGGTAGAAGCCGCCGCGATAGAGCACGGTCCAGATGTCCTCGATGTTGCGCGGGTCCTTGCCGATCAGGTAGTCGGACAATTCCTCGACGGCAGCGGCCACGGTGTGGGCCCGGCCTTCCACCACGGGCTCGCCCCAACCGGTCACGCCCTCGTCGGTTTCGACTTTCAGGAAGCACCAGCGCGGCGGCACGATAAAGGTGGTCAATTTGGTGATTTTCATCGCTTGTCTCTCTTGTCGATGTTTTGTAGTCGCAACGAATCAGTGCAGGCGCTTCCAGGCGGCCACGTAGGCCTTGGCCCGGGCGCCGACGTCGGCGGCGCTCATGCCCGGCTTGAACAGCCCCGAACCCAGGCCGAAACCCTGGACCCCGGCCTCGACGAACGGCGCCATGTTGTCCGGGCTGATGCCGCCCACCGGAATCAACGCGGTGCCCTTGGGCAGCACCGCCAGCAGCGCCTTGACCACGCCTGGGTTGAGCGCTTCGGCAGGGAACAGTTTCAGCGCGTCCGCGCCCTCCTCCAGCGCCGCGAACGCCTCGGTGGGCGTGACCACGCCGGGCGACAGGTACAGCCCGGCCGCCTTGGCCGCGCGCAGCACCTTGGCGTCGCAGTGGGGCATCACGATCAGCTGGCCGCCGGCGGCCTTGACCTGCTGCACCTGCTCGGCGGTCAGCACCGTGCCGGCGCCGATCAGGCAATCGGCCGGCAGGCTGTCACGCAGGATGCGGATGCTGTCGTAGGGGCTGGGGGAATTGAGCGGCACCTCGATGATGCGAAAACCTTCGGCGTATAGCACCTGGCCGATGGCCTGGGCTTCGTCGGGGCGAAGGCCGCGCAGGATGGCGATCAGGCCGTTGGCGGCGAGCGCTTGCTTGAGCATGTCAAACCTCTTCTGGCTGTGGGGCGAGCAGCCCGGCCGCCACGGCCAGGCTCCATAATCCGCGTTCGGTGGCCTGTTCGGCCAGGCTGGCCTGGGCAAAGCCGCACAGACGCAGGGCAATGCGATAGCGCTGGCACAGCGGTGCGCTGCCGATCAGCACCACCTCCGGCAGCGCAGCCTCGGCCTGCCGGGCGCGCGACACCTCGGCCAGGGCGCGTAGCTCGTGGCCGATCATCAGGCCGGACAGGTAGTCAGGTTGCTGGGCACCGCTCAGCTGGCCGGTGAGCCCCAGGGTGCGAGCGCTGAACAGGGTCGACAGCAGGCCGATGTCGGCATCGGTCGACAACGCCACCTGCACGCCACGCACGAAGGCGGCTTCGTCGAACTGGCCGGTGGGCTGCTGGGTGCGGCCGAGGATGGTGTGGGCACAGACAGCGGCGTACAGCTCGCCGGTCATGAAGGTGTCGAACCGCTGGATGCAGCCGTCCACCACGCTCACCCACTTGCTGTGGCTGCCGGGCAGGCCGATCAGCAGGGCGTCCTGGCGGGCGTGGCTGGGCAGGTCCTGCAACAGGCCCAGCACCTGGGTTTCCTCGCCGCGCATCACGTTGGGCAGCCGCGAATGCTGGATAACCCCCGGCACGATGTGCAGCACCGTGCCGCGCAGGGTTTGCACCGTCTGCAGGCTGGCGCCCAGGTCGGCGACCCGCGCCGGCGTCGGGCAGTAGGCCGCCTCGCGCCAGCCCTGGGCGCTGCCGACCATGCCACAGGCAATCACCGGCAGCTGCGGTTGCGCCTGCAGCCAGTCGCCGCAGGCGTCATCGAAGGCCAGCTCAAAACCATTGTCACAGTGCTGCCCGGCGATAGTCCGGGCGGTGGTAGGCAATTGCATGATGCCCGAGGCCAGCGAACGCTGCTCCAGCACCTGGCCATCACGGCCGAGTTTATAAGCCCGAAGGGAGGTAGTCCCCCAATCGAGCGCGATCAAATGCGCCTGCATCGCTTCACCTGAGTTGTTTTTTGACAGTGAGGGCGTAGAGCTGATGAGGAGAATATAGACCGTGTCGTGGGAAAATCTCAATATATAATTTTGCATCCCATATTTAGGGATTAAGTAATGAGCGTACTGTAATGTCTTGCCTTACAGTTTCCATTGAGTGGGTGTAAGCTATGACCTTACAGTCGCGTCATGATCAAGAGCATTCGACACAAAGGCTTGAAGGCCTTGTACATGACAGGGACGACCAAAGGCGTAAGGCCCGACCACGTTGCCCGACTGCGTCGGCTGCTCTCGGCCTTGGATAGAGCCGCAGCACCCGAGGACATGAACCGGCCGGGTAACCGCCTGCACGCCTTGAAGGGCGACCGTCTGGGATTCTGGGCGGTAACGGTATCGGGCAACTGGCGCGTGATCTATCGCTTCGACGGCACCGATATCGAACTGGTCGACTACCTCGACTACCACTGACTGGAGGGACGGCAATAATGCCCATGTTCAACCCACCCCACCCTGGTGAAGCGCTGCGCGAGGATGTATTGCCGGCGATCGGCATGACGGTCACCGCCCTGGCGCATCACCTGGGCTATTCCCGTGGGCAGTTGTCCACGGTGCTCAACGGCCGCGCGGCACTGTCGGCTGACCTGGCGTTGCGTCTGGAAATGGCGGGGCTGGGCAGCGCGCGCATGTATCTGGCCGAGCAGGCCGCGTACGACCTGTGGCAGGCGCAGCGCAAAAAGCTGCCGGTGATCACCCGCCTGGCCGTCGCCTGATCAACACCTGCGAGCTTAACTGCAGACTCGAGCCCGGTCCCCCTCCTGCAACACCCCCCGCCCGGCAAACACCAGCGCGGTCAGCAGCCCCACCAGGCCCATCACCGCGCTGAAGCCCACGCACACCCACGAGCTCCAGGGCATGGCGGCGATCAACGCCAGGGGCGTGACGCTGGCCCACAGGGCGTAGGCGATGTTGTAGGTAAAGGAGATGCCTGACACGCGGATATTCGCCGGGAACAGGCCGACCATCACCGACGGCACCACGCCCACCACTCCGCAGGCCAGCCCGGCCAGGGCATAGCCCAGCCCCGGCAGGCCCCAGCCGCCAATCAGGTTGGCGTACAGGGCGGCGATGCCCAGGGGCATCAGCAGGCTGTACACCAGCAGCGCCCGCCAGGCGCCGATGCGGTCCACCAGCAGGCCGGCCAGCACGCAGCCGATGTTGAGGAACACGATGCCCAGGCTGCTCAGGGCGAAGGTGTGGCTGGCCGTGAGGCCGAAGCGCTGCTGCATCACCGTAGGGGTGATGACCACCAGCACGACGACCGCGGACGTCAGCACGCAGGTAAGGATCACCGCCGGCAGCAGCGCGTGGCGGTAGTCGCGCAACACGGTCTTGAGCGGCAGTTCCGCCAGGCCTTCGCGACGCTCGCGCAGGGCCAGGAACACCGGGGTCTCGCTCAGCCAGCGGCGCAGCCACACGCCGATGACACCGAACACGCCGCCCAGCAGGAACGGCAGGCGCCAGGCGTAATCAAGGATCTCCTGGGGCGTGAACAGCTGCGCCAGGGCCGTGGCGGTCAGCGCGCCAATCAGGTAGCCGAAGGTCAGCCCCGCCTGCAGAAAGCCCAGGGCGTAACCGCGGCGATGCAGCGGCGCATGTTCGGCGACGAACACCCAGGCGCTGGGCACCTCGCCCCCCACCGCCGCGCCCTGCAGGATGCGCAGGGCCAGCAGGATCAGCGGCGCGGCGTAGCCAATGTGGGCGTAGGTGGGCATGACCCCGATCAGCAGGCACGGTAGCGCCATCATCAGAATGCTCAGGCTGAAGACCTTCTTGCGCCCCAGGTGGTCGGCGAAGTGGGCCATGAGGATGCCGCCCAGCGGCCGGGCCAGGTAACCGGTGACAAAGATGCCGAAGCTTTGCAGCAGGCGCAGCCATTCGGGCATCTGCGGCGGGAAGAACAGCTGGCTGAGGGTGAGCGCGAAGAACACGAAAATGATGAAATCGTAGATTTCCAGGGCGCCGCCCAGGGCCGCCAGGCCCAGGGTCTTGTGGTCGGCGCGCGACAGCAGCAGCGGGCCGGGGGTGGGGTTGGCAGTCATGTAGTATCCACGTATTGGGGACGGCGACGCCTATGCTGGCGCCTGCCAAAGGCGCAGAGGATAGCAAACTGGGACGCGCCGTAGCAGCGGCCGCAGGCCGCGTCCGCGATTTGCCTGGTATGTCACGATGGCAGGGACGCAGCCTTCGGCAGCTGCTACGGGGTTGATTTGTATTATACATATAATATTATCGGGTTATCGCTCACTGCTCAGGAAGCCTGCCATGCAGCCCGTCGACACTCAAGACCTCATTGCCCTGTGGCAAGCCCAGGAACAGGCCATGCGCGGCCGCCTCGCAGGGCCGGGCACACTGACCTTTGCCCAGGTGAGTGCGCTTTCGCCCAAGGAATTTTTCGATGGCATTGGCAACGGCGAGCTGCCCTCGCCGCCCATCGGCACGCTGATGGACTTCGTGCCGATTGAATGGGGGCCGGGGTTGTTCATCTTCCAGGGCACGCCCGATGAACGTCACTACAACCCGCTGGGCAGCGTGCACGGCGGCTATGCCGCCACTTTGCTGGACTCATGCATGGGCTGCGCCATCCACACGCGGCTGCAGCAGGGCCAGGGCTACACCACGCTGGACCTGCGCATCAGCTACGTACGGGCATTGAGCGCCAGCACCGGGCCGGTGCGGGCGGAAGGCAAGGCCATTCACGTGGGGCGGTCCACGGCGCTGGCCGAAGGGCGCATCTATGATGCCGAGGGCAGGCTCTACGCCACCGCCAGCACCACCTGCATGATCCTGGGCAGCCCGGCGCACCGCTAGGAGTGCCGCGCCAGCGCTGGCTCCTTGTGGGCCGGGCGCTTGCGGCGACGCTGGCTGACGACCGCGACAGGCTGCTCGACCAGTTCGGTGCCCATGTCGACGATGTCCATCAGGGTCTTCAGCGCATCGCTGTCCGGCAGGCGTGACAGGCACACGTTGACCGACTCGCGCTGCTGGGCGGCGATGGTCGGCACGGGCACGCTTTCGCTCTCATACAGCAATGCGTGGTGCACCTGCTTGCTGCCCTTGCACAGGCGCGGCAGGTCAACGCCGGCACGCTCGGCCATCTCGGTATTGGCAATCAGCAGGTCGAAGGGTTCCACGGCGCTCTGTACCAGCGCCAGCAGGGCCTCGAAGGAACGCACCGGGGCAATGCGGTAATAGCCCATGGTGTTGAGCATGCGCTCGACGTGCATCAGTTGGCTGGGATGCTCGTCGGCAATCAGGATTCGCAACGCTTTGTTGATCATGGTCGGTGACCTGCGCCGTAGCGCCAAGGGCATCCTTGACCCGTGAGCCGCCACACATCAAGCGGCATCCCTCGGAAGTCTGGCTCGATATTCTTCCCGATGGGCGGCGAAATCAAGGGCGATGCAGCAAATTCGGGGCCAAACCGATGATCGGCGAGCCGAGGCGCTGGCTACAGGCTTTCCCACTCGCGCATGCGCACCCGACAGTGCTTCATGGCGTTGACGATGTGCTTTTCCACCAAGGCCCGGGACAGGTTCAGGCGCGTGGCGATCTCGGGGTGCGACAGGCCTTCGAGCTTGCGCAGCAGGAAACAGTCGCGGCAGGCCGCCGGCAGTTCATCCAGCGCGCGGCGCATCAGTTCCAGGCGCTGGCCCTGGTCCACCGCCTGCTGCAACGCCGGGTCCTGGTAGCGCTCATCGCTGTCCAGCACTTCCAGCGGCTCGGCCTGGCGCAGCACGCTGCGGCGGTGGCCGTCGATCACCAGGTTCAGCGCGGTGCGGTACAGGAACGCGCGCGGGTGGGCGATCTCGGTGTCGCCACTGCGCTCCAGCACCCGTACATAGGCGTCGTGGGCCACGTCCTCGGCGACCTGGCGGTTGCCCAGGCGCGCGCTGAGAAAGCCGACCAGCTCCCGGTAGTAGGTTTCCAGTACAGCACCGGGCCGCGTCATCAGCAGTGACTTCCCTGGTTACGGTGAAGAATCGGATAGTGGCATATTGCGATGTCGCAAATTATAATAATTCTCAGCCACGTTTTACCAGCCCATTGCCACGGCCCATGTTGAAATCCTCCAACACCTTGTCCATGGGCACCAGCAACAGCCCGCTCAAACGCAGCGGCCGGCCCGTCTGTCGGTAACCCAGGCGCTGGTGAAAGCCGCTGGCGGCGCCGGTGCTGTAAAGCATGGCGCGGCGGTGGCCCTGGCGGCGCAGAAACCCTTCCATGGCCAGCATCAGCGCCCGGCCCACGCCCTGCCGGAAGCACTCGGGCTGCACGTAGCACAGGCAGATCTCGCCGCTGGTCAAGGCCAGCGCCACCCCGGCCGGCTTGCCGTGCAGCCAGCCCAGGCGCAGATACAGCGCGTCGTCCAGCAGCCAGCGATCAACGTCCTTGCAGCCTTTGTGACGCAACCAGGCCTCCACCAGGCAAGGGTTATTGCGGTGGTCCAGGGCGCCGCCGGTGCGGATCGAGCGCTCCAGGATACGGCTGATGATGCCGGCATCGCCGGGGCCAGGCGGCTGGATGGCAATGGCTGATTCGGTGAGCGGGTCCATGCTCGTGTTCCTCTCCTGAGGCAAGCCGCTACCCTACCCGCACTGCCCGCCCCTGGCGACCGCGGCGCCGTTACAACGCATGTAGCGGCAGCGCCAGCCGCACCCGCAGGCCGTCGTCACGGCTGTCGAAGCCCAGGCCGCCGCCGCAGCGCAGGACGATGGCATGCACGATCGCCAGGCCCAGGCCGCAGCCGACGCTGTGGCGGCTGCGCCAGAAGCGCTGGGTAAGGTTGGGCAGGTCGGCGGCGGCGATGCCCGGGCCATGGTCGCGCACCAGGAAGCTCGCCTGCCCCGCCACCACGCTCACGCTCAGCTGCACCTGGGCAGTGGCCGGGCTGTGGCGCAGGGCGTTGTCGAGCAGGTTGCGCACGGCGGCCACCGCCAGCGCCGACGGCACCTGCAGGCGCGCCTCGGCCGCGGCCGGCGGCAGCTCCAGGACGATGCGCTGGCGGTCGCCGGCGCTGGCATCCTGCACCGCTGTCTGTGCCACCTGCCCTGCCGTGCAGGCGCAGCCGTCGTCGAACGACAGGCTGCCTTCTACCCGCGCCAGCAGCAACAATTGCTCAAGGGTACGGTGCAGGCGGTCGGCGCCTGCCTCGGCGTGGGCCAGGGCGGTTTCACGGGCACCGCCATCGGTCATGCGCGCCACCTGCAGGTGGGTCTTGATGGCGGTCAGCGGGCTGCGCAGTTCATGGGCGGCGTCGCCAGTCAGGCGCCGCTCGCGCTCCAGGGTCTGGCCGATGCGCTGGAACAGCTGGTTCTGGCTGTCCAGCAACGGCTGCAGCTCGCGGGGCAGGGCCTGCACCTGCAGCGGCTCCACCGAGTCGGCGCTGCGCCGCGCCAAGGCGTCGCGGATGCGGTTGAGCGGCGCCAGGCCCACCCCCACGCACAGCCACAGCACCGCCAGGCTGCCCAGCAGCGCCACCAGCACCGGCACCGAGGCGGCCAGCAGGATCGAATAGTTGAGCGACTCGCGTTCTTCGTGGCGGTCGGCGGTGGTGATGCGCACGCCGTCGTGCATCAGGGTGAAGCTGCGCCAGCGGCCGCCATCGATCAGCTGGTCATGGAAACCGCTGCTCTGGTCGTCCAGCTGGTCACTGGCGCCGTGGCTGCGCGCCAGGATCTCGCCGCGCAGCGAGCTGACCTGGCAGGCCATGCCGTCGGGAATGCTCAACTGGTCGGCGCTGAAACGCCGTGCCTCGCCCTGGCTGGCCAGCGGCGGCAGCTGGTCCACCAGCCCGGCGACCATGCGCGCCGAGGCGACCAGGCGCTGGTCCAGGGAGAACATCATCTGGTGGCGCAGGTCGCGGAACATCCAGGCCGCCGCCAGGCACCAGACCAGCAGGAAGGCCAGCCCCAGAATCAGGCTCAAGCGCAGGCGCAGGCTCATGCCGGCTGGCCCAGGCGGTAGCCCAGCCCGCGCACGGTCTGGACGATATCGTTGCCCAGTTTGCGCCGCAGGTGGTGAATGTGTACGTTGAGGGCGTTGCTTTCCACCTCATCGCCGAAGCCGTAGACGCTGTCCTTGAGCTGCTCGCTGGACAGCACCCGGCCGCGGCTGTGCAGCAACGCCTGCAGCAGGGCCTGCTCGCGGCGCGACAGGTCCACCGGCTGGCCGGCCAGCCAGGCCTGGCGGCTGCTGGGGTCATAGCGCAGCGGGCCGTGTTCGATGGCATTTACCGCGCGGCCGGCCACCCGCCGCGTCAGGGTGTGCAGGCGCGCGCACAGTTCGCGCAGGTCGAAGGGTTTGAGCAGGTAGTCATCGGCACCGGCCTCCAGGCCCGCCACGCGGTCGGTGACGGTGTCGCGCGCGGTCAGCACCAGCACTGGCAGCAACTCGCCCTGTTGGCGCAAGGCAGCCAGCATGGCCAGGCCGTCCTCGTCGGGCAGGCCCAGGTCGAGCACCATCACGTCGAAATGCGCCGCCTGCAACAGGGCGCGCGCCGCGCTGGCAGTGCCCACGCGGTCCACGGTCAGGCCCTGGGCCTGCAGGCCGGCGACGATGCCACAGGCAATCAGCTCGTCGTCTTCGCAAAGCAATACGTGCATCAAAGGTACCCATGCGCAAAACCGGCAGTATCGCCGGCGTTCATTAACCGGCGATTATGCCGGGTTCGCCGGGCGGCGGCGCGCCGTTAATCGCCCCTTAACGGCCGGCGGCCAGACTGGTTGCATCTGCCCCCCCACACAGGAAGTCCCCATGTTGAGTCTCGGCGTCGGCCCCTTTGCCCTGGCCGTCAACCACCTGCTGCTGTTGGCCGCCCTGGCGCTGGCCTTGCTGGCCGGCTGGTGGGTGGCCCGCCGGCGCGGCGCGGCCAACCCCGAAGCCAGCATTTTCGGGGTGTTCGTGGTGGCGCTGCTGGTGGCGCGGCTGGCCTTCGTCGCCTTGTACGCCGGCCAGTATCGCGACCAGCCCTGGCAGGTGATCGACCTGCGCGACGGCGGCTTCCTGTGGTGGGCAGGCCTGCTGGCGCTGGTCGCCGGCGCCGCGTGGCGCGGCTGGCGCCAACCTGCCGTGCGCGTGCCCCTGGCCGCCGCCCTGGCCGTGGGCCTGCTGGCCTGGGCCGGTGCCGGCCTGCTGCTGCGCCAGCACCAGCAAGCCATGGCCATGCCCACTGCTGCCCTGCATGACAGCCTGGGCCGGCCAGTGGCGCTGCCGGGCAGCGACCCGCGCCCCCTGGTGGTCAACCTGTGGGCCAGCTGGTGCCCGCCCTGCCGCCGCGAGGTGCCCGTGCTGCTGCAGGCCCAGGCGCAGCGGCCGGACCTGCGCTTCGTGTTCATCAACCAGGGCGAGACGCCCGGGGTGGTCAGCAACTTCATCGCCGCCGCCGGCTTCGACCGCCAGCACATCCTCTACGACCCGGGCAGCCAGTGGGGCCGCCAGCTGGGCTCGGCGGCGCTGCCCACCACGCTGTTCTACAGCCCCCGCGGCGAACTGCTGGGCAGCCACCTGGGCGAGCTGTCGGCGGCTAGCCTGGCCGATGCCCTGAAAGTGTTCGAGGGCGCGGCTTATGCCTCGAAACAGGGCATTTAGACTTTACTCTCATTTGACAACGATTATCATTACGGATAGCTTGATGCCCGTCTCGCAGGCGCCAGCCCCTGCGATAACCCACTGGCACCCAGGTGAATTCCATGATGGAACAACAGCCCACAAGCACGTGCGACACACCCCTGCTGCAAGCCTTCGTCGACAACCGCACCCTGCTGGTGAAGATCGCCGCGCGCATCACCGGGTGTCGCTCACGGGCCGAGGACGTGGTGCAGGACGCCTTCTTCCGCCTGCAGTCAGCGCCGTCCATCACCTCGTCGTTCAAGGCGCAGCTGAGCTACCTGTTCCAGATCGTGCGCAACCTGGCCATCGACCATTACCGCAAGCAGGCGCTGGAGCAGCGCTACTGCACCCACGAGGACGAAGGCCTAAATGTGGTAGTGGCCGGCGCCACGCCCGAGGCCACCCACCAGCACCAGGCCACCCTGGAAGTGGTGGAACGGGCGCTGGGCCAACTGCCCCAGCGCACCCGCTACGCCTTTGAGGCCTACCGCCTGCACGGCGTGCCGCAGAAGGACATCGCCCGCGAGCTGGGCGTGTCGCCGACCCTGGTCAACTTCATGATCCGCGACGCGCTGGTGCACTGCCGCAAGGCCTCGGGCGAGCGCGAGGCGGCCTGATGCAGGCCGCGTCCGGGCACACCCTGGGGCCGCGTCGTATGCGGACGCCGCCTTCGGCAGCTGCTACAGGGGGGCACCGCGCGGCCAAGGCCGGCTCCTACCCCGAACGCAACACGGTGTGGGTAGCAGCGGCCGCAGGCCGCGTCCAAGGCGCCGCGCTGTTCCCGGCAAACCGCGGTGAACCTGGACGCCGCCTTCGGCAGCTGCTACGGGTGGTTCAAAGGGTCAGGTCGTGGCGGGCGAAGAAGCCTTCGCGGGTGGTGACCATCAGCGCCGCGCGCTTGTGCGGGAAATCGAATTCCTTCTCGCGGTAGAAGCCCTGGCCCTGCAGGTAGCCGATCATCTTGCCGTTGTCGGCACGCGGCTCGGCGACCACGCGCTGGGTGCGCGGGTCGTCCAGGAACAAGTAATGGGTCAGCGCCGACAGCCAGCTGGCGACCTTGTGCGGGCCGCGATGGTTTTCCTCGCCCACCAGCATGTGGATGCCACGGTCGTAGTCGGTGGCATCGAGGAACGGCGCGATACGATCTTCTCGCGCCCAGTACGCCTCGAAATAGGCGAACGGCTGGTCGTCGAAGCAACCGATCAGGGTCAGGGTGTGCGGGTCGGCCGCCAGCTTTTGCAGATAGGCGCGGTGCTGGGCAAGGTCGCCCTGCTCCTGCCAGAAATTCGCCACCCGCGGGTTGTTCTGCCAGCGGTTGAAACGCTCCAGATCCTGCTCCACGTCCAACGCGCGCAACGACACCCAGGCTTGCACCCGTGGGTCGAAACGCCGATACAGCTCACCCGCAGGCTTGGGCGCGCGGCGCGGGTGGCGCTTACCGTCGGTGATCTGCAACTGCTGGGCATAAGGTGCGCCGGGTTGCACCAGCCACGGCTGCGGCAACTGCCAGAACAGCTCGCGCTCGCACAGGTATTCGCCCGCAGCGGCCACCAGCAAGCCGCTGGCCAGCGCCTGGGCCGGCGCGTCCGCCAGGCGCCAGTGCAAGCGGCGCACCTGTGGGTTGGCGCTCAGCAGCCAGTAGCTGGCAGCCCACACCCCCCGGAAGTCGGCGGCGCCCACGGGGCTGACAGTCAACTGTGGCGTGCGTTGCACCTGCAATTCGATCAGGCGCTCACCCGCCAGGCTCAGCACCAGGCGGTCATCGGTCTCGTCGGCGACCAGGTCGCACCAGTGGGGCAAGGGCGGGATTTGCGGCATAGGGGCAGCTCACGAAACGAGGGAAGATTCCTGAATGACGTGAGCGCCGTGCAGAAATTTACCCCGGCCGCTGGCTACGGCACCGCATGGGCTACCACCGGTTGCTCGGGCAACGGCCGCACCGCGATCTTGTAGGGGTCGAACACCTTGAACATCTCGCCGTTGGTGCGCAGGACCTGCAGCAACTGGTGGAACTGCTCACCGCTGATGGGCGCCTGGGGGCGCAGCAGCGCGTAGTGGTGATACAGCTGGTCGATGCGGTCGGAGATCAGCAATTCCTTGGCCACCCCGGGGTTGCGCGCCAGGTAGTCATAGAGGTAGGAGCGGGTCACCAGGGCGATGTCGGCGCGGTCGCGCAGGATCATCATCAGGTTGCTGTCATGGGAATAGGTCAGCGTGGCGTTGTAGGTCTTGGCCAGGAACGCGGGGTCGGCGTTGAAGTCGGCGAAGGCGTAGTGGTAGCCGCTGAACAGCGCCAGGCGCTTGCCGGACAGCTCGGCGAAATAGGTCTGGTCGCGGTGCTCACCGCGCTTGGCCACGAAAATCTCGGCGTCTTCCAGGCCCATGTCGACGCTGGTGTGCTCGATCTGCTGCCAGCCCCACTCGGGGTTTTCGAAGATCGCCATGTCGATGCGCCCGTCCTGGAAGTCGCGGTAGCGACGCGGGATCGAGGTGGGCACCAGCACAAAGTGGAACTGGCTCTGTGAGGCATTGAGGTCCTCCACCAACTGCGGCAGCAGGCCGGTGTCGGCGCCGCTTTCGGGGCGCACCGTGTAGGGCGGGAAATGCGCCGCGCCCACCCGTACTTCCTGGGCCGCCAGGCTCGACAGCGCCACCAGGCTCATGCCCGCCCCCATGAGTAACCGCGCCATGCAGCGCCGGCGAATCCCAGTCAACGTGTCGTACCTCGGGGCAAAGGGCATTGGATCCCCATAAATTAGGCGTTTGCAGGCCGTTCGACAACTGCAAACATGGCGTCAATCTTCTTTCAACAGCAACTTCAGTGCCTGGTCCGCCAATTGCTCCAGGCTCAGGCTGCCCTGGGGCTTGAACCAGGTGCTGGTCCACGACAGCGCGCCGGTCAGGAACCGCCGGGTAATGGCCAGGTCGCCGCCCAGCAGGCCCGCGTCCCGGGACTCGCCCAACACCTGCAGCCACAATTGCTCGTAGCGCTCGCGCACCGCCAGCACCTGGGCCTGGCCTTGCGCCGACAACGAACGCCACTCATATACGGCCACCGCCATGGCCTCGCCGGTGCCGCCCATGATTGACTGCAGCTCGCAGCGGATCAGCGCCAGCAGGCGCTCGCGCACGCCGGTCACGTCGGCAAGCTCGGCCTGCATCAGCGCGGTGTTGTAGAGGATGGTCTGCTCCATCACCGCACGCAGGATCTCGTCCTTGCTCTTGAAGTGATGGAAGATGCTGCCCGACTGGATACCCACGGCGCTGGCCAGGTCACGCACCGTGGTGCGGTCGAAGCCCTGGCTGCGAAACAGGTGGGCGGCCGTCTGCAGCAGCACGCCGCGGGGGCTGTCGGGGTCGGTCAGTTGACCGCTGGCCACCAGCTGCTGCATGACTTCACGTGCCTTCAGTTCATCCACGACCCTGCCTCCACTACCGTCCGTCGAGCAATGTATGCCGTGGCCCCCTCCCTAGCAAGCGCTTGGGGGGATATCGGAACTCTTTGTACTTGGCTACGCTCTAGCCAGAATGAGCACAGCGCACTGGAGCCTGGTATGCCGCATTGGCTGGTGATTGACCTGGAAGCCACCACGGATGAGGGGGGGTGGCCGGTCGCGGAAATGGAAATCATCGAGATCGGTGCCAGCCTGGTGACCCGCGACGGCCGCGAGGTGGACCACTTCCAGCGCTTCGTGCGCCCGCAACGGCGGCCGTGCCTCACGCCCTTCTGCCGCGAGCTTACGCGCATCACCCAGGCCAATATCGACGCTGCCGCGCCGCTGACCGAAGTGTGGCCGCAGTTCGAGCGCTGGCTGGGCCACCACCGGGCCAACCTGCAGGGCTGGGTCAGCTGGGGCGACTATGACCGCCAGCAGCTGTTGCTCAGCTGGCAGCAGCACCAGTTGCAGAGCCTGCTGGCCGAGCTGCCGCACACCAACCTCAAGCAGCGCTTTGCCAAGGCGCGCAAACTGCAGCGCCCGCTGGGGCTCAACGGTGCCCTGCAACTGGCTGGCCTGAGCTTCAGCGGCCAGCAGCACCGAGCCCTGGAAGATGCGCGCAACACGGCGCGGCTACTGCCGCTGTCACTGCCTAACTAGACGGTTAAAAGCGCGTGCACCGCCTTACGGCGTTGGGCATACTGGCGACCCTTTTGACCCTATCCTGAGGATTCGCCCATGTTTAAAGTCAACGAATACTTCGACGGCACCGTGAAGTCGATTGCTTTCGAAATGAAGGAAGGCCCTGCCACCATCGGCGTCATGGCCCCGGGCGAATACGAATTCGGCACCGCACAGAAAGAGATCATGCACGTGGTCACCGGCAAGCTGATCGTCAAGCTGCCTGACAGCCTGGAATGGGAAACCTTCGAAGGCGGCAGCCGCTTCAACGTGCCGGCCAACAGCAAGTTCCAGCTGAAAGTGGAAGTGGAAACCGCTTACCTCTGCGAATACCGCTAAGCCCCACAACCCCGTGGCCGCTGCCGCCAGGCAGCGGCCACGGGGTCATGTAGGCGCCGCATCTGCGGTATTGAACTGCAACGCCGCCAGCCGCGCGTACAGCGCATTGCCGGCAATCAACTGCCGGTGCGTCCCCACCGCCACCACCCTGCCCTGGTCGATCACCGCGATGCGGTCGGCGTGCTGCACCGTCGCCAGGCGGTGGGCGATGACCAGCGTGGTACGGCCCTGCATCAGGGTTGGCAAGGCTTCCTGAATCAAGTGTTCACTCTGGGCATCCAGGGCACTGGTGGCTTCGTCCAGCAGCAGGATCGGTGCATCCACCAGCAACGCGCGGGCAATGGCCAGGCGCTGGCGCTGGCCGCCGGACAGCCCTAGCCCGGCCTCGCCCAAGTGGGTCTGGTAGCCCTGGGGCAAGGCTTCGATGAAGTCGTGGGCGTGGGCGATGCGGGCGGCCTGTTGCACCTGCTCGAACGGGGCGTCGGCCTGGCCGTAGCGCAGGTTGTCTTCCACGGTGCCGAAGAACAGCGCCGGGGTCTGCGACACCAGGGCGAAATGCCGGCGCAGGTCCTGGGGGTCGAGCTGGCGCAGATCCACGCCGTCAATGAGGATGCGCCCCTGCTGCGGGTCGTAGAAGCGCAGCAGCAGGTCGAACAGCGTGGATTTGCCCGCCCCGGAAGGCCCCACCAGGGCCAGGGTCTCACCCGCGTGGATCACCAGGTCCAGGCCGTTGATGGCCGGCTGCAGCGGCCGCGACGGGTAGGCGAACAGCAACTGCTCCAGGGCCAGGCGGCCACTGACGCGCTCGGGCAGGCGCTGCAGGCCGCTGGCCGGTGCGCGGATCTCGCTGCTGGCCTGCAGCAGCTCACCGATGCGCTCGGCGGCGCCAGCGGCCCGTTGCAGCTCGCCCATCACCTCGCTCAGGGTGCCAAAGGCACTGCCGACGATCAAGCTGTAGAACACGAACGCGGCCAGCTCGCCGCCGGAAATGCGCCCGGCGATCACGTCCATGCCGCCCACCCACAGCATCACCCCCACCGCGCCCAGCACCAGGATGATCACCAGGGTAATCAGCCAGGCCCGCTGCACGATGCGCTTGCGCGCGGTCTCGAAGGCCTGCTCCACGGTCACGCCGAACCGCCTCTGGTCTTCAGCCTGGTGGTTGTAGGCCTGCACGGTCTTGATCTGGTTGAGGGTTTCGGCCACGTAGCTGCCGACGTCGGCGATGCGGTCCTGGCTCTGCCGCGACAGCCCGCGCACGCGCCGGCCGAACACCAGGATCGGCGCCAGCACCAGCGGCAGGGCGATGACCACGATGCTGGTGAGCTTGGGGTTGGTGACGAACAGCAGCACGATGCCGCCAATCACCATCAGGCCGTTGCGCAGGAACAGCGACAGCGACGAACCGATCACCGACTGCAGCAAGGTGGTGTCGGCGGTCAGCCGCGACTGGATCTCGGAGCTGCGGTTGTTTTCATAGAAGCCGGGGTGCAGGTACACCAGGTGGTCGAACACCTGCTGGCGGATATCGGCCACGCAGCGCTCGCCAATCCACGACACCAAATAGAAGCGCACGAACGTGCCCACCGCCAGCGCCACCACCAGCAGCATGAACACGGCGATGGAGCGGTTAAGCAGCACCGGCGACTGGGTCAGGAAGCCCTGGTCCACCAGCAGGCGTATGCCCTGGCCCATGGACAAGGTGATGCCAGCGGTGACCACCAGGGCCACCAGGGCAGCCAGCGCGCGCCAGCGGTAAGGGGAGAGAAAATGCAGGGCCAGGCGCAGGGCGCGACGCTGGCGGGCGGAGAGCAGCGAAATCATGGGCAGGCCTGGCAAGGAAGGTTCGCCAAGCCTACACCCTGGCGGACCGTTTGCACCCGGGGGGAACTCCGCTTTTCAGGCCAGGTCAGCTTAAACAGGACCTGCCGGGCCTTTACCTAGACGCTTTTGGTCTAAGCACAGGCTGGCGGTTTGCAGCGCTTTCTGGTGGACTGAAAGCGTCGCCAGGCTGCACAGGGATGTAATCAGGCAGTCATCTGGCGACCCTACTCTGAGCACTAAACCTGATGAGGAGACGGGCCATGGGCTTGCACAGCAGCAGTAACCAAACCGTGGAAGTACGCCGAATCCAGCCGCACCAGCCGGCCGGCGGCTCCATTATCGATGCCAAGGGACGCGAGATCCCTATCACCGAAGACATGATCCAGGACGCGTGCCAGGAACTGGAAAAACGTCTGGTCAAACCTGCCCCTGCCAAACAAGACTGACGACCCGCGCCACCCCGTGAACCCGGCCCTGCGCCGGGTTTTTCTTGTTTAGCCCACACCCACCCGGTAGGAGCCGGCCTTGGCCGCGATAGCGCCGTGCCTGCCACTACGCGCCGAGCCCATCGCGACCAAGGTCGGCTCCTACGGTAGTCAGTCAGACCAGTTCGCCGCCCAGGGCTTCGACAATCTTGCGCAGGTCCGGCGAATAGCCGTCCAGGCGCACCCGCAGCCCTTCGATTTCCCGGCGCGAGGTGGGGTAGCCCTTGCGCAGGGCGTCGAAGGCGCTGCGTTGCTGGGCATCGTTGTCGGTCAGGCTGCGGCGGAAATCGGCGTCGTCCCGGCGCGGGTCATACACCGCGCGGCACAGCATGGCCATGGCCTGCGCCGGGTCGGCCAGGCCGTTGAGGGCCACTTCCGCCAGCCAGGGGGGCGGCAGCAGGTCGGCCAGTTGCACGCTGGCCGGTTCGCCCCGGAACGCGCAGTAGGCCTGGTAGATCTGCGCGGTACCGCGCTGGCGGCCGTCCAGGCTGTAGCCGGCGATGTGCGGCGTGGCCAGCACGCACAGGTCGGCCAGTTCACCGTCCACGCTGGGTTCGTGCTCCCACACGTCCAGCACCGCCTGCACGTCGTCCCGCTCGATCAGCAGGTCCTTGAGCGCCAGGTTGTCGACGATGGGCCCGCGGGCAGCGTTGATCAGCCAGGCGCCCGGCTTCAGCCGCGCCAGGCGCCCGGCGTCCAGCAGGTGCAAGGTGGGGTGGCTGCCGCCCTTGTTCAGCGGCGTGTGCAGGCTGATCACGTCGCACTGTTCGATGATCTCGTCCAGGCTCACGTAGTCCCCGCCCTCGGCCGCCTGGCGCACCGGGTCGCAGACCTTGACCTCCCAGCCCAGCCCGCGCAGCACGCGGATCAGCCGCGAGCCGACCTGGCCGGCGCCGACCACGCCGTAGGTGCGCGTGGGCAGTTCCACGCCTTCCAGCTCGGCCAGGGTCACCAGCGCGCCCAGCACGTAGTCCACCACGCCGCGGGCGTTGCAGCCCGGCGCGCTGGACCAGCGGATGCCGGCCTCGGCGAAGTAGTCCAGGTCCAGGTGGTCGGTGCCAATGGTGCAGGTGCCGACAAAGCGCACGTTGCTGCCTTCCAGCAGGGCGCGGTTGACCTTGGTGATGGACCGCACCAGCAGCACGTCGGCGTCACGCACCGCTTCGGCGTCGACGCTGCGGCCGTGCACCCGGCGGATTTCGCCGAAACCGGCAAAGAAGTCTTCAAGCAGTGGAATGTTTTCGTCAGCGACAATCAGCATGGCAAGCTCCCCAGTATGGGCGGCAGTTTAGGCGCAGCGGGGCGCGCCGTCACGAAGCACGTGGCAAGTGTTTCCTGACCGCCGCGTCAGGGCGTAGAATGGGCGGTTTTCCGCGCCCACCAGTGGACTACGCCCCGTGACTGCAGCTGCAACCGACATGCCCACCCCCCTCACCCGCCCTGCCCGGGTGCGCCTGGAACTGCGCACGCTGCTGGCCCTGGCGGGGCCGATCATGATCGCGCAGCTGGCGCACACCGCCATGGGCTTCGTCGATGCGGTGATGGCCGGCCGCGTCGGCCCCCGCGACCTGGCGGCCGTGGCCCTGGGCAACTCGATCTGGGTGCCGGTGTTCCTGCTGATGACCGGCATCCTGCTGGCCACCACGCCCAAGGTGGCCCAGCGTCACGGCGCCGGCACCCCGGCCGAGATCGGCCCGCTGGTGCGCCAGGCGCTGTGGCTGGCCCTGGCCGCCGGCCTGGGTGCCAGCCTGCTGCTGTTCAACGCCGAGCCGGTGCTGCACCTGATGAAGGTGGACCCGGAGCTGATCGCGCCGTGCATGGGCTATTTGCGCGGCATCGGCACCGGCCTGCCGTCGGTGGCGCTGTACCACGTGCTGCGCTGCTGCAGCGACGGCATGGGCCGTACCCGGCCGAGCATGGTCCTGGGCCTGTGCGGCCTGGCGCTGAACATCCCGCTCAACTACGTGTTCATCTATGGCCACCTGGGCGTGCCGGCCATGGGCGGCGTGGGTTGTGGCTGGGCCACGGCCAGCGTGATGTGGATGATGCTGCTGGGCATGGCCGCCTGGGTGCGCTGGGCGCCGGCCTACCGCGCGGCCAACGTCTTCGGCCAGTTCCAGTGGCCGCAGTGGCCGGTGATCAAGCGCCTGCTGGGCATTGGCCTGCCGATCGGCATCGCGGTGTTCGCCGAGTCGAGCATCTTTGCCGTCATCGCCCTGCTGATCGGCAGCCTGGGCTCCACGGTGGTGGCCGGGCACCAGATTGCCCTGAGCATCAGCTCCATGGTGTTCATGATCCCGTTTTCGCTGGGCATGGCCGTGACCATCCGCGTCGGCCAGGCCCTGGGCCGCGGCCTGCCACGCGAGGCACGCTTCGCCGCCGGCATCGGCATGGCCTCGGCACTGGCTTATGCGTGCTTCTCGGCGACGTTGATGTACCTGGGCCGCGAGCACATCGCCCGTATCTACACGGCTGACCCGGCGGTGCTGCACATTGCCGCCATGCTGATTGTGTACGCGGCGCTGTTCCAGTTCTCCGACGCCATCCAGGTCACGGCCGCTGGTGCCTTGCGCGGCTACCAGGACACGCGGGTGACCATGCTGCTGACGCTGTTTGCCTACTGGGGCATCGGCCTGCCGGTGGGTTACCTGCTGGGGCTGACCGATTGGCTGGGGGCGCCGGCCGGGCCGAGCGGGTTGTGGCAGGGACTGATCGTGGGCCTGACCTGTGCGGCGGCGATGCTGCTGGTGCGCCTGATGCGCAGCGCGCGCAAGCGTATTCGCAGCGCCTGAACCGCGGACGCGGCCTGCGGCCGCTGCTACGGGAATCGATGACGCGCCGGGAGTCGATGAATGCCACGACGAAACCTCGCGTAGCAGCGGCCGCAGGCCGCGTCAGGGATTGGCCAGAAGCCGATACCCCACCCCCGGCTCGGTAATGATGTAACGCGGCGCCGTCGGATCGTCATCGAGCTTCTGGCGAATATGCCCCACCACGATGCGCAGGTAATGGCTGTCGTCGGCATGGGTCGGGCCCCAGATGTCCTTGAGCAGCTGCTGCTGGGTAATCACCCGCCCCGGGTAGCGCGCCAGCTGCGCCACCACCGCGTATTCCTTGCGGGTCAACGCCACCTCGGCGCCATCCAGGGTCACCCGGCGCAGGCCCAGGTCAATCAACAGCCCGCCGATGCTCACCGGCGCCGGCGGCGCATCGCCGCTGGGCACCTGACGCAGCAAGGCGCGGATGCGCGCCAAAAACTCCTGGATGCCGAACGGCTTGGTCACGTAGTCGTTGGCGCCGTTGTCCAGGGCTTCCACTTTCTGGATCTCGCTGGCGCGCACCGACAGCACCAGCACCGGCACCGCGCTCCACTCGCGCAGCTCGCGCAGCACCTGCTGGCCGTCCATGTCCGGCAGGCCCAGGTCCAGCACCACCAGGTCGGGGCGGCCCAGCGCGGCCTGGCTCAGGCCCTCGGCACCGGTGCCGGCTTCCAGCACCTTGTAGCCCTGGGAGGCCAGGCTGATGCGCAGGAACTTGCGGATCTGCGGTTCGTCGTCGATCACCAGCAGGGTCGCGGTTTGACTCATGTTCAGGCTTCACTTTCCAGGCCGGGTTGCGGTTGCACCGGCAAGCATAGAGTGATGCAGGTGCCGTGGCCATCCAGGCCGTCAGTCACCAGGATGCGCCCGCCGTGGGCGCCGATCATGCCCTGGCAGATCGCCAGGCCCAGGCCGGTGCCCTGGCCACCGCGGTCACCCCGGGCGGCGGTGTAGAACATGTCGAAGATTTTCGCCCGCTCCTCCTCGGGAATGCCCGGGCCCTGGTCGCTGACCGCGAAGCTCAGTTCCTCGCCGCTGACGGCGGCGCGTATCAGCAGGCGGCCATGGACCGGCGAGAAGCGCGCGGCGTTTTCCAGCACGTTGATCAGCGCCTGCTCGATCAGCGCCGCGTGCACGTACAGCAACGGCAGCTGCGCCGGCACCTCGACGTCCACCACAAGCGGTGCCAACACCGCGCGCAGGCGGTTCAGGGCGCTGCCGACAATGTCCGCCGGCGCCACCCAGTCGCGCGCCAGCTTCAGCGCGCCGTGGCCCAGGCGGGTCATGTCGAGCAGGTTCTGGATGTAGCGGTCGAGGCGCTCGGCCTCGTCGCGGGTGCCTTCCAGCAGCTCCTGGCGGTCGGCACGGGGAATGGCCTCGCCCAGGGCCAGCAGGCTGTCGATGCTGCCGCGCATGGCCGTCAGCGGCGTGCGCAGGTCGTGGGACACCGAGGCCAGCAGCGCGCTGCGCAGCTGTTCGGTTTCACCGTGCAGGCGCGCCGCCTCCAGGTCCTGGGCCAGTTGCGCGCGGGCCAGGCCCTGGGCCAGCGGCTGGCTGAGGGCACCGAGCAGGCGCCGGCGCTGGGCGCTCAAGGCGCGGCCCTCGCGGTCGCGCACGCCCAGCAGCACCAGCGGGCCGTCCTGCAGCGACACCGGCGTCCACCACCAGCGCCCCGAGGGCAAGGTGCCGGTGCCCAGGCCGGCAGGCTGGTCATGCTGCCAGGCCCAGTCGGCGGCGGCGCGCTCGGTGTCACTGAGGGGAATGGGGTGGCCGCCGGGGTCTTTCCAGCCCTGGTGGCCGTCGCGCTCGGCCACCCACACCTGCAGCTCGCGCCAACCCTGCAGGTGCTGGGCGGCGGCGCTGAGCACGGCCTGGCGGTCGGTGGCGGCAGTGAGCTTGCGCGACAGGTCGAGCAGCTCGCCGGTCTCTTCCTGGGTGTCGCGCAGGGCCTGCAACTGGCGGCGCTGGCGCGCGGCGAGGTTGCCGGTCAGCGCCGCCATCAGCAGGAAAAACAGCAGGGTCAACACGTCCTCTTCGCGGTAGATGGTCAGCGAGAAGGTCGGCGGAATGAACAGAAAGTCATACGCCAGGAACGACAGCGCCGCGCACACCAGCGCCGGCCCCAGACTGCTGCGCACCGCCACCAGCAGCACGGCGGCAAGGAACACCAGGGAGATGTTCGGCAGCGCCAGCACGCTGGCCACCGCCGAGGCCAGGCCGCTGGCGGCGATGGTGGCGAACAGCGCCAGCAGGTAGTCGAACCACACCCACTGCCCGGCCTCGTGGCCACGGGGCACGGGGCGCGCCGCGTCGCGGTCGAGCACGTTGATCTCCAGGCCATGGGTGTCGCGCAACAAACGCGGGCCCAGGCCGCCACCCAGCCAGCGGCGGTACCACAGCGGCCGCGACTGGCCCACCAGCACCAGGCTGGCGCGGCGCTCGGCGGCGTGCTGGATCAGGGTCCTGGCCACCTCGCCGGCGCGCAGCACCACCACTTCGCCGCCCAGGCGCTCGGTCAGCTGCTGGGCGTGCTGCAGGTGCTGGCGGCTGGTTTCGTCACGGGCCTTGCCGGTGTCCACGTGCACCACGCTCCAGGGCAGGTGCCGGCGCTGGGCCACGCGGCTGGCGTGGCGCACCAGGCGCTCGGCCTGGGCATCGCCGTCGATACCCACCAGCAGCCGCCCGCGCAACGCCGGGGCGGCCTGGCCCATGCGCCGGTAGCCCTGGGCCAGGTCGGCGTCGACCTGGGCGGCGGCGGTCTGCATGGCCAGCTCGCGCAACGCAGTGAGGTTGGTCTGGGTGAAAAAAGCCTCGATCGCCGCCCGCGCCTGTTCGGGCACGTACACCTTGCCGTCGCGCAGGCGCTCCAGCAGTTCGCGCGGCGGCAGGTCGATCAGCACCAGCTCGTCGGCCTCCTGCAACACCCAGTCGGGCAGGGTCTCGCGCACCTGCACGCCGGTGATGTCCAGCACCTGGTCGTTGAGGCTTTCCAGGTGCTGGACGTTGACCGTGGTGTAGACGTGGATGCCCGCGGCCAGCAGTTCCTGAATGTCCTGCCAGCGCTTGGCGTGGCGGCTGCCGGGGGCGTTGCTGTGGGCCAGTTCGTCCACCAGCACCAGTTGCGGCGCGGCCTGCAGCAGGCCGTCGAGGTCCATCTCCTCCAGGGTCACGCCGCGGTATTGGGAGCGCACCAGCGGCAACTGGGCCAGGCCGCCCAGCAGCGCCTCGGTCTCGGCCCGGCCATGGGTTTCCACCACCCCGGCCACCACCCGCAGGCCCTGGCGCAGCTGGCCGTGGGCGGCCTGCAGCATGGCGTAGGTCTTGCCCACGCCGGGGGCGGCGCCAAGGAACACCTTGAGGCGGCCGCGGCCGTCGCGGGGCAATTGGGCCAGCAACGCGTCGGCGCGCAGGGCATCACTCATGACAGGTACTCGGGTAAGGTTCAGGACCGCAGCGTCTGTATCGCGGCCAAGGCCGGCTCCTACGCGGACGGTGTAGGAGCCGGCCTTGGCCGCGATGCAGGCGACACGGTAGCAATCAACGCGATGAAGGTAGCCGATCCAGCGCCAGGTTCAAAGCCAGCACATTGACCACCGGCGGGCCGAACAGCGAGCGCTCGGTGTGCTCGGCCACAAGCTGCTGCACCGTGGCAGCGGGTAACTGCCGTGCCTGGGCCACGCGGGCCACCTGGTAGCTGGCGGCGGCCGGCGGCAGGTGCGGGTCCAGGCCGCTGCCCGAAGTGGTCAGCAGCGCCAGCGGCACCGGCCCCTGCCCGTCCACATACAGCCTGGCGGCATCGTCCTTGATGCGGCTGGCCAGCGCCGGGTTGCTGGGGGCCAGGTTGCTGGCGCTGCTGGACACGGTGGCGAAATCCCCAGCCGACGGCCGCGGGTGGAACCAGGCATCGCCGCTGAAGCCTTGGGCGATCAGGCTGGAGCCGCGCACCTTGCCCGCCTCGTCATGTACCAGGCTGCCATTGGCCTGTTCCGGGAAGGCCACCTGAGCCACCGCCGTCACGGCCAGCGGGTAGGCCACGCCGGTGATCAGGGTCATCAACACAAGCAGGCTCAAGGCCGGACGCAGATAAGTCGACATCATCAATTCCTCATACCAGGTGGACGGCGGTCAGCAGCAGGTCGATCAGCTTGATGCCCACGAACGGCACCACGATCCCGCCCAGGCCGTAGATCAACAGATTGCGCCGCAGCAGGTGCGCGGCGCTCGCGGCCTGCACCCGCACGCCGCGCAGGGCCAGCGGGATCAACACCACGATGATCAGCGCGTTGAAGACGATGGCCGACAGGATCGCGCTCTGCGGGCTGGCCAGGTGCATCACGTTCAACACCCCCAGCTGCGGGTAGATGGCGGCGAACAGCGCCGGGAGGATGGCGAAGTACTTGGCCACGTCGTTGGCGATGGAGAACGTGGTCAGGGCGCCACGGGTCACCAGCAGCTCCTTGCCTATCTGCACCACGTCCAGCAGCTTGGTGGGGTCGCTGTCGAGGTCGACCATGTTGGCCGCCTCGCGCGCCGCCTGGGTGCCGTCGTTCATGGCCATGCCCACGTCCGCCTGGGCCAGGGCCGGGGCGTCGTTGGCGCCGTCGCCGCACATGGCCACCAGGCGGCCGTCGTCCTGTTCCTGGCGGATGCGTGCCAGCTTTTTCTCCGGGGTGGCTTCGGCCAGCACATCGTCAACACCCGCCTCGGCAGCGATGGCGGCGGCGGTCAGCGGGTTGTCGCCAGTGACCATCACGGTGCGGATGCCCAGCTTGCGCAGCTCGTCGAAACGCTCGCGGATACCCGGCTTGACCACGTCCTTGAGGTGAATGGCGCCCAGCAGGCGCTTGTCGCGGCACACCAGCAGCGGGGTGCCGCCGCTCTGGGCGATCTTGTCCACTTCCCGGGCCAGGGCGGCGGGCATTTCCAGCCGCGCCAGGCCGACGAAGGCCAGCAGCGAGTCCACCGCGCCCTTGCGGTAGATGCGCCCGGCGTGGTCGACGCCGCTCAGGCGCGTCTCGGCGCTGAAGGGCACCGCCACCAACTCGGTGGCGGCCGGCTCCGGCAGGCTGTGCAACTGGCGCAGGAACTCGACGATGGACTTGCCCTCGGCGGTGTCGTCGGCCAACGAGGCCAGCAACGCGCCTTCGGCCAGCTCCTTGGCGGTCACGCCGGGGGCGGCGTACAGCGCGGTGCAGCGGCGGTTGCCGAAGGTAATGGTGCCGGTCTTGTCCAGCAGCAGCACGTGCACGTCCCCCGCCGCTTCCACGGCGCGGCCGGACTTGGCGATCACGTTCAGGCGCACCAGGCGGTCCATGCCGGCGATGCCGATGGCCGACAGCAGGCCGCCGATGGTGGTGGGAATCAGGGTCACCAACAGCGCCACCAGGAACACCAGCGGCAGGCTGCCGTTGGCGAAGTGGGCGAACGGCTGCAGGGTCACCACCACCAGCAGGAAGATCAGCGTCAGGCCGATCAGCAGGATGTCGAGGGCAATCTCGTTCGGGGTCTTCTGCCGTTTCGCGCCTTCCACCAGGGCGATCATGCGGTCCAGGGTCGACTCGCCGGGGTTGGCGGTGATCTTCACCAGCAGCCAGTCCGACACCAGGCGGGTGTTGCCGGTGACGGCCGAGCGGTCGCCACCGGACTCACGGATCACCGGCGCCGATTCGCCGGTAATGGCCGCCTCGTTGACCGCGGCGATGCCTTCGATGACCTCGCCGTCGCCGGGGATCATTTCCCCGGCCTCGACGCGCACCACGTCACCCTTGCGCAGGCTGGCGGCGGCAACGTGCTGGAACTGCCCGGCACCGTCCCGGCGGCGCGCGGTGAGGCCCTGGCTACCGGCCTTGAGGCTGTCGGCGCGGGCCTTGCCACGGCCCTCGGCCAGGGCTTCGGCGAAGTTGGCAAACAACACGGTGAACCACAGCCACAGGGCGATCTGCACCGCCACCCCAGTGTTCACCCCGGCCTCGGGCAGCACGCACAGCACCGTGGTGAGGATGGCCGTGAGTTCCACCACCAGCATCACCGGCGCCCGCTGCAGCTGGCGTGGGTCGAGCTTGACGAAGGCCTGCACCAGCGCCGGCCGCCACAGGGCGGCGAACGCGGTTTTCTGCGCGGCGCCGGCGGCATCGGCGGCGGCCGGCTTGGCAACACGGATCGGCATATTCATGGTCATGGTCCTTAGAAGCCCAGGCTCAGTTGTTCAGCGATCGGCCCCAGTGCCAGGGTCGGCAGGAAGGTCAGGCCACCCACCAGCAGGATGGTCACCGTCAGCAGGGTGACGAACAGCGGGCCGTGGGTGGGGAAGCTGTTGTTGCCCAGCGGCGCGGTCTTCTTCAGCGCCAGGCTGCCGGCCAGGGCCATGATCGGCAGGATGTAGCCGAAGCGGCCGATCAACATGCCCAGGCCCAGCATCAGGTTGTGGAACACGGTGTTGGCGCTGAAGCCGCCGAACGCCGAGCCGTTGTTGGCGCTGGCCGAGGTGTAGGCGTACAGCAACTGGCTGAAGCCGTGGGGGCCGGGGTTGCTCACCGCCGACGCCGGGCCTGCCAGGCTGGCGGCGATGGCACCCAGCACCAGCACACCGACAGGCATCACCAGCAGGGTCACCACCAGCAGTTTTACTTCCGTGGCCTGGATCTTCTTGCCCAGGTATTCGGGCGTGCGGCCAATCATCAGGCCGGCCAGGAACACCGCCGTCAGCACGTTCAGCAGCATGCCGTAGAGCCCGGCACCGACGCCGCCGAAGATCACCTCGCCGACCATCATGTTCACCAGCGCGACCATGCCGGTGAGCGGGTTGAGGCTGTCATGCATGGCGTTGACCGAACCGTTGGACGCCGCCGTGGTGGTCACTGCCCATAGCGCCGAGGCCGTGGTGCCGAAGCGCGCCTCCTTGCCTTCCAGCGGCGGCGCCTGTTCCACCTGGGCGCTTTGCAGCGTCGGGTTGGGCTGGTACTCGCCGTACAGCGCCACGCCGCCACCGATCAGGAATAACGCGAACATGCAGGCGATGATCGCCCGGCTCTGGCGCATGTCCTTCACGTAGTGGCCGAAGGTAAACACCAGCGCCACCGGAATCAGGATGATCGACACCACCTCCAGCAGGTTGCTCAGGGCCGTGGGGTTCTCGAACGGGTGAGCCGAGTTGACGCCGAAGAAGCCGCCGCCGTTGGTGCCCAGCTGCTTGATGGCGATCTGGCTGGCTGCCGGGCCCAGCGGGATGAGCTGGTCGGCGCCCTGCACGGTCACGGCGCTGACGTAATGCATGAAGGTCTGCGGCACGCCCTGCCACACCAGGATCAGCGCCAGCACCAGGCACAACGGCAGCAGGCCATAGAGGGTGGCGCGGGTCATGTCGGCCCAGAAGTTGCCGAGGGTTTTCGCCGAGCGCCGGCCAATGCCACGGCACAGCGCCACCAGCACCGCCAGGCCCGTGGCGGCGCTGACGAAATTCTGCACGGTGAGGCCGACCATCTGGCTGAAGTAGCTCAGGGACGCCTCGCCGCTGTAGGATTGCCAGTTGGTGTTGGTGACGAAACTCACCGCAGTGTTGAAGGCCAGCGACCACTCCATGCCCGGCAGGTGCTGCGGGTTGGCGGGCAGGTACTGCTGGAACAGCAGCACGCCCATCAACAGCACGAACCCGGCCAGGTTGAAGGCCAGCATGGCCAGGGTGTAGCGCTGCCAGCTTTGCTCTTGCGCCGGGTCCACCCCGGCCAGGCGGTAGCAGCCGCGCTCCACCGGGCCAAGCACAGGCGTGAGCCAGGTGCGCTGGCCTTCCATGACGTTGTAGTAAAAGCGGCCCAGGAAGGGCGCCGGGACCAGCACCAGGGCCAGGAAGGCCAGGAGCAGCCCATAGTCATAGCTGTGCATGGTCGCTCCTAGTGCCGGTCGGCGCGCAACAGCGCCACCGTCAGATACACAAACAGCCCTGCTGCCAGCAGCAGTGCCACCCCATCCAGCACGTTCATGGCCTTTCTCCTCGTTGGAATCGCCAGCCCCTCACGGGGCCATTGGTCGGTATTGTCGGAAACCAGGCCGTAAAGGAACGAGACTGAAGGGGAAAGACCGGCATAAAGTTTTCGTAAAGAATGCCGATGTAGAGCGATTGCCGGAACGAAACGGGAAAAATGTAGCCAAATGTATCGAGCTTGATACATACAGGACATTCCAGCGACACGCCTGCGAGTGACCCTCGCTGGCCGCTCCCAATCCGAACATGACTACCAGCCCGCCGGGCGAACGCTTACCCTCCGGGTAACTGACGCGGCCCCGTCGTCGCGGCTGGCAGCAATACCAGGCAGATGAACGCAAGCATGCAGAACACCCCGCTCCCTCTCAGCGATGCCAGCAAGAACCTCGTCGGCGACGATGACAAACGCTGGAACACCCGTGCCCTGATCGTGGATGACGACGTGCCGATTCGCGAACTGCTGATCGACTACCTGGCCCGCTTCGGCATCCTGGCCCTGGGCGTCAGCGACGGGGAAGGCATGCGCCAGGCGCTGCTGGAAGAAAACTTCGACGTGGTGGTGCTGGACCTGATGCTGCCGGGCGAAGACGGCCTGTCGCTGTGCCGCTGGCTGCGCGCCGAATCCGACATCCCGATCCTGATGCTGACCGCCCGCTGCGAGCCGACCGACCGCATCATCGGCCTGGAACTGGGCGCCGACGACTACATGGCCAAGCCGTTCGAGCCACGTGAACTGGTAGCGCGCATCCAGACCATCCTGCGCCGCGTGCGCGACGACCGCACCGAGCAGCGTGCCAATGTGCGCTTCGACAACTGGCGCCTGAACAGCGTGCTGCGCCAGCTGATCTCCTCCGATGGCCTGGTGGTGCCGCTGTCCAACGCCGAATTCCGCCTGCTGTGGGTGTTCCTGGAGCGTCCACGCCGCGTGCTCAGCCGCGAACAACTGCTGGACGCCGCCCGCGGCCGCTCCATCGAAGCGTTCGACCGCAGCATCGACCTGCTGGTATCGCGCCTGCGCCAGAAGCTGGGCGACGACCCCAAGGCACCCCAGCTGATCAAGACCGTGCGCGGTGAAGGCTACCTCTTCGATGCGAGAGACATTGGTTGATGCGCAGCCCTGATACGCTGTTCGCCCGCCTGTTCGGCGTGTCACTGATTGCCATCATCTTCGCCCACCTGCTGGCCTTCCTCTGGTTCCAGCAGTACGGCTTCCCGCCACCGCCCCACCGCGAGCACCTGCGTGAGTTGCGCGCGGAGCTGGGCCCCAATCCCTCGCCCGAAGCGCTGGCCGATTTCGGCGCCAAGGAGCTGCGCGAGGAAGAACACCGGCCACCGCCGCCGCTGTTCGGCGGGCCTGTCGTGCCGCTGCTGTTCCAGCTGATCACCCTGGTGGTGGCCGCCTGGTTCGGCGCCAAGGCCCTGTCGCGGCCCATCCGCCGCTTCAGCGAAGCGGCCGAGCGGCTGAGTGAAAACCTCGACGCCCCGCCCCTGGAAGAGACCGGCCCGCTGGAAGCTCGCCAGGTGGCGCACACCTTCAACCGCATGCAGCAACGCATCCGCGAGCAGGTGCAGCAACGGGCGCGCATGCTCGGCGCCGTGTCCCATGACCTGCGCACGCCGCTGTCGCGGCTCAAGCTGCGCCTGGAGCAGATCGACAACGAGAAGCTGCAGGGCCAGATGCGCCAGGACCTGGACGACATGATCGGCATGCTCGACGCCACCCTGACCTACCTGCACGAGCAGCGCACCAGCGAGGCGCTGCAATGGTATGACCTGCAGGCGCTGGTGGAGTCGCTGGTGGAGAACGCCCAGGACCATGGCGCGGCCGTGCAGGCCCGGGGCACCTGTGCGCCGCTGCAAGTACAGCCCATGGCCCTGCGCTCATGCATCAGCAACCTGATGGACAACGCCCTGCGCTACGGCGGCGCCACCCTGGTGGACATCGACGACACCCGCGACGCCGTGACCATCCGCGTCATCGACCACGGCCCCGGCATCAGCGCCGACAAGCGCGAAGCGGTGTTCGAGCCGTTCTTCCGCCTGGAGGGCTCGCGCAACCGCAACTCCGGCGGCGTCGGCCTGGGCATGACCATCGCCCGCGAGGCGTGCCAGCGCCTGGGCGGGCAGTTGAGCCTGGAAGAAACACCCGGCGGCGGCCTCACTGCCGTCATTCGCCTCCCCCGCTGAGTCCCTCCCCGTCGCGGCCATTTTTTGTGGGAGCTGGCTTGCCAGCGAGCTTTAGGGCGCCAACAGCTCGCTGGCAAGCCAGCTCCCACAATAGATGTGGGGTTGGCGATTATGTCGGATGGCCAATCTACGCTTTCGCTATAACCCCCCGCCCCCATGTCCCGCCCCTTACAAACCCCACACACTCTCGACATTCCCCCGATAGATTCTTTACACGCCGGCGGTTTGTAACCGGCATACAACAGGGGAGCACACCCAATGTCATCCATAAGCGGCGTAAGCAGCAGTAGCTATTCCAACTACACAAGTACCAGCAGCACCAGCGCCAGCGCGCAACTGAAGAAGTTCCAGGAAGAGCTGTTCGCCAGCCTCGACACCGACGGCAACGGCGAGGTCAGCAGCGACGAGCTGAACACGGCGATTTCCAACAGTTCGAGCAGTGGCACCAGCAACGACGGCGGTATCCTGGTCACGCTGAGCAAGAATTTCAGCAGCCTGGACAGCGACTCGGATGATGGCCTGACCCTGGACGAGATGGCGGCCCTGCAGCCACCGGCACCGCCCACCCAGGACAGCGCGCCGAACACTGACGCGGTCGACGACCTGATGAGCGCCATCGACAGCGACGGCAGCGGTTCCATCAGCAGCGACGAGCTGAGCTCGGCCCTGAGCGCCGCCGGCGACACCACCGATGACAGCAGCCAGCTGTTCTCGGCGCTGGACAGCAACGGCGATGGCACCGTGAGCAAGGACGAACTGGCCGCGGCCATGCAGCCCCCACCTCCGCCGCCACCAGCCAGCGTCTCCAGCGATGACCTGTTCAGCGCGCTGGACAGCAACGACGATGGCAGCATCACCGAGACCGAACTGAGCAGCGCCTTGAGCGCCACCAGCTCGTCGTCCAGCAGTTCGTCCAGCAGCTCCACCTCGTCGTCCAGCAGCCTGGCCAGCGAAGTGTTCAGTGACCTGGACACCAACAAGGACGGCACCGTCAGCGCCTCGGAACTGGCCGCCGCCCTGCAATCCTCGGGTGACCAGAGCAGCAGTGGCAGCAGCAGTTCGGACACCGCCAGCAGCGATACCGCGGCGGCGCTGAACAAGATGATTGCCGCCCTGACCAAGCAGTACGCCACCGACGCGCAACAAACCGTGGGCAGTCAGCTGACCACAGCCGCCTGACCTTTACGCCGCGGGCAGCCTTCGGGCTGCCCGTCTCAGGGCTTGTGCGCGGCGCCGTGGCCGCTGCGGGTCCAGTCCAGCAGCAGGCTGTAGCCGATGGCGAGAAGCGTCGGGCCGATAAACAGGCCGATGAAGCCGAACGCCAGCAGGCCGCCGAACACCCCCAGCAACACGATCACCAGCGGCAGGTCGCCGCCGCGGCTGATCAGGTAGGGCTTGAGTACGTTGTCCACGCCACTGATGATGAACGTGCCCCATACCCCCAGAAACACCGCCATGCCGTACTCGCCCTTCCACGCCAGCCAGGCCGTCGCCGGTATCCATGCCAGCGGCGGCCCCATGGGGATCAGGCTGAGCAGGAACGTCACGATGCCCAGCACCAGCGCCCCTGGAATACCCGCGATCAGGAAGCCGATCAGCGCCAGCACTGCCTGCGCCGCCGCCGTGCCGATCACGCCGTTGACCACCCGCTGCACGGTGCCGGCCACCAGGTCCAGGTAATATTCGGCGCGCTCGCCTACCAGGCGTTCCAGCAGGCGCAGCACGAACGCCGCCAGCCGCGGCCCATCACGATAGAAGAAGAACACGAACACCAGGCTCAGGGTCAGCTCCAGGATGCCGCCGCCGATCTGCGCGCTGCGCGCCAGCAGCCAGTTGCCCACCTGGCCCAGGTACGGCTTGACGCTGAGCATCAGCGCGGCGCCCTGCTGGTCGAGGGTGTCCCACCAGGTGGCCAGGCGCGGGCCCACCAGCGGCAGGGCCTGCAGCCAGTCCGGCGCTGCCGGCAGGCCGTCCACCTGCACGTCACGCACGAAGGTGATGGCGTCGCGGATGTGGTCGGCCAGGTTGAAGCCCAGCCACACCAGCGGCAGTATCACCAGCAGGATCCAGCCCAGGGTGAGGATGCTGGCCGCCAGGGTCTCGCGGCCGCCCAACCAGCGGGTCAGCAGGCGCATCAGCGGCCAGCTGGCGTAGGCGAGGATGGCGCCCCACAGCAGCGCCGAGATGAACGGCGCCATCACCCACAGGCAGGCGCCCAGCAGCACCAGCAGGATGATCTGCACCAGCAGGCGGTCGTTGTTGAGCGTCATGGCAGGCGCTACTCCTCAGCGAATCAGGTCGATGTGCAGGCCGCTTTTCGCCGGGTCGCCCAGTTCCAGGCGCGCGGCGCGCACGCCCTGGGCCACCAGCGCCTGGCGCCAGGGTTCGGCGGCGGGCCCGGCCAGGGTCACGCGCAAGGTGCTGTCCTGGTTCAGGCTGCGCGCCAGCAGCGCCACCCAGGCCGGCGGGGGCGGCGTCACGCCCAGGTCAGGGTAGTCCAGGCGGCCGGTGCCGCGCAGCTCGCGCAGCAGCGTGGCCGGGGTCGGCAGCAGCGTGCCCAGGGGGCTGGCGGCGACGAACTGCTCCACGTGCAGGTAGGCGCGACGGCCGCCGCGGTTGATGGCGTAGAGCGCCACCAGGGTGTCCTGGCCGGAGTCGGCGTGGCGCAGCAGGATCACGCTTTGCTGCTCGTCGGCGCCCACCAGCTTGGCGTTGGCGAAGATTTCGTTGGCCCACAGGCTGGACTCACCGCAGTCGCGCGCCTCGCACCAGAACAGCACCTGGCTGCCCTGGTCCTGCAGGCCCTGGCGCGCGGCGTTGAGGGCGTCGGTGGCCAGTGCGCCGCTGGCCAGTTCGTAGGTCACCGAGCTGACCTGGCCACGGGCGGTGACCTGGGCGTCCATGCGCAGTTGGTTGCTGATCTTGCGCACCGAGCCCAGCGGGTAGGTGCGCTCGGCCTCGGCGGCGGGCTTCTGGTCCACCACCTGGGCGTCGGCGGGCGGCGGCACGTTGGCCAGGTCCGCGGCGGTGGCACTCACGGCTGCGGCAAGGGTGAAGGCGAACAGGCATGCCCTCATCGCGGGGCTGCCGCGGCGGTATGGCGGTGGTTCATGGAGGTCTCCCTGTCGATGCTCGGCTTCCCATTAAGCACGCCAAGCCTCGGCACTTGGCCACCGCAAGTCAAGGCATGGCGAAGAAGCGATTGAAACAGCTTGCTACAAGAGCAGCGCCGGCCTCGTCGTTCAGGTGCAGGTGATGGCCGCCGGGCAGGCGCTCGTGACTGAAGGGTAGCCGCGCCAGCAGCCCCGCGTGCTTGGCCAGCATGCCCTCCTCGGCCACCACCAGGTGCGCCGGGCAGGCGATGCGCTGCACGAACGACCAGCCCTGCTCTTCGCTCATGCGCAGTGGCGTGGGCAGGGTCAGGCGGCTGTCGCTGCGCCAGCTGTAGCCGCCGGGCACCGGCATCAGGCCGCGCTGGGCCAGCAGCTCGGCGGCTTCGCGGCTCACCGCCACCATGCCTTGCATGCGCACTTCCACGCCGCGGTCGAAGTCCGGGTACACCGACTTGCGCTTGCCCGGCAGGGCCACCTGCTCGAGCAAGGCCTGGCCGAAGCGTTCGGCGGTGCCAGGCCCCGGCGAGCCTGGCGGCAGCACCGCATCGATCAGCGCCAGCCGCTCCACGCGTTCCGGCAGCGCCCCGGCCAGCACCACCGAGACAATCGCCCCCAGGGAATGGCCCAGCAGCGAAAAACGCTGCCAGCCCAACTGTTCGGCCACCTGCAGCACGTCGTGGGCGTAGTCGTACAGCGAATAGCCGGCGCCGGCCGGGCGGTGCTGGGACAGGCCATGGCCGGCCATGTCCAGGGCCAGTATGCGCAGGCCTTCGAGCCGGGGCGCCAGGCGCGCGAAGCTGTTGGCGTTGTCGAGCCAGCCATGCAGGGCGATCACCGGGCGGCCGTCGGCCGGGCCAAATACGTGCGCTGCCAGTTCGATGTGCGGCAGGCTCAGGCGAATTTCCTCCACGCCACTGCTCATGCGCACGCCGCCTGGCCTTGCTGCCAGCGGCCGACAATGCCCTTGAGCAGGTCGGCGGTCGCCAGCGGGTGTTCCAACGGGAACATGTGCCCGCCGGCCACCCGGTGGGTTTCGCCCTGGGCCAGCCCGCGCACCATGCGCGCGTGGTGGTTGAGCACCACGCGGCTCTCTGCGCCGTGCACCAGCGCCAGCGGCACGCGCAGGCGCCGGGTGCTGGCCGGGCGCACGTGGGGCACGCTGCGGTAGATGTCGATTTCGGTGGCGGGGTCGAAACGCAGGCGCAGGCCGTCGGCGTCGGCGCACAGGCCATGCTGCAGGTACGCCTCGAAGCACTCGGGGTCAAAATCACGGAACAGCGACTTGCGGGAAAAATACGCCCGCGCCGCCTCGAGGTCGGCAAACGTCTCGCGGCGGCCCAGGGTGCGCCCGGCCGGGGTCAGGCGGTCGATGAAGCCGAAGCGCTTGGCGGCGCGAATCACCCACTGGTCGGCCAGGGTCAAGGCCGGCGAGTCGAGCATCACCACCCCGCGGTACAGCTCAGGGTATTGCAGCGCGGCATACAGGTGCAGCAGGCCACCGAACGAATGCCCCACGCCCCACACCGGCCCCGGCTGCTGGCGCAGGTGGTGCACCAACTCGGCAATCAGCGCTGGCCAGTTGTCGGTGACCGGAAAGCGCGGGTCATGGGCATGCTGCGGCAGGTGCGCGACGCTGAAGTCGGGGGCCAGGTGGGCGAACAGCTTGCCGTAGGTACCCGAAGGAAAACCGTTGGCGTGGGCGAAGAAGATGGTCTGCGGCATGGGGGTGGCTCGTGGGCGAATCCTGGGGAGGATTGTCCGCAAGCTGGGCGGCGGGGGCAATGCGGGGAATGGTCAATAACGAGGGTATTCAGGCCATTGATTGACGGGTATGGCGTGTAGCCGCTGCCTTGCGGCAGCGGCTACCGGTATCAGGCGCGGCTGATCAGGCGGTCGAAGGACAGTTTGCCTGCGCCTTCCACCAGGGTGGCGATGGTGCCGGCCAGCAGGGCCAGGGCGAATTCGTAGCCGTTGTTGGCCATGAACAGACCGTTGTGGATGTGCACGCTGAGGATGGCCACCACCAGGGTCACGATCAGCACCAGTGACGCCGGGCGCACCAGCAGGCCGAGGACCAGGGCCAGGCCGCCGAAGAACTCGCCGCTACCGGCCAGCAGGGCCATCCAGTAGCCAGGGTGGATGCCGATGCTTTCCATCCACTGGCCGGTGCCTTCCAGGCCGTAGCCGCCGAACAGGCCGAAGAGTTTCTGGCCGCCGTGGGCGACGAAGATGATCCCGACCAGGATACGCAGCACGGTGAAGCCCAGGCCGGCGTTGGTGGTGAAGAGGCGTTTGATCGAAGCGTTCATGGCGTATTCCCTTGCGAAAGTGGTGTAGGAGTTGATGGGGGCCATATTAATCGATCTATCGAATAAGAAAATCGCAAATAAACGACAATACAAATCGAACAATTCGATATCTTTTGGAATCACGTAGCCGCTGCCGCAGGCTGCGCTGGCCCTCTACCTCACTGAAGATCTCCAGCGTGGGTAAGGGCCAGCGCAGCCTGCGGCAGCGGCTACGGGTTTTTGGGTCAGGCGAAGGGTCAGCGGTTGAAGGCGATGCGCCGGCCTTTCATGGCGCCGGGGTCGAGGGTGTCGCGCTCGCGGTCGTAGGCCAGGTAGTACTTGTTGACGCTGTTGACGTAGCTCACCGCCGGCATGCCGGCCTGTTCCATGGCCACGCGTTCCACCTGGAAGAACCACTGGTTGGGGTTCAGGCCGCGGCGGCGGGCCTCGGCGCGCATGGCCTGCACACGCTCTGGGCCCATGTTGTAGGCGGCCAGCACGAAGGCCATGCGCTCGCGCTCGTTGAGCTGGCTGCTGGCGAAGAACTTCTTGCGGATCATGGCCAGGTAGCGGGCGGCGGCCTGCACATTGTTGTCCACGTTTTGCACGTTGCCCACGCCCACCCGGCGGGCGGCCGACGGGGTGATCTGCAACAGCCCGGTGGCGCCGCCCCCGCCCCGCACCGACGGGTCCAGCTGGGATTCCTTGTAGGCCAGGGCCGCCAGGTTCAGCCAGTCCATGTTCTGTTCGCGGGCGTAGCGCTGCAGCACCGGCCGCAGTTTCTCCAGGCGCTGGCGGTCGCTGGCGGCCAGCGGGTTGTGCACCCTGTACAGGCCTTTGTAGGCACGGGTCAGGGTCGCGTCCTGGTCGGTCGGCGCCCGGTAGCCCTGCAGGAAACGGTCGACGCTGGCATGCAACATCGAAGCGTCGTTGCGCACGTACCAGGTGATCTGCCGCGGCGCCCCCAGGTGCACGCCCGGCTCCAGCATCAGCTTGGGCATCACCTTGGCCCAGCGCTGGGCAATGGGCCGCTCGACGATGGTCATCGGCAGGATGCCCGCCTGCACCATCTCCAGCACATCCTCCACGGCCAGGCTGGGGTCGGCCCATTCCACCTTGATCGGCGCCAGCTTGTGCAGCGCCAGCTTCTGATTGATGGCCAGCAGCGCATCGCCGGCCGCACTGCCGGCGGGCAGGGACACGGTCTTGCCGGCCAGTTGCTCCACACGCCCGTAGCGGCGCGCGCCCTTGGCGCCCACCAGCACCAGCGGCACGTCGTTGACCACCGGGGCGCTGGCGCTGACCAGCTGGGTATCGGGCATGTCCACCAGTTCACCCGGCGCCACCAGGTCGCCCTCGCCGCGTTGCAGGGCGCTGATCAGCTGTTCCTTGGGCCGGGGAATGATCTTCAGGTGGATGGCCTGGCCGGTGTTGGCATGGCCATTGAGGTATTGCTCGAAGGCGCGCAGGCGGTGCAGTTCCATGCCCACGCACTCGCCCTGCACTTCGCCGGAGCTGTTGCGGCTCTGGTTCACCAGCACGCGCAGCACGCGGCTCTGGCGGATGTCGGCCAGGTCGCGGACCTTGACCGGGTGCACCACTTCGGGCGGCCCGGCCAGGCGCGCCATCGCCGGCAAAGGCGCCAGCAACGCAAGCAACAGCACGGTCAACAATGAGGGACGGGGCATCGGGTCTCCAGCCTGATATCTCAATCGACCTCAAGAGACCACGATAACGTCTTGAAGTTCTTGGCTTTAATGTTCTTGCACGCGCTCTGTTATGCTGTCTGGCCTGCGGCCTGAGGTAGCACACCATGCAACTCATCGACATCGGCGTCAACCTGACCAACCCAAGCTTCGACGAACAGCACGCGGCAGTGCTGGAGCGCGCCTACGCCGCCGGCGTGGCGCAGCTGGTGCTGACCGGCACTGAAATCGCCGGCAGCGAGCAGGCCCTGGCCCTGTGCGAGCGCCTCGACGACAGCGCCACCCGGCTGTTCAGCACCGCCGGCATCCACCCCCACCACGCCAGCGACTGGACCGCCGACACCGAGCGCCAGCTGCGCGACCTGCTGGCCCAGCCACGAGTGCGCGCGGTGGGCGAATGCGGGCTGGACTTCAACCGCGACTTCTCCCCGCGCCCGCAGCAGGAGAAGGTGCTTGAGCAGCACCTGGCCCTGGCCGTGGAGCTGCAGCGCCCGGTGTTCCTCCACGAGCGCGACGCCAGCGTGCGCCTGCTGGACATCCTCAAGGACTTCCGCGACCGCCTGCCCGCCGCCGTGGTGCACTGCTTCACCGGCGAGCAGAAAGCGCTGTTCAGCTACCTGGACCTGGACCTGCACATCGGCATCACCGGCTGGATCTGCGACGAGCGCCGCGGCACCCACCTGCACCCGCTGGTGGGCAATATCCCCCGCGGCCGCCTGATGCTGGAAAGCGATGCACCGTACCTGCTGCCGCGCACCCTGCGGCCCAAGCCGAGGAACGGCCGCAACGAGCCGGCGTACCTGACCGAGGTGCTCAACGAGGTGGCTCGCCATCGCCAGGAAAGCGCTGACGACCTGGCCGCCCACACCACCGCGTGCGCGCGCGCGTTCTTCGGTTTGCCGACGCTGCCTTGACCCATATCAACATTTGCGTAATGGTCTTCTGGAACAATGATGGCACCTTGCCTTTAATGCTCCGCGAATTCAGAGAAGACCTCCATGGGTACCTGGCTTAGCAACATCTCCCTCAAATACAAATTCTGGGCCGTGAACGCGGTCGCCTTCATCACCACCCTGTTGCTGGTGCTGTACGCCATCCACCTCGAGCAACAGGGCCGCGTGGCCGACCTGCAGGCGCTGTCACCCGGTGCCGTGGGCCCGGACTTCGCCCAGGTGTTCGCAGAGCGTTTCGCCCAGTACGCCGGCGCCGTGCTGGTGTTGATGCTGGCCATGCTCGGCGCCTCGCAGCTGCTGATCCGCTTCCTGCTCAGCCAGCTCAACACCCTCAAGGACGTGATTCTGCACGTGGAGAAAACCGGCGACCTGTCCGCCCGGGTGCCGGTGGCCGGCGCCGACGAGGTGGGCCAGATGGCCGTGGCCTTCAACGCCATGCAGGCCGGCTACCAGCGCGTGGTCGGCACCGTGGCGCGCACCGCTGCGCAGCTGGACGAGGGCGCCGCGCGCCTGGCCAGCAGCATGGGCCAGGTGCGCCACGGCATGCTCGGCCAGCAGAGCGAGACCGACCAGGCCGCCACCGCCATCAACGAAATGACCGCTACCGTGCACCACATCGCCCAGCACGCCGGCGCCACCCGCGACCTTTCGCAAAGCGCCGACACCCTGGCCGGCAGCGGCCAGCAGGTGGTGGACCGGGTGCAGGTGTCCATTGCCGGCCTGTCCAGCGGCGTGCAGCAAACCGCCGAGATGATCCAGCGCCTGGCCGAGGACAGCCAGAAAATCAACGGCGTGGTGGGCGTAATCCACAGCATCGCCGAACAGACCAACCTGCTGGCCCTGAACGCCGCCATCGAAGCCGCCCGCGCCGGCGAGATGGGCCGCGGCTTCGCCGTGGTCGCCGATGAAGTGCGCAGCCTGGCCAAGCGCGTGCAGACCTCCACCGACGAGATCACCACCATGGTCACCGCCCTGCAGGCCGGTACCCGTGATGCCGTGGACTTCATGCAGGAAAGCTCGTTCAAGGCCGACGACTGCGTGCAGCAGGCCCGCGAAGCTGGCCAGGCCCTGGCGCAGATCACCGGCGCGGTGGCGCAGATGCGCGAAAGCAACACCCAGATCGCCGTGGCCGCCGAACAGCAGAGCCAAGTGGCCGAAGAAATGAACCGCGCGGTGGTGAGCATCCGCGACGTGACCGAAAACACCGTGCAGCAGACCGTGGATTCGGCCAGCACCAGCACCGACCTGGCCAGCCTGGCGACAGAGCTGAACCGAGCGATCGGCCAACTTAAACTTTAAAGATACCACTTTTCTTTCGCCGGGCGCCAAGGGCCGGCAACGCCTCTCCATCAGGCCATGGCACGGTGCAACACATGTAGCACCGGCCGTGAGGCCGGGTCGCGCCGTGCGGACGGCGCTCGATCTCAAGAGCGCCACACCTCTCCCGACATGCACCTGCGGGCCCACGCAATTCCAACACGAACCCACCGAATCCAACCCGCAACCCGCGTAGCCGCTGCCGCCAGGCTGCGCTGGCCCGAACGTTCGCTGAAGATCTTCGGCGTGCATGCCTTGAGCCTTGCAGCGCTTGCGAAATCCAGCGCCGCCCGCGCGGCGCATCGCGAGCAAGCTCGGCTCCTACGGCTTGTTGCACCGTGCCATGGCCTGATAGATAGGCGTTGCCAGCCTTGTAGGTTTGGCGAGGCATCGGCGGCGGGGCCAAAGGCGCGTGCTATCACCCCCATAGCCAACCCTCATTCGCCCCCGGCCCTGCCCCGCACTACGCTTACCTCAAGCAGCAACGTAGCGCATCGAGGAGAGCACCATGAGCAAGTACCTGCCCCACTTTCATTGGCACAACAGCGTCGACCACACCGCCGAACTGATCGGCCTGCCGCTGATCGGCCTGGGCGGGCTGCTGGTGGCTTCAGGCGCCGTGGACGGCAGTTTCCCTGCCGTGGCGGTGGGCGTCATCGGCGTGATTGCCGGGCTGGGCCTGCGCAAGGCGTGAAAACAGCTGTCGTCAGCCGAACACCGTCACGGTCTGCCGGCTCATGGCAAGCAACGCCCCCTCAGCCGTCCACAGCATCGCCGAGGTGTGCCCATAGCCATCCTGGGCATGCTCGATGGTCGCGCAGTAACGGCACCAGTCCTGGGTGCCCAGCGGCACCAGCGGCTGGACGAATTCGATGGTCCAGCTCAGGGTGCTGCCCGGCGCCGGCTTGCTCAGGTGCGGTAGCACCGCAGGCGGCCAGGCATCGACCAGGGCCAGCAGGTGGGCGACGCCCACGGGCTCTGCCACCGGCTCGTCGCGCAGGCGCACCCAGCCGCCCATCTGCCGCCCCGGGCTGTTGGTGAACGGCAGCCCGCCAATACCCCAGCGCAGGTCCAGGTGACGGATGTATTCCGGGGTGACGCCCTGGATATAGGGCAGCGCCGTGCTCTGCTCCAGCGGCTTGAGCGCCACCGCAGGCTCCGCCGCAACGCTGATGGCCGATTCGCGCGGGGCGCCGAAGCTGGCCTGCATCAGGGTCACGGTGCCGCCTTCGGCAACGGCCCGGCCCAGTAGCGTGACCACCGACTTGCCCTCGCGCAGCACCTCCACCTCAAAGCTGATCGGCGCCTGCAACGGCGCCGGCGCCACGAAGGTGATGGCCAGCGAGCGCACCGGCTGGCCCGGGCCGACCTTGGCCTGCAGCGCTTCGAACAGCAACGCCGCCATCAGCCCGCCATAGCCGGCACGGCCCTGGGCCCATTCGGCAGGCAGGGTCACGGCCTGTGGGTGCTGGCGCACGGCGGCCAGCAGTTCGGCAAATTTCATCGGCACCTCGGCACGGGACGCAAAGGTTCCATGGTAACCAGCGCGCTCCTAAGCAACAGGCGCCGTTTCGGCCATTTGTCCGGCTTAATGGCCCATGGCGCCGAGCAGCTTGTCCAGCGCCAGGTCGCTGCGCTGCTCGCCCTTGAGCAAGCCCGCCTGCCATTCATGCAGGCACGGCAGCAGGTCGGGCTGCTGCTCCACCTGCAACAGCCACTGCCAGTTGTCATGCCAATCACCCAGCGTGGCCTGGGCCTGCTTCAGGCGCTTGACCAGCCTGGCGTCGGCCTTGTCCAGCGCCGGGTACGCCTCGGCGCCGTAACGCGCGCGCTTGATCAACAGGCGCAGGCGATGGCGGTCGTGGCCGGGGTCTTTCAAGGCATGCTCAAGCTGGCGCCATTGCTTGGCCAGGCGCTTCTCGATGCGCCCACGCAGGTTGCCGATCAGCTTCTGGCGCTGGGCGGCGCGGGCAAAGCGCGGGAAGCCGTCGAGGATGCGAATCAGGCGCCCCAGCTCGGCACTGGCCGCCACGGCGGGGAACACCCCGCGCATCTGCGCCACGCGCACCTGGGCCAGGTCATGGTGGCCGCGCTTGTGCAGGTGCGCGGCCAGCACTTCGCGGTCGCGGTGGGGCGTGGTCAACTGGCCCACGGCCCTGGCTGCCTCTTCCAGTTGGTCTACCCCCGGCAGGCCACGCAATGGCCGGATCAGGCTGCGCAAGCGGCGCACGGTGGTGCGCAGGTCGTGCAGCGCCTCCGCGTCGGTCTCGGCCTGCAACCGCGCCTGGCAGGCCAGCAGGCGCACCTCGATACCCAACAGGTGGGCGATGACTTCATCGAGCATTTTCGACATTACAACGACTCCCGAACCGCCGCAGGGTGCAGGCCCTCAAGGCTGGCACGCACTGCTTTGAATTGTTGACGCAACACCGCAACGTCCAGCGGTTGGCCACCATACCGCTGGCCGATGAAAGTTTGACTGAAGGCCTCGATGGCTGCCGCCTGGGCGCCCAGCTGGCGCGCGGCGCGACGGGCGAACGCCTCGGCGCCCTCCCCCGTGGCCCGCACCAGGCCATGACGGGCCAGCAGCACCTCGAACGCCTGGTAAATCCGCAGCTGGCTATCGGCCGGGCGTTGCCAGGGCTTTAGCAGGACGATAGCCAATATCGCCAGCATCACCAGCAAGCCTGCCGGCAATATCGAGCTGGCCAGGTCCTTGAACCAGCGGTTGAGAAAGTCCAGCTGCTGCGCCGCCTGGTAGCCCAGCACCCAGCGCTGCCAGCCATAGTTGAGATTATCCCAGCCCAGGCGCAGCTCGTTGACCCAGGCAAATCGCCGCAGGCGCAGGGGCGAGAACGGCGCATCGCCAAGAAATTCCTCGTCCGCCGCCAGGGCATCCTCGGGGCCCGACTCGATGCGCAGTGGCGACACCGCGGCCGTGGGGTCCACGCTGCGCCAGCCGCGCCCGGCCTGCCAGTACTCGACCCAGGCATGGGCGTCGTACTGGCGCAACGTGAGGTAATGCCCGGCGGGGTTCAGCTCGCCGCCCTGGTAGCCCACCACCATGCGCGCCGGGATGCCAGCGGCGCGCAGCACGAAGGTCATGGCCCCGGCGTAGTGGGCGCAGAAGCCACGGCGGCTGTCGAACAGGAAGCTGTCGATGCTGTCGGCGCCCAGCGCAGGTGGCTTGAGGGTGTAATGATAGTCCTCGTCGCGAAAGCGTTGCAGCATGGCCTGCACCAGTGCGTCGGGCTGGGCGTAGCGAGCCTGCAGTTCATGGGCCCACTGGCGGCTGCGCGGGTCGCCGCCGTTGGGCAGGCGCAGGTCCTGGCGGCGCATGGACTCGCTCAGTTGCAGGTCGCGGATGGCCTGCGGCGACGAGGTCACCTCGTACAGCAGCGGGCGGTCCTGGGGCTGCACCCGCTGCAGGCGGAAGTCGGCCATTTGCCGCGCGCCGGGCAGGTCGGTGCGGGCTACGTCCAGCCCATACAACCAGCGCCCGCCCAGCGGTTGTTGAATGATGCGGTAGCGATATTGCGCGCCACTGGGCTGCCAGGGCGCCACCGGCAGCCCGCGCGACAGCTCCGACTGGCTCCAGCGCGCGCCGTCGAAGCGCTCCAGGGTGAAGGCGCGCCAGTACAGCGCCTGGCGTGGCGGCATCGGCCCGTCAAAGCTGACCTGCATCACCAGTTGCGGCGAGCGGCCCAGTTCGGCCACGTCGCCCGGGGTCATGCTTTCCGCCAGGCCCGTCTGCGATTTGTTGCTGGGAATGGGCAACGACCACAGGGGCTCCATGCGCGGGAAGAACACGAAGAACAGCAGCATCAGCGGCAGCGCCTGGGCGAGGATGGTCAGCGCCAGGCGCAGGGTGGCCAGCGGTCGCGCCACCAGGCGCGTCTGCTGCAGGCCGATCATGGCCGTGAGCAGCGCCGTCACCGGCAGCACGCTGTACAGCGCCCACGGCAGGCTGGCGTCGTACAAGTAGGCCACCACCACGCAGAAGAAGCCCAGGTAGATCAACACCCGCGCGTCGCGCGAGCTGCGCATCTCCACCACTTTCAGCATGAAAGTCGCAACCAGCAGGCTGGCCGCCGCGTCCAGGCCAATCAGCACGCCGCGGGACAAGAACACCCCGCCGGCAGTGGCCACCACCATGCCCACCTTCAGCAACAAGCCCGGGAAGGCGGCACGCATGCGGAAAATTTGCACGCGCCACAGGGTGCAGCCCAGCCACAGGCCAATCATCCAGGGCGGGACGTGGGGCCAGAACGGCACGATCACCAGGCACTGCGCCAGCAGCAGCCACACCAGGCTGATGCGCGGAATGGCCGGCGCCTGGCTCATGGCTTTTGCCCGTACAGCGCCAGCGCCCGCAGGCAGGCCTCGCGGTGGCCGTCGCTGCACTCCACCGGCAGGTACAGGCCCGGCAGGCGCAGGGCGAACGGCCGCTGCTCGCGGGACAGCGCCAGCACCCAGTGGCACAGCCGCGACAAGCGCTGTTCGACGTCGCCGCCCAGGGCCATGAAATCCAGGCACAGGTCGCGGCCACGCAGGTCGGCGAATTCCTTGACCAACAACTGTGCGCCACGCGAATAGGCCTTCCAGTGCAACCGCCGCCAGGAGTCACCAGGCTGGTAGGCCTTGAGCCCCTGGTAGTCATCCACGCCCTGCCCGGCCACGCGCTGGCCTTCGCCTTCGACGTCCTGCAGGTCGCTGGCCATCACCGGCAGCTCGCCCTCCAGCGGCCGCGGGTAGACCAGCACCTGCTGGCCCAGGTTGCAGTAACTCCAGGCGCGCAGCACGCCCAGGGGGAAGGTGCTCTGCAGGCGAATGCGCGGCGCCGGCAACCAGCCGCGCGCCAGCGTGGGCAGGTTCAATTCCAGCTCCAGGGCGCTGCGCGCAGTGATGTCGACGCTTTGCAGCTGGTTGGTCGACCAGCCTACGCCGATGGCCTGGTGCTCGCGGTTGACGCTTTCCAGGCGCAGCACGAAGCGCGCGTGCTCCCCGGCAAACACGGCAGGCGTGCCGGCGCCACTGATGCGCAGGCCGCTGAGGTTGCGAAAGGTGTGCAGTATCGCCACCACGAACACCGAGCCCAGCAGGAACACCAACGCGTAGGCCATGCTGTTCTGGTAATTAATTGCCGCCAGCAGGATCAGCAACAGCACCACGCCGAACGCGGCACCGCTGCGGTCGGGCATGATGTAGATCTGCCGCTGCCCCAATTGCACCTGCGCCGCCACCGGCGAGCGGCGTGCCTGCCACCGGACCAGGCCCTGGCGCAGGCGCGCGATCACAGCGCCGCCACCTCTTTGAGCAGCCACTGCACCAGCGCGCCGCCCCCTTGGCCGGTGGGGTCGGCGCGTTCGCGCAGGCGGTGGCTGACCACCGACGGCAGCACCGCCTGCACGTCCTCGGGAATCACGTAGTCGCGGCCCAGCAGCAACGCCCAGGCGCGCGCCGCCGCCAGCAGCGCCAGGCTCGCCCGCGGCGACAGGCCCCAGGCGAACTGCGGCTGGGTGCGGGTGGCTTCCACCAGGCGCAGCACGTAATCCACCAGCGCGTCGCTGACCCGCACCTCGCGGGCCTGCTGCTGCAGCACGGCCAACTCTTCATGGTCGAGCACCGCGGCCATGCGCGGCAGCAGCTCGCGGCGCGACTCGCCCAGCAGCAGGGCCTTTTCCGCCGCCTTGGCCGGGTAGCCCAGGGACAGGCGCATCAGGAAGCGGTCCAGCTGCGACTCGGGCAAGGCAAAGGTGCCGCCCTGGCTGGTGGGGTTCTGGGTGGCAATGACGAAAAAGGGTTGCGGCAGCGGCCGAGTGGCGCCCTCGATGGTCACCTGGCCCTCTTCCATGGCCTCCAGCAACGCGCTCTGGCTCTTGGGCGTGGCGCGGTTGATCTCGTCGGCCAGCACCAGCTCGGCGAAGATAGGCCCGGGGTGGAAGACGAACTGGCCACTGTCCTTGTCAAACACCGAGGTGCCGAGGATGTCACTGGGCAGCAGGTCGGAGGTGAATTGAATGCGCTGGAAGCGCAGGCCCATGACCTTGGCCAGGGTGTGGCTGAGGGTGGTCTTGCCCATGCCGGGCAAGTCCTCGATCAGCAGGTGCCCCCCGGCAATCAGGCAGGTCAGGGCCAGGCGCACCTGGTGCTGCTTGCCCAGCAGCACCTCGTTCACGGCTTCCAGGCAGGCGGATAACTGGCTGTGCATCATGCAACCCCTCCGTATCGAACCGGCCGAAGCCTGCGGCTAACGCACCGGTCAGCGCCCCGCGCGCGACTCGCGAATGTAGAACCGCGCCTTCTCGGCCTTCTCGGTGCAGCCGTCAAAGGCCTCGAACTGCTGCTGGGTCTTGGCGCCGGTCAACAGCGACAGCGCCTTGGAATAACTCACGGTGCCGGCGAAACCTTCGGCCTTCGCCAGATCCAGCTCGTGCCAGGCGGCATCCAGCTGCGTGGCGCAGGTGTCGCGGTAGGCGGTCTTGCCGGCACAACCTGTCAGAGCCAAGGCAAACAACGGCACGCAGATCCAGGCTTTCATGGAGTGACACCTCAAAAAAATACGGTATTGGATGCTGGCTCAGACGCTGGGCCAGGGAAAAAGTGCCGTGAAAGTAGCGTAGCAGGGCCTTGGAAGCCAGCGTGGTGTTGAGGGTGGGGGGAGGCAGGGGGGAATATTTCCGCATTTGGGAAATTTCCTGCGTGGGTGGGGAATAAGCCTGACATTTCGATCGTGCGTCGTCAGTCATCATCGCGCCATGAAAAAGAGCACAGCAAAATCCAAAGTGGAAATGATTACTCGCTTCCAGGCCGAGGCTCGCAAGCTGGCAGGTCAACTGTCCGACAATCAAAAACACTTCCTGAAGGTCATTGCCACGAGCGATAAGAACCTCGAGCCGCTAGGACGCCTTGCCGGTTGAGCGATGCCCCCACGCAGCCTTGATGTCGAACACAAGGCTGGCAACGCCTGTCCATCAGGCCATGGCACGTTGCAACAAATGTAGATGCTGCCGCCAGGCTGCGTCGCGCCGCGCGGGCGGCGCTCGATCTGAAGAGCCATGGAAAAACCAAGGCATGCACCTTTGAGCCATGACGCGGTTTCACGGCAGGCGCACCGGGCGTTCTTCGAAGATTCCTATTGGCGACCGCGCCACGGCCTCCAGGTGCCCGCCAATGCTGCCTTGCCGCTCTTGAGATCGAGCGCCGCCTACGCGGCGCGACGCAGCCTTCGGCAGCTGCTACGTTTGGTGGAACGCGCCATGGCCTGAAAGGCTTGCACCGTAGCCGCTGCCGGAGGCTGCGCTGGCCCTGTGCGCCACTGAAGATCTCCAGCGCACATGAAGGCCAGCGCAGCCAGCTTAGTGCTCGGCGCCAGAGCGGTGTGCGAGCAGGCCTTGAATGGAGGCGTCGACCAGCGCTGCGCTCCACTCCCCAAGGCGCACAGCCGCCCAGCGCAGGCGCCGGTCATCGTGGAAGTCGCCCAAGGCCAACTCCTCGTTGATGGCCGTGGCGCATTGCATGGCCAGGGCGGCTTGCTCCAGCGCTTCCAGCAAGGGGATACCCGCCTGGATGGCGAACAGGTAGTGGCCCTCCTGTTCGGATTTGCCGAAGGGGACGTGTTCGGTGCATGGGGTGTCGTGGTTGTTCATTTAAATCTCCATGTAGAAATGGAGCTGTACGCAGGGTGACGGACCGGCTCCTGAAGAAAACCCGGCGCACGTAAACGTGCCTCGCGCACAGCAACCATTGTGGTTTGCCCAGGCGAACGGATTCGCTGGCAAGCAACAGGTGTTACTGCTTTTCTTCAGAAGGATGAACAGGCCGTCAAACCCGGCCGCAATGCGTTGCGGCGCAGAGAAGATTAGAGACGGTAATCACGCCATACAACCCCTACATTTCATGGCTTGGCTACCCATGCATGCCTAAAGGCCCCGCATTCATTGGCCTGCAGCCATCCCAGAGGAACCACCTCCCTGACTTCTCGGACATTTCCGCCCACCAAAAGCGAATCACCCTACATCCATCCCCACTGCCCCCTTCCATCATCTCCCTCTGCCATTTGCCAGAGGTCACGTCGTGTCCCAGCCCTACGCCTACATCAACGAACCCCTGCAGACCTTCAGTGAACTCAAGCAAAGATTGGGACTGTCCCCCAGCAGCGCCATCAAGTTCGACCAACTCAACAACCACATCCGCAACACAATGGTACTGCCCGGCCAATTGATCATCGTGCCCGACACCACCAGCCTTGCGTGCACAGTAGAAGAGGGGTGGCTGATGCAAAGCGCGCGGGACGTGAAGCAGGCGATGATTGCCAATCAGCTGGGTGGCGATGGTTTCGTGCTGAAGAACTATGATTTTTTGCAGAGTTTGCTCGGCTACTCAGCACTCGGGGTAGGAGCTTCAACCGCTGCCTGGAGCAAACACTTGGCTGAAATCGAGAAAACCCTGAAGGAAGTCGAACGGTTGCACGCGCGGTATCTGCGCGGTGGGGCAACTGAAAGCAGAAACAGATTCATTGCCGAGCGAACCATTCTGTTCAGGAAGCTGGATGGCCAACTGGACGGCATGGCCCGCTACGGGGCTGGAATGAAGAACAGCGGCTCGATTAAAAAGATGCTCAATATCTCCACGCGACGATACAGGCAAAGCGGGGAAATCAAGCAATACGCCCAACGAATGGCGAAAGTTGCCAACGCGGCCAGGCTGTTGAAAAAAGGTACTTATGTGGGATGGTTCCTGGATAGCACATCTACCGCATTGGAGATTCAAGAGGTTTGCAACGCGGGCCGCGAAACCGAGTGTACGGAGGCACAGTTTGTCGAGGCCGGAAAGCTCGGCGCCGGAATTTTGGGTTCGCACTTCGGCGGTACCGTTGGAGCGGTCATGGCCACTGCGGCCTGTGCAGTCGCACTGGGCCTGACCACGGGCCCTGGGGCGCTGGCCTGTGCTGTCATCGGTGGCGCGGGCGGTGGCTTTGCAGGAGGCATGCTAGGCCAGGCTGGCGGCGAGCACGCAGGGCGCTTTTTATACAGGCAGGCAGCGCAATGACCCTGGCCACAATCGAGACGGTGTATTGCATATTCACCCTGTGGCTGCTCATTCACGCCGCTTGCCTATATACCTTCAGCTACAAAAACGTTGTTGCACTGGAAAAGATTTTGGAAACTTCGCAATGGGTGCAGGAAAACAAGCGACACTGGCCCAGCAATGGATTCTTCGACCTGACCTTCAGGGTCGGCTGCATCAATACGCTGTTGTGTTTTCCAAAAAGATGCCATGCACAGGGCATGGTCAACGTCGCGGACCTTGTAAAGATCCCGCGCCGGCAGCGGCTGGTTCTGATGACGATTTTCAACACAGGTTACCTGGGCCTCCTGGCAATGGGCTGCTGGGCTATTTTTGTGCATTACGCAAATTAGCCCTGCCTTACAGATCGCCGCCCAACAAAAAACCAAAACACCCCCGCCCCACCCTTGTCCCGCCCCCACCCAATGGCGCATTGTGGACCCACCAAGCAACGCCACGCTCCGGGGGGCTCCAGCATGAAGAAACGCGTCGCACTGGTACTGGGCTCGGGCGGCGCCCGGGGGTATGCGCACATTGGCGTGATCGAGGAAATCGAGCGCCGGGGCTATGAGATCGGCTGCGTGGCCGGCTGTTCCATGGGCGCGGTGGTGGGTGGCATCTATGCCGCCGGCAAGCTGGACGAATACCGCAATTGGATCGAGAGCCTGGACTACCTCGACGTGTTGCGCCTGGTGGACGTGAGCTTTCGCCTGGGGGCCATTCGCGGCGAGAAGGTGTTCGGGCAGATTCGCAAGATCGTCGGCGAGCTGAACATCGAGGACCTGCGCATTCCCTACACGGCAGTGGCCACCGACCTCACCAACCAGCAGGAGATCTGGTTCCAGGAAGGCTGCCTGCACCAGGCCATGCGCGCCTCGGCGGCGATTCCCAGCCTGTTCACGCCGGTGATCCAGGGCAACCGCATGCTGGTGGACGGCGGCATCCTCAACCCGCTGCCCATCGTGCCGGTGGTGTCCAGCCACTGCGACCTGATCATCGCCGTGAACCTCAACTCCACCAACCAGAAGCAATACCAGTTGCCGGTGATCGAACGGCCGGCGGCGTTCAAGCAGCGTTTCAACGCGCTGCTCAGCTCCCTGGGCTCGCACCTGCCGTTCCGGCGCAAGCAGGCCGAGGCCTTGCTGCAGCTGGAGCAGGAAACCCTGAAGCCCGCCGCGGCTATCCTGCCCAACCCGTGGCTGGCCGACGCGGCGTCGCCCAACGCCCAGCAGCCAGCCGCCGCGCCCGAGGAAGACGGCGCGCCCAGCTCTGCCACGGGTTCGATCATCGTCGATAACGTCGGCCCGGCGTCGCTGCTGGACCTGATCAACCAGAGCTTCGAGGTGATGCAGACCTCGCTGGCGCAGTACAAGATCGCCGGCTACCCGCCGGACATCCTCATCAACGTGCCCAAGCGCGTGTGCCGGTTCTTCGAGTTCTACAAGGCGCCGGAGCTGATCGAGCTGGGCCGGCTGATTGCCAGCGATACGCTGGACAATTACGAGCGCGAGCGGCACTAGCCCCGTAGCCGCTGCCGCAGGCTGCGCTGGCCCTATGCCCCACTGCAGATATTCGGTGCACTCAAGGGCCAGCGCAGCCTGGCGGCAGCGGCTACGAGATCTGTGGCGCCTTCGGCAATGCACAAAGATTTTACCGCCAGCGTTAGTCCTGCAAGGCCCGGATAGATTAAAGTAATGCCCCCGGCCCGGGCGTTATCTTGACGCACCGGTCACCTTCTCCAGGAACCTTCATCGATGGAACATCGTGAAGCGCTGATCGCGCTGCGAACCTTTCTCTCCACCCAGATCCTCGGCCAGGAAAAACTGATCGACCGCCTGCTGATCGTGCTGCTGGCTGACGGCCACATGCTGGTCGAAGGCGCGCCTGGGCTGGCCAAGACCAAGGCCATCAAGGAACTGGCGGAAGGCATCGAGGCGCAGTTCCACCGCATCCAGTTCACCCCCGACCTGCTGCCCGCCGACATCACCGGCACCGAGATCTACCGCCCGGAAACCGGCAGCTTCGTGTTCCAGCAGGGGCCGATCTTCCACAACCTGGTGCTGGCCGACGAAATCAACCGCGCCCCGGCCAAGGTGCAGTCGGCGCTGCTGGAGGCCATGGCCGAGCGCCAGGTCAGCGTGGGCCGCAGCACCTACGAGCTGTCGCCGCTGTTCCTGGTGATGGCCACGCAGAACCCCATCGAGCAGGAAGGCACCTACCCGCTGCCCGAGGCCCAGCTCGACCGTTTCCTGATGCACGTGAAAATCGGCTTTCCTGACGCCGCCGTCGAACGCCGCATCCTCCAGCAGGCCCGCGGCGAAGCGCTGAACGGCGAGACCAAGCCCGAGCGGCGGGTCAGCCAGCAGGCCATCTTCGCTGCGCGCAAGGAAATCCTCGGGCTGTACATGGCCGACGCCGTGGAGGAATACCTGGTGCAGCTGGTGATGGCCACGCGCACCCCGAGCAAGTTCGACGCCGAAATGGCCGAATGGATCGCCTACGGCGCCAGCCCGCGCGGCTCCATCGCCCTGGACCGCTGCGCGCGGGCCCACGCCTGGCTGGCGGGGCGCGACTTCGTCAGCCCCGAGGACATCCAGGCGGTGCTGTTCGACGTGCTGCGCCACCGCATCATCCTGTCGTTCGAGGCCGAAGCCGCCGGCATCGACCAGGACCGGGTGATACAGCGCATCCTCGACGTCGTCGCCGTCGCTTGACCAACATGTCCGTGCCCGCGCCTACCGCACCCGGCACTCGCATCAGCCTCGCCGAGCTGATCGAGATGCGCCACCGCGTGCGCGAGGTGCAGCTGTTCTCCACCCCCGGCCAGCGCAGCCCGCTGATCGGCCTGCACCATTCCAAGCTGCGCGGCCGCGGCGTGGACTTCGACCAGGTGCGCGTGTACCAGGCCGGCGACGACGTGCGCAGCATCGACTGGCGGGTGACCGCACGCACCCAGGAGCCGCACACCAAGCTGTTCCATGAGGAGCGCGAGCGGCCTATCTATATTCTGGTCGAACAGAGCCAGCGGCTGTTCTTCGGCTCGGGGCTGATGTTCAAGTCGGTACTGGCCGCCCAGGCCGCTGCGCTGATCGGCTGGGCAGCGCTGGGCCACAACGATCGCATCGGCGGCCTGGTGTACGGCGATGGCGAGTATTACGAGGTGAAGCCGCGGCGCAGCAAGCAGAGCCTGCTGCAGCTATTGAACCGCCTGGTGCGGGTCAACCAGTCGCTGCACACCGACAGCCGCCACGACGACGAAGCCCTGAGCATGGCCCTGCGCCGCGCCCGCGAGGTGCTGCGCCCCGGCAGCCTGGCCTTCATCATCTGTGACGAGCGCGCCCTGAGCAGCGCCGCCGAACAGCAGCTCAGCCTGCTGTCGCGCCACTGTGACCTGCTGTTGCTGCCGCTGTCCGACCCGCTGGACCACGCCCTGCCGGCCGCCGGCCTGCTGCGTTTCGCCCAGCGCGGCGCGCAACTGGAGCTCGACACCCTGAACCCCGAACTGCGCCAGGCCTACCGCGCCCAGGGCGAGGCGCGCATTGCCCGCTGGGAGCGGCTGGCGCAGAAGTTGCGCATCCTGATGATGCCCCTGAGCACCCAGAGCGAAATGATCGAACAGCTGCGCGAATACCTGAACCCGCACAAACCGGGCAAAAGCCAATGAGCAGCCTGGACGACCTGCAACCGCTGATCACCCCGCCGCCGCCCGGCCTGTGGCCGCCCGCCCCCGGCTGGTGGCTGCTGCTGGCCTTGCTGCCGGTGCTGGGCTGGGGCCTGTGGCGCCTGCGCCGCTTTTTGCCCAAGCGCAAGGCCGCAGCGCCGGTGGAGCAGCCACTGGACCCGGTGCGCCAGAACGCCCTGGACGAACTGGCGCGCCTGCCCAAGCCCTACGACGGCGCGCCCGCCGGCGCCTGGCTGCAGCAGATCAACGCGCTGCTCAAGCGCCTGTGCCGCAACCATTACCCCAACGCCAACAGCCACACCCTCAACGGCCGGCAGTGGCTGGCGTTCCTCGACAACCGCTGCCCGGCCGCCGGCCTGACGCGCTGGATGGTGCTGGTGGAAGGCGCCTACAAGCCCGAATGCAAACTCGACGACAAGGCCATCAAGGGCCTCAACCAGTCGGTCGAGACCTGGATCCGCAAACATGTTTGAGTTCGCCTGGCCGTGGATTTTCCTGCTGGCGCCGCTGCCCTGGGTGCTGCGCGCCCTGCTGCCGGTGGCCGACAGCGGCGAGCCGGCGCTGAAAGTCAGCTTCCTCGACGAGCTGGAAGGCCTGGCCAAGCGCCGCGCGCGCATGAGCCTGCCCACCTGGCGCCAGCAGGCGCCCTTCGTACTGTTGTGGCTGTTGCTGCTGGGCGCCGCCGCCCGCCCGCAATGGCTGGGCCAGCCGCTGCCCATCGCCGCCAGCGGCCGCGACCTGCTGGTGGCCGTTGACGTCTCCGGCTCCATGGACTACCCCGACATGCACTGGGACGGCGACGACGTCAGCCGCCTGACCCTGGTCAAGCGCCTGCTCGGCGACTTCCTGGAAAACCGCAAGGGCGACCGCGTGGGCCTGATCCTGTTCGGCAGCCAGGCCTACCTGCAGGCGCCGCTGACCTTCGACCGCCACACCGTGCGCACCTGGCTCGACGAGGCGCGCATCGGCATCGCCGGCAAGAACACTGCCATCGGCGACGCCATCGGCCTGGCGGTGAAACGCCTGCGCATGCGCCCGGCACAGAGCCGCGTGCTGATTCTGGTCACCGACGGCGCCAACAACGGCGGCGAGATCCACCCCCTGACCGCGGCGAAACTGGCGGCCGAGGAACACGTGAAGATCTACACCATCGGCATCGGCGCCGACCCGTCCGAGGACGGCGCCCTGGGCATGCTGGGCATCAACGCGAGCATGGACCTGGACGAGGCCAGCCTCACCGAAATCGCCCGCCTGACCGGCGGCCAGTACTTCCGCGCCAAGGACGGCGAGCAGCTGAAGACCATCGGCGCCAGCCTCGACCGCCTGGAACCGGTGACCCAGCAACCCACCCAGGCCCGCCCTACCCAGGCGCTGTACAGCTGGCCGCTGGCGGCGGCGCTGCTGATGAGCCTGCTGCTGGTGGTGCGCGAGCAATGGCCGGACGCCCGCTGGCAGCGCCTGCTGACCCGCCGGCATTTCCTGCCGGCCAGCAGCGACTGGCGTGAACGGCTCAAGCGCCTGCGCTTGCGGAGGCGCCGATGATCGCCCTGTGGCCCCACTGGTTCCGGCCCGCCTGGCTGTTGCTGCTGCCCGTACTGGGCTGGCTGCTGTGGAAGGTCTGGCACCGGGAGAAACGCGCCGGGCGCTGGCAGGTGCTGCTGCCGCCGGCTTTCCACGCCATCCTGCTCAACGGCGCCCACGGGCGCGGCAGCAAGACCCCGTGGGTCGTCCTCGGCCTGGCCTGGCTGCTGGCCGCCCTGGCGTTGCTGGGCCCCAGCTGGCAGCGGGTGGAACAGACCAGCCAGAAGCCCGCCGACCCGCTGGTGGTGATGCTGGAACTGACCCCGGACATGCTCGCCACCGACGTCGCCCCCAGCCGCCTGGAACAGGCCCGGCGCAAGCTGCTGGACCTGCTGCAGGCGCGCCGCGATTCGCAGACCGCGATCATCGTCTACGCCGGCTCCGCCCACGTGCTGGTGCCGCTGTCCGATGACCTGGCCACCAGCCGCAACCTGCTGGACGCGGTCAAGCCTGCGATCATGCCGCAAAGCGGCCACCGCGCCGACCTGGCCGTGGAAAAGGCCCTGACCCTGCTGCACCAGGCCGGGCTGGGCCAGGGCCGCCTGCTGCTGATCGGCTCGTCGCTCAGCGACGCCGAGCGCGACGGCATTGTCCAGCGCCTGGGCCGCGACGCCCCGCGCCTGCTGATATTGGGCATCGGCACTCGCGACGGCGCACCGGTGCGCGACGAACAGGGCGAATACCTCAAGGACGCCCAGGGCGCCATCCTGCTGCCGCGCCTGGACAACATCGGCCTGAAGACCTTCGCCGGCGAAGTCGGTGGCCTGTACCGCCAGGCGCACCTGGAAGACGACGACCTCGGTGAGCTGGGCCTGCTCGACGGCCCGCTGAGCCTGCGCAGCACCGGCCAGACCGTGCAGCTGGACAGCTGGGCCGACCAGGGCTACTGGCTGTTGCTGCCGCTGTTGCTGCTGGCCGCCTGCGCCGGGCGCCGCGGCTGGTTGTTCTGCCTGCCGCTGCTGCTGTGCCTGCCGCAGCACAGCTTTGCCGCCAGCTGGGACGACCTGTGGCTGCGCCCCGACCAGCAAGGCCAGCGCCTGCTGCAGCAACAGCGCCCGGCCGAGGCCGCGCAGCACTTCGAAGACCCGCAGTGGCAAGGCATTGCCCTGTACCGCGCCGGCGACTATGCGGCCGCCGCCCAGCACTTCGCCCAGGGCAACGAGGCCCAGGACCATTACAACCGCGGCAACGCCCTGGCCAAGAGCGGCGAGCTGGAAGCGGCGCTGGACGCCTACGACCAGGCCCTGGAGCGCCAGGCCGACCTGGCCCCGGCGCTGCGCAACAAGGCGCTGGTGGAACAGTTGCTGCACGAACAGCAACGCAAGGCCCAGGCCGCCGCCGACGCCGCGGCGCAAGCAGCACGGGATGCCGCCAACAGCCAGGCCACGACTGCACCCACGCAAAACGCCCAATCCGACGCCGCCGCGCAACAGGCGCAAAACGCCCAGCAGGCGGCCAACACCGAACAACATCCGCCCCAGGACCAGGCCAAGGCCGGCAACAACCCCACGCCAGGCGATACTGACAGCACTGCGGCCACTAGCCAGACGCCGGACGCGCAAACGCCGATCTTCGCTCCGCCGCCGCCCACCGACGGCGACCTCAACGACGAGCAGCGCCAGGCCCTGGAGCAATGGCTCCGGCAGATTCCCGACAACCCGTCGGAACTGCTGCGGCGCAAATTCTGGTATGAACAGCAACAACATCAGGAAAAGACCCGATGAGTCGCGCAAGCGTCCTGCCCCTCACCCTGCTGCTCGCCGTGCTGGCCAGCCAGGCCCACGCCGCCGCGCTCACCGCCAGCGTCGACCGCGCGCGCCTGGCCGTGGGCGAGACCCTGGTGCTGACCCTGGAAACCAGTGACGTCACCCAGTTCGGCAAGCCCGACCTGACCGGCCTGGACGCCGCCTTCGAGGTGCGCGACACCCGCCAGGTCAACCAGCTGCGCACCCTGGGCGGCGACAGCGAGGCCACCACGCGCTGGCTGATTACCCTGGCGCCGCGCCGCGCCGGCACCCTGAACATCCCCTCGCTGCAGGTGGGCGACCTGCACAGCGAGGCCATCAGCGTGCAGGTGCTGGCCAGCCAGGCGCCGGATGCCAACACCGAGGCGCCGGTGTCCATCGAGGCCAGCCTCGACACCAACAGCGTCTACGTGCAGGCCCAGGCCGTGCTCACCGTGCGCGTCTACCATTCGGTGGCGCTGTACGACGACAGCAACATGACCCCGCTGCAGGTGGCCGACGCGCGCATCGAGCCGGTCGGCGACACCCGCACCTACGAAAAGCTCATCAACGGCATCCGCCACGGCGTCATCGAAAGCCGCTACGCCATCTACCCGCAGCACAGCGGCAGCCTGCAGATTCCGCCGCTGACCTTCAGCGCCACCGAGGTCGAACCCGCCCCTGCGGGCCAGGACGCCAACAGCCCGCACCCGGGCAAGCTGGTGCACGTGACATCGGCGCAGCTGGAGCTGACCGTCAAGCCCAAGCCCGCCAGCTACCCCACCGACGCGCCCTGGCTGCCGGCCCACAGCCTGGCCCTGAGCGAAAGCTGGAACCCCGAGCCCGACCACCTGCAGGTGGGCGACTCCATGACCCGCACCCTCAGCCTCAAGGCCGAAGGCCTGTCGGCCGCGCAACTGCCGCCGCTGCCGGGCACCGACAACATTGCCCTGCGCCGCTACCCCGACCAGCCGCAACTGAGCAACCTGGTCAACGAACGCGGCCTGGTGGGCAGCCGCGACGAGCGCGAGGCGCTGGTGCCGGCGCGCGAAGGCAGCATCGAGGTGCCGGCCATCGACGTCACCTGGTGGAACACCCAGGAAGACCACCTGGACCACACCAGCCTGCCGGCGCGCACCCTGCAAGTGGCGCAGAACCCGACCCTGACGGTGGACACCCCGGCCGCCAGCAGCACCGCCACGCCGCTGCTGTGGCCGTGGCAGCTGAGCACCCTGGTGCTGGCGCTGACCACCCTGGCCGGCTTCGTGCTGTGGTGGCGTGCACGCTCGCAACCCGCCGTGGCCCGCGTCGCGCAGGCCGGTCCCAGCCCGCGCACGCTGCTGGACGACCTCAAGCGCGCCTGCCTGGCCAACGACCCCCAGGCCACCCGCCAGGCCCTCGACGCCTGGGCGCGGCAGCAGCCCGAGACCCTGGCCGACATGGCCGCGCGCTTCGTGCCGCTGTCCGACGCACTGGACGGCCTCAACGGCGCGCTGTACAGCGAAAGCGGCCAGCACTGGCAAGGCCAGGAGCTGTGGCGCGCCATCGGCACCATCCCCGCCAGCGAAGCCGTGCAGGCGCCCGTCGGCGACAACGGCGCGTTGCCGCCGCTCTACCCCAAATAGCCAGCCCCTGCCCCACGGGCAGGGCCTGCCAAGGAATTTGCGATGCACCTGTTTCACACCTCCGACTGGCACCTGGGCCAAAGCCTGCATGGCCAGGACCGCGACTTCGAACACGCCTGCTTCCTCGACTGGCTGCTGGCCCGCCTGGGCGAGCGCCGGCCGGACGTGCTGCTGATCGCCGGCGACATCTTCGACACCGTCAACCCGCCGGTAAAAGCCCAGGAACGCCTGTACGACTTCATCGTCAACGCCCACGAGCAACAGCCGGCGTTGACCATCGTGATGATCGCCGGCAACCACGACTCCGGCTCGCGCATCGAACTGCCGGCGCCACTGATGCGCCGCCTGCGCACCCACGCCCTGGGCCGCGTGGTGTGGCTGGACGACGGCCAGCTGGACAGCGAGCGCCTGCTGATCCCCTTGCAAAACGCCGACGGCGAAGTGGCCGGCTGGTGCCTGGCGCTGCCGTTCCTGCGCCCGGCCGAAGTCACCGGCGCCACCCTGGGCGACGACTACCTCAAGGGCATCGCCCACGTGCATGAACGCCTGATCGCCGCCGCCGAGGCCAAGCGGCAGCCGGGCCAGGCGCTGATTGCCGTCAGTCACGCGCACATGGCCGGCGGCTCGGTGTCGGAGGACTCGGAGCGCAGCCTGATCATCGGCAGCGCCGAGGCCCTGCCCGCCAGCCTGTTCGGCGAGGCCATCAGCTACGTGGCCCTGGGGCACCTGCACAAGCCCCAGCAGGTCAACGGCGAAACGCGCATCCGCTACAGCGGCTCGCCGATCCCGCTGTCGTTCTCCGAGATCGACTACCCGCACCAGATCCTCGAGATCCGCTGCGAGGGCGAGCAGCTGCTTAGCGTCGAACCGCTGCTGATTCCCCGCGCCGTGGACCTGATCCGCCTGGGCCCGGCGCCCCTGGCCGAGGTGCTGGCCAAGCTGGCCGACCTGAGCGAAGTGGACCTGCTGGCCGACCTCACCCACCAGCCCTGGCTGGAAGTGCGGGTGATACTCGACGAGCCGCAGCCCGACCTGCGCCAGCAGATCGAAACGGCGCTGCAGAACAAGGCCGTGCGCCTGGTGCGCATCGGCGCCGAATACGCCGGCAGCCGTGGCGCCGACGACGGCGACGCGGCGCTGATCGAACTGGACCAGCTCAGCCCGCAGGAGCTGTTCAGCCGCGCCTGGCTGGACAGCTACGGCAGCGAGGTGGACAGCGCCACCCTGGACGACTTCGCCCTGCTGTTGCAGGAAGTGCAACTGGCGGGAGAACAGCCATGAAGATCCTCGCCATTCGCCTGAAGAACCTGGCCTCGCTGGCCGGCCCGTTCGAACTGGACTTCACCGCCGAACCCCTGGCCAGCGCCGGCCTGTTCGCCATCACCGGGCCCACCGGCGCCGGCAAGAGCACCCTGCTCGACGCCCTGTGCCTGGCGCTGTTCGGCGCCGTACCGCGGCTGAGCAAGACCGGCCGCGACGCCAAGGTGCCGGACGCCGACGGCGAGATCAACACCGGCGACCCGCGCACCCTGCTGCGCCGCGGCACCGGCGCAGGCTTTGCCGAGGTGGACTTCGTCGGCATCGACGGCCGCCGCTACCGTGCGCGCTGGGAAGCCAACCGCGCCCGCGACAAGGCCGGCGGCAAGCTGCAGGCCAGCCGCCAGAGCCTGCGCGACCTGGACAACGACCAACTGCTGGCCAGCCAGAAAGGCGAATACAAGACCCTGCTCGAAGGCTGCCTGGGCCTGAACTTCGAACAGTTCACCCGCGCCGTGCTACTGGCCCAGAGCGAGTTCAGCGCCTTCCTCAAGGCCGACGACAACGAGCGCAGCGAACTGCTGGAAAAGCTCACCGACACGGCGCTGTACACGCGCCTGGGCAAGCGCGCCTTCGAGAAGAGCCGCGACGCCCGCGACGCCCACAAGCAGCTGCAGGACCAGGCCGGCGGCATCGCACCGCTGCCCACCGAGGCTCGCGAAGCCCTGGACCTGGAATACAGCACCGCCCTGGGCCTGTTGCGCACCGAGCAGGCGCGCCTCAAGCAGCTGGAACAGCAGCGCCAGTGGCACGTGGAGGGCCAGCGCCTGCACGGCGAACACCAGGTCGCCAGCGAGCAGCTGCAACAGGCCGAGCAACAAGCGCAAGCCTTGGCCGATAGCCGCAACACCCTGGCGCGCCTGGACACCTTGGCACCCCAGCGCCATCTGTTCAGCCGCCAGGCCGAGTTGACCGGCGAACTGCAGCCGCTGGCGGCGCGCATCGCCGGCCACCAGCAGGCCAGCGACCAACTGCACACACGCCAGGCGCAGTTGCAGCTGGCCCGCGAACAGGCACAGGCCGCACTGACCGCCGCCCTGGCCGCCCAGGCTGATGCCGCGCCCGCCTTGCGCCAGGCCTTCGACGAACAGAGCCACCTGGCACGCCTGGACGAACAGGCTGCGCCCTTGCAGCAGGCGCTGCAGGCTGCCGAAGTTGCCCGCGATCAGGGCCAGGCTGCCATCCAGCGCCTGGACCAGGGCCAGCAGGCCAGCACCGCGCGCCTCGAACAGATCACCCAGCAACTGGCCCAGAGCGCAGGCCTTGCACCGCTGGCCGAGGCTTGGCCGGTATGGCGCCCACGGCTGCAGCAGGCGCTGACCCTCAGCGCGCGCCTGCTCAAGGGCCGCGAAGAACTGCCGGCCCTGGAACAACGCGCCAGCGCCAGCCAGGCGCAGCTGGCCGAACGGCAACAGGCGCTGGACGCACTGTACCAGCAGGCCGGCTGCGCGCCCCACGAACTGGCCGACCGCCTCAGCGCCCTCACCCACCAGTTGCAGGGCAGCCGCCAGCAGCTGCGTAGCGTCGAGGACCTGCACCGCCACTGGCAGCGCCAGCAGGAACTGCAGGAGCGCCAACACAGCCTGGGCGAACAGGCCCGCGTTGCCGCCGAGCAGCGCGAAGTGCGCACCCGCGAAGGCCTGCAGCTCAAGGGCGAGCACGAGACCGCCGTGCAGCAACTGGACGTCACCGTCGCGCTGCTCAACCGCCAGCGCCTGGCCCGCAGCGCCAGCGTCGAGGAACTGCGCGCGCAGCTGCAAGCCGATCAACCCTGCCCGGTGTGCGGCAGCGCCGAGCATCCCTGGCATCAGCCCGAGGCGCTGTTGCAGGCACTGGCGGGGCACGATGACAGCGAAGAGCGCAACGCCCGCCTGGTGGTGGAAAAACTGGCCGCGCGCCTGGCCGAGCTGCGCGTCGAAGTCATCGCCCTGCGTGACCAGCAGGCGCAGCTCAAGCAACAGGACGAACAGCTGCAAGGCCAGCTGGGCACGGTGCAACCGCTGATGGAAGCTCACCCGCTGTACGCTGCGCTGAGCGACGCAGAACAACCCGGCCCGTGGCTGGAACACCAGCAGCAGGCCGCCCACCAGCGCATCCAGGCCGAGGAACAGCAGCAAGGCGCGCTACTGACCCTGCAGCAACAGGCCGGCGCCCAACAGCAGCAACTGCAACAGGCGCAGCAGGCCAGCCAGGACGCCAGCCGCCTGTTGGCCGAGCAAAGCCAGCACCTGCACAACGACCAGCAGCGCCTGGACCAAGAACTGCAGGCGTTCGCCAGCGTGCTGCCGGCCAGCGACCTCGACGGCCTGCTGCACACCCCGGCCGCCACCTTCATGGCCCTGGACAACAGCGTCAGCCAGCGCCTGCAACACCTCGAACAACAGCGCGAGGAACAGCAGGAGCATGACGAGCGGCGCCAACGCCTGACCCAGGAGCGCCTGCTGCAACAGGGCCGCGAACAGGCGGCCGAGGCCCAGGCCGAAGGCCTTGCGCGGTTCAGCCAGCAGCGCCAGGCCGCCAGCGAACGCCTGCAGGCCCTGCTCGGCCAGCATGCCGACGCCGCCACCTGGCAAACCGCGCTGGAGCAGGCCGTGCATCAGGCGCGCACCACCGACAGCGATGCCGCCGCCCAGCAGCAGGACGCCAGCAACCAGGCCCTGCAATTGGCCAGCGAACTCAAGGCCGACCAGCAGCGCCAACAGCAGCTCGACGCGACGCTCGGCGAGCTGACGGCCAGCCTCGACGCCTGGCGCCAGCAGCACCCGCAGCTGGACGACGACGGCCTGGCCGCACTGCTGGCCATCGATGAACAGCAGGTCAGCCACCTGCGCCAGCGCCTCAACCAGGCTGACAAGGCCGTGGAAGAAGCCCGCGTGCGCCTGCACGAACGCGAGCGCCAGTTGCAAGCGCACCAGGCCCAGGCCAACGGCGCCGGCACTGTCGACGAACTGGACGCCAGCCTGCTCCAGGCCCAGCAACAGTGCGCCGCCTGCGAGGAAACCTGCGCCGAGCTGCGTGCCCGGCAGGTCGAGGACCAGCGCCGCCTGACTGCCCACGGCGAGCTGCAGGCGCGCATCGAACAGGCTTACGGCGAGTTCCAGCGCTGGGGCCGCCTGGCCGCGCTGATTGGCTCGGCCGAAGGGGAAAAATTCCGCAAGCTGGCCCAGGCCTACAACCTCGACCTGCTGGTGCACCACGCCAACGCCCAGCTGCGCCAGCTGGTGCGCCGCTACCGCCTCAAGCGCGGCGGCAGCATGCTCGGCCTGCTGGTGCTGGACACGGAAATGGGCGACGAACTGCGCTCGGTGCATTCGCTGTCGGGCGGTGAGACCTTCCTGGTCTCCCTGGCACTGGCCCTGGGCCTGGCATCGATGGCGTCGAGCACCTTGCGCATCGAGTCGCTGTTCATCGACGAAGGCTTCGGCAGCCTCGACCCCGAGTCCCTGCAACTGGCCATGGACGCCCTCGACGGCCTGCAGGCCCAGGGCCGCAAGGTGGCGGTGATCTCCCACGTGCAGGAGATGCATGAGCGCATCCCGGTGCAGATCCAGGTCAAGCGCCAGGGCAACGGCCTCAGCAGCGTCGAGGTGACGGGATGATTCTGTACTCCTTCCGCCGCTGCCCCTACGCCATGCGGGCGCGCATGGCGCTGCGCTACAGCGGCGTGCCGGTGGAAATTCGTGAAGTGAGCCTGAAGGCCAAGCCGGCGGACATGCTGGCAGCGTCGCCCAAGGGCACGGTGCCGGTGCTGGTACTAGCGGATCGGGTGATCGACGAGAGCCTGGACATCATGCGCTGGGCCCTGGCACACAACGATCCGGATGGCTGGCTGGAGAGCGATGGCAATGAGCTGATCGCCTGCAACGACGGCCCGTTCAAGCAGGCGCTGAACCGCTACAAGTACGCCGACCGCTACCCCGAACACCCCATGGTGTGCTACCGGGAACAGGGCTGCGCGTTCCTGCAGGTGCTGGAAGCTCGTTTGCTGGAAAACCAGTGGCTGGCAGGTGAGCGCTTGGGCCTGGCTGATATCGCCATCGCGCCCTTCATCCGCCAGTTCCGCGGCGTGGACCCGGACTGGTTCGGGCAGGCGCCCTACCCGCGCGTGCGCGCGTGGATCGAAGGCATCATCGAGTCTGCGTTGTTCAAGGCCATCATGGCCCGCTGAGTATCAGCCGCCGACGACGAACTGCGTGGCGATGGTGGCCGCCAGCATCACCGCTACATACAGGCCGATGGCCAGGTAGGCACCGTGACGGGCAGACGAAAGAATGGCACTGGCCATGATGAAGGCTCCGTGGCGAAGAATTCAGGCTGACAGGATCAGGTATTGCCGCGCCGAAAACCAGTGACAAACATCAATGAAGGTTATCGGTTTTCTTGATTGTAGCTGATGGCTAGCAACCCGCCGCAGATCGGGCGGGTCTGCCCAGGGCTGCTCAGTGCTGGATCTTGTGGTCCAGGGCTGCATAGAAGTTGGCGCTTTTCTGCAGGTACTGCTGGGTGTAGCTGCTGACGGCGGCCTTGCGTTCGGTGACCTGCACACTGGCGTGGGCTGGCAGCGCCACGGTGGCGGAAACGGCGGAAGCGGCGATCACGGAGAAGAGATTGAAGTTCATGGCGGCGTACCTCGAATAGGGTGGTTTGGCTGGGGCCGGTGAGGCCATGGGTCAAACTTACGCCTGGGGTGTCGCGGGTTGAAATTCATTGGGGTGGTAGCGGATATCATTGGGATTGATATTGAGCGACCTCACCGTAGCAGCGGCCGCAGGCCGCGTCACGCACGCCGCGCACCGCCGCATACCTTGCGGACCGCAGACGCAGCCTTCGGCAGCTGCTACGCAAGTACCCTGTAGCACCGGCCGCCAGGCCGGGTCAGCCCCCCCGGCCGCCCTTGCTGCATCCGGTAACATTTCCGGACCGATGTAGGGGTTGTCCTCCTTGCCAGGTATTCCTATTCTCCCGCTCCACATCCAACGGCCCCCAATCCCGCAGGTCTGCGCAGCTGCGTACACAACAACCTATGGAAATGGACAAACATGACCGAGACCAATCCGGAGACGGTGCAACGCCTTCTCATGGAACGGCAGGATGTATGGATACACCTGCCAGCAAAAACTTCGGTGTTTCGCATCACCAGCCACCCAACGCCCATTTTCTACAACCGCCGCTCGATCTCGAGGTACAGCGACCCCTTCCAGGAGGTAGGGGTTTGCTACGTCGCGGGCAGCCCGGAAGTTGCCATTGCCGAGACTTTCCAGCACGGCCGGAATGGGCTTGGCTCTCCCGTGCTCGTAGCCGAAATCAGCAGCGCGTCACTTCACCAGCTGGAAACGGCTCGGACCCTGCGGCTTGTTGATGTGCAGCGCCTGAGTAGCTACCTCGGGGGCAAATTGGGCGCTATCTGCGAAGGCAGGGGGCAAGGCGGGTCAGGATATCGGCTCACCCAACAGCTCAGCGGTGCCTGCATGAGAAGCGGCGTTGACGCGGATGGCCTTGTGTACAGCTCGGTAGCCTTTGGCCGGGCCCTATCGATGGAGGGCCATAATGTGGTGCTGTTCGAAGGGCGCGGCACCCAGTTGCTAGCCCTCGACGCATCACCTGTTGAGACTGTCATGCTATCCGGGGACACTACAGCGCTTGAGCTTTTACTTCAGCTCAAAGTGCTTGTGGTGTAGCCAAGCAACCTCAACGGCTGCCGGTTACTTCCCCATCTCCAACCGGTTACGGAAGTCGCGCAGAATGATGTCAAACGCCGCCTCATGCTCCAGCAGCAGGTAACGAGGCTGCCAGTTTGCCGGCTTCCCTGGCTCAGAGAAATCCATCGGCTGGGCCAGGAACAAGACCAACACATTGACCAGCGTTTCATCCGCCGGGTCTATGCCCAGCTGTTTGATCAACTGGCCAATCACTGGCGTTTCCCTGCCGTTGCGGAATTGGAAATCGGGGTAGTAGCGGCGACGGTTGTGAGTGTAGGCGACCACGCTGCCCGTCCGGGTTTTCTTGCTCAGCGCCTGCTTGGTGACCCCAAGAATGGCGCACACATCGCTGGCTTCCAAGGCGTCGTAGGCCTTCTGGAAACCTTGCAGGGCATCGGCTTTCATCTGTGCCAGGGCGATTTCATTACGGGCCTGGATGCTCATTGGCCGGGCAGGCTTCTTGAGGACCACCGCAACCGCCTTTTCACCCTTGAGCTTCGCCGCTGCAATAACCGCTGATTCGGGAATGGCGAGGATCAGCGCCTCAAATTCCTTCAGCAGCGCCGCCTTGGCCGCTTCAAACGAAGGGTTCAACGGGGTGGGGTGGACGTTCATGGCAGGTTTCCCAGGATTCAAGAAGCAGTGAATGAAGGCTAAGCCTACAAAAAACAACTGTCAACTTGTAAACCTGACTACCTGTCACCCATAAAGTAAGCAAAAATGTCTACCTCCGCCACCCATAAAGCTCAAACGCCAGGCACGACAAATCCCCCAGAATGCTTATGCACTTGGGAGAAAAAGAATTCAAATACTGGAAGAGAAAATGGCAGGGGCGGCTGGATTCGAACCAACGCATGGCAGGATCAAAACCTGCTGCCTTACCGCTTGGCGACGCCCCTGTAGGTGTTGCGACGAGCATGTTGCTTAGTGCTCGTTGGGTATGGCGCGCAATTTACCAGCAAAATATCGATCTGTGAAGCCCTAGTGTGAAATTTTTTCTTTAAAAACAGCTGCTTGCCCTCTCGAAAGGCCGCAAGGCGGCGCCGGGCCCCGTTTTCCCTGCGGATTGCGGGGGCCAGCGCCGGCGGTGTCAGGCCTTGAAGAATGCCAGCAGGTCCTGGTTGATCACATCGGCATGGGTGGTGCACATGCCATGCGGATAGCCCTTGTAGACCTTCAACGCGCCACGGCTCAGCAGTTTGATTGACAGCTCGGCCGAGTCGGCGATGGGCACTATCTGGTCGTCGTCGCCGTGCAGCACCAGCACCGGCACGCTGATCTGCTTGAGGTCTTCGGTAAAGTCGGTTTCCGAGAAGGCCTTGATGCAGTCGTAGTGGGCCTTGGTGCCGCCCATCATGCCCTGGCGCCACCAGTTGTCCTTGACGCCTTCCGAGACGTCGGCGCCCTCACGGTTGTAGCCGTAGAACGGCACCGGCGCTTCCTTGTAGAACTGCGCGCGGTTGGCGGCCAGGGCGCTGCGGAAGCCGTCGAACACCTCGATGGGCAGGCCGCCGGGGTTGCTCGCGGACTTGACCATGATGGGCGGCACGGCGCCGATCAGCACCGCCTTGGCCACCCTGCCCGCCCCGTGCCGGGCCACATAGCGCGCCACCTCGCCACCGCCGGTGGAGTGGCCGACGTGGATGGCGTTCTTCAGGTCCAGGTGCGCCACCAGTTGGGCGACGTCGCTGGCGTAGGTGTCCATGTCATTGCCGGTGGCGGTCTGGGTGGAACGGCCGTGGCCGCGGCGGTCGTGGGCGATGACGCGGAAGCCCTGGTGCAGGAAGAACAGCATCTGCGCGTCCCAATCGTCGGCGCTCAGCGGCCAGCCGTGGTGGAACACGATGGGTTGGCCGGTGCCCCAGTCCTTGTAGAATAGCTGGGTGCCGTCTTTGAGGGTAAACAGAGCCATGTGTCACCTCCAGTGTGCGGAAAGCATGCGCACGCTGCGCAGGCCGAACAGGGAGGTTAGATGGTGGAAGGCGGGGCGATGGTGCCGCTCGTCGTCGGGCACCGCAAAGCAAAACCCCCGCTTTCGCGGGGGTTCTGGTGAATCAACGCAGGAACTTCACATCCGACGGCGAATCGATGTCGAGCTTCTGCACGGTGTCGCCGAGCTTGCCGGTGGCCGGGTCACGCTTGACCACCACGATCTGGTTGCTCTTCTGGTTGGCGATCACCACGAACTTGCCGCTCGGGTCGATGGTGAATTCACGCGGCTCGATACCTTCCACGGAGCGACGCTGTACTTCCTTCAGCTCGCCGCTGGCCTTGTCGATGCTGAACACCAGCAGCTCGCTGGCCTGGCCACGGTTGGTGACGTAGAAGAACTTGCCATCGGCCGAGAAGTGCAGCGCGGCGGTGGCCTTGTGGGCGGCATCGGCGTCGGCGGCAGCCAGGTTGACGGCCTGCTTCTGCACCAGGTTGCCAGCCTTGACGTCGAACACGAACACCTGGCCGCTCATTTCGGTGGTCAGGTAGGCGTGCTTGCCATCAGCGCTGAACAACAGGTGGCGCGGGCCGCTGCCTGCTGGCAGTTGCACCGAGGCTGGCGAAGCGGCGGTCAGCGGCTTGGCCTTGTTGGCGGCATCATAGTGGTAGACGAACACCTTGTCGGCGCCCAGGTCCTGGACGTAGACGAAACGGCCGTCGGGGCTGGAGACCACCGAGTGCACGTGGTCGCTGGCCTGGCGCTCGGCAACCACCTTGGAGGCTGCGTCGTGGCTTTCCTGCTGCACCAGTTGGCTCAGGGTGCCATCGGCGCTCACGCCGAACACCGACAGGCTGCCGTTAGGGTCCGGGTGCACCGAGTAGTTGGCCACGAACAGGTGCTTCTCACCCTTGGCCAGGCTGGAGAACGTCGGGTCTTCACCCTTGGTCTCGACCTGGTTGATCAGGGTCAGGTCATGGGTCTTGGGGTCGATCTTGAAGCTGCTGACCTTGCCGACTTTATCGTGGGCCGAGTCAGGGCCGTTTTCGTTCACGGCGAACAGGTGCTTCTGGTCCTTGCTGATGGTCAGCCAGGACGGGTTCTCGGCCTTGGTCACGGCCAGCGGCTTGGCGCTGAGCTGGCCGGTGGCGCTGTCGAAGTGGTAGCGGTAGATACCTTCGCTGGTGTTGTTGGTGTAGGTGCCCACCAACAGGTCGTAGCCGCTGGCGGCCATGACGTGGGACGAGAGCACACTGATTCCGCTGGCGAGCAGCAGGGGCAGGAGATGGCGTTTCATTGTAGTTTTATCCTCGACGGGTCCTGATCAAAAGACCCCGGTCATATTCAGAAGTTGGACGCCAGGAACGCTTATTCCTGTTCGTCATCCTCATCCGTTGCAGAGAAACCACTGAGGCAGACTAGTTGATAGTTGCCGGTGTCGTTGCTGATTTCCCAGGACTGTTGCGCATCGTCGAAGCGCGCCGCCGCCAGTTGCTCGGCGGTGAAGCGCCAGCGCTTGAGCTCGCGCCCATCCATGCATTCGATACGCAGTTCGCCCGCGTCCAGGACAAAATCAAAGGCATGCAGATCATTGATCAGCAGCATGCCGCTTGTTTCTAGTTGTTCTTTAAGGCCGGTCATGACCATCTTTCATAAAGGGGGTGGAGAGGCGCCCATGATATGCCAAATCGGCCAATTTGAAACCGGTTTCCGCTTCAAACTGTCGCACCCCCATGCCTGAAAACGCCGCGACCCTACGACGCAAAACCCCGTAGCCGCTGCCGCCAGGCTGCGCTGGCCCCTGAGTACACTGGAGATCTCCAGCGGGGCATGGGGCCAGCGCAGCCTGCGGCAGCGGCTACGGGGTTGTTGCGGGTTGTCGAGTTTATGTCACAAGGCGTCGCGGCTGGGGGCGCCGTCTACCAGGCGGGTGAGGCCCAGGGGGTTGGCGTTGCGCAGCGCCTCGGGCAGTAGCTCGTCGGGGTAGTTCTGGAAGCACACTGGGCGCAGGAAGCGGTCGATGGCCAGGGTACCTACCGAGGTGCCGCGCGAGTCCGAGGTGGCCGGGTACGGCCCGCCGTGGACCATGGCTTCACAAACCTCGACGCCGGTAGGGTAGCCATTGAGCAGGATGCGCCCGACCTTCTGTTCCAGCAGCGCGGTCAGCTCGGCGTGGTGGCGGAAGTCGGCCGGCTCGCCGATCAGCGTGGCGGTCAGCTGGCCGTGCAAGGCCTCGAGCGCGGCGTTGAGCTGGTACTGATCCGCGACCTCGACCAGCACGGTGGTAGGCCCGAACACCTCTTCCTGCAGCACTTCATCGCCATCCAGCAGCAACTGCACATCGGCCTGGAACAGCTGCGGCTGGGCTTGGGCGCCCTGCTGGGTGCTGCCGGCCAGGTGGCGAATGCCGGGGTGGGCGTGCAGCGCCTCCAGGCCCTTGGCGTAGCTGCGCAGGGTGCCGGCGTTGAGCATGGTCTGCGCTGGTTGCGCCCCCATGGCGGCGGCCAGTTGCTGGACGAACACGCTGAAACCCGGCGAGCGCAGGCCAATCACCAGCCCGGGGTTGGTACAGAATTGGCCACAGCCCTGCACCACCGAGGCGGTCAGCTCGCGGGCCACGGTTTCCCCGCGCAGTTCCAGGGCCTGCGGCAGCAGGATCACCGGGTTGATGCTCGACATTTCGGCGAACACCGGGATCGGCTGCGGCCGCGCCGCCGCCATGTCGCACAAGGCCCGGCCGCCCTTCAACGAACCGGTGAAGCCCACGGCCTGGATGGCTGGGTGCTTGACCAGCGCCTCCCCTACCCCGGCGCCGTAGATCATGTTGAACACACCGGCAGGCATCTCGGTGCGCTCGGCGGCGCGGATGATCGCGTCCGCCACCCGCTCGGCGGTGGCCATGTGGCCGCTGTGGGCCTTGAACACCACCGGGCAGCCGGCGGCCAGGGCGGCGGCGGTGTCACCGCCAGCAGTGGAGAACGCCAGCGGGAAGTTGCTGGCGCCGAACACCGCCACCGGGCCGACGCCGATGCGGTACTGGCGCAGGTCCGGGCGCGGCAGCGGGGTGCGCTCGGGCAGCGCGCGGTCGATGCGCGCGCCGTAGAAATCGCCACGGCGCAACACCTTGGCAAACAGGCGCATCTGCCCGCTGGTGCGGCCGCGCTCGCCCTGGATGCGCGCCGCCGGCAAGGCGGTTTCCTGGGTGACCAGGGCGACGAAGTCATCGCCCAGCGCGTCCAGCTCATTGGCAATCGCTTCAAGGAACTGCGCGCGCCGCTCGCTGCTCAGGCGCCGATACAGCGGGTACGCCTGCCGGGCCGCACGGGCGGCGGCGTCGACTTCTTCCGGGGTGGCCTGGTGAAAGTCGAACGGCAGTTCGGCGCCGGTGCTGGCGTCGACGCTCTTGACCACTACCGTGCCCTGGGCGCTACGGCGCCCGCCAATGTAGTTATGACCACGAATCATGGAACCTCCTCAAAGCTTGCCGATGCTGCCGGGGGCGAACGCCGCCTCGCCACGGCCGACACGGTTGTTCAGCGGCGCGCCGAACTCGTCCAGGCTGATCTCGAAACGGTCGCCCAGCTGGGTGCTGATGCCGTCGGCGAACGACAGCGTCGCGGTGCCGAAGAAATGGATGTGCACATCGCCCGGGCGCAGGAACTGCGCGTACTTGAAGTGGTGATACTCCAGGTTGTCGAAGCTGTGGCACATGTTGCTTTCGCCGCTGAGGAACTCTTTTTCCCACAGCAGCTTGCCGTCGCGCCAGATGCGGCTGGTGCCCGCCAGGTGCGTGGGCAGCTCGCCCACGCGCAATTCCGGGCCGTAGGAGCAGTGGCGCAATTTAGAGTGCGCCAGGTACAGGTAGTTCTTGCGCTCCATCACGTGGTCGGAGAACTCATTGCCCAGGGCGAAGCCCAGGCGGTACGGCTTGCCGTCGCGGCCGATGACGTACATCCCGCCCAGCTCCGGCTCTTCGCCGGCGTCTTCGGCGAACGGCGGCACCGGGAACTCGCCACCGGGGCGCACGACGATGCTGCCATCGCCCTTGTAGAACCATTCGGGCTGCACCCCGGCCTGCCCCGCCGCCGGCTTGCCGCCATCCAGGCCCCACTTGAAGATTCTCATGCTGTCGGTGACCGCCGCTTCCTCGCCCACCTGCTGGTGCATCTTGTCGCGGGTGGCGGCGCTGCCCAGGTGGGTCAGGCCGGTGCCGGTGATCAGCATGTGCGCCGGGTCCGGGTGGTCCAGCGGCGGCAGGATGCGGCCCTCGTCCAGCAGTTGCAGGTAATCGTGGTGTTGGCCCAGGCCCAGGTCATCGACATGGCGCGCCAGGCCAATGCCGGCCTCGATGGCCGCCAGGGCCAGTTCGCGCACGCTGTTGGCGCCGCGCACTTCGTGCACGCGGTCGCTGTCCACCAGGCCCACGCGGCGCTGGCCATCAATCAATTGGAATTGCACTAGACGCATGGTTGCTGCTCCCTTTTGTTGTCAGGTACGTGCGCTGGGTTGCGCGCTGCGGGCACTGGCGGCGAACTGCTCGGCCGGCAGCGCGTGGCGGCGCTCCAGCAGGCGGTAGACCACCGCGGTCAGCAGCAGGCCGAACAGCATCACGCCGGTGAGGAAATACAGGCCGCTGGCCAGGTTGCCGGTGTACTCCTTGAGCGCACCGATCACGAACGGGCCGATGTAGCCGCCCAGGTTGCCCACCGAGTTGATCAGGGCAATGCCGGCGGCCGCGCTGGCGCCGGCGAAGAAGCGCCCCGGCAGGGTCCAGAACACCGCCGTGCAGGAGAACAGCGAGAACGCCACCAGGCTCAGGGCCGCCAGTTGCAGCACCGGCACGCTAAGCCAGGCGCTGAAGAACAGGCCGGCGGCGCCCAGCACGTAGAGCACGGCCAGGTGGCCGTAGCGGTCGTTGAGGCGGTCGGAGCTACGCGGCACGATCAGCAGGCCGACGATGCCGAAGATGTACGGCACCGACGAGACGAAGCCGGTCACCAGGTCGCTGCCGCCGAACTGCTTGATCAGCGTCGGCAGCCACAGGCCCAGGCCATAGATGCTCAGGGTCACCGGCAGGTAGAGCAGCGCCAGCAACAGCACGCGGAAATCCTTCAGGGCGTGCAGCGGGTTGCCGTGGCGGGTCTGGCCGTAGGTGTCGAGGTCTTTCTGCAGCTCGGCGGCCAGCCAGCCTTTCTCCACGGCGCTCAGCCACGTCACCTGCGCCGGGCCGTCGGGCAACCACTGCAGCACCGGCCAGGTGAGCAGGATGGCCGGCGTGCCGATGGCGATGAACAGCCACTGCCAGCCGTGCAGGCCCAGCACCCCGTCCATGCCCAGCAGGCCGCCGGACACGGGCCCGGTAATCATCATGGCGATGGGCTGCGAGAGGATGAACAGGCCGAGGATCTTGCCGCGGTGGCGCACCGGGAACCACTGGGTGATGTAGTACAGCACGCCAGGGAAGAAGCCCGCCTCCGCGGCGCCCAGCAGGAAGCGCATCACATAGAAGCTGTTGGGCCCCTGCACGAACGCCATGCCGATGGTGATGGCGCCCCAGGTGATCATGATGCGCGCGAACCAGCGCCGCGCGCCGAAGCGGGTCAGCAGCAGGTTGCTAGGGATTTCCAGCAGGAAGTAGCCGATGAAAAACAGCCCGGCGCCCATGCCATAGGCGGCATCGCCGATGCCCACGTCGCTGCCCATGTGCAGCTTGGCGAAGCCCACCGCCGAGCGGTCCACGTAGGCCACCAGGTACAGCAGGATCAGGAAGGGGATCAGCTTGAGGGTGATACGCCTGACCAGGCGCAGTTCTTCGCTCATGGCAACGGTCTCCAATTGTTCTTGTTATGGATGGGGATCGGCAGGCCGTCCTCCGTTGCGAACGACTATATAGTATTACTATTTAACGAACAACGACTTCACATGTTGGGATTTTAGGCATATTTTAGCTATCAGCGCCGTCATTAAGTCTTACAATAAGAGAAGCCCCCATGTCTGAGAAGAAACCTGCACTGCGTTCGGCCCAATGGTTTGGCACCGCCGACAAGAACGGCTTCATGTACCGCAGCTGGATGAAGAACCAGGGCATCGCCGACCACCAGTTCCACGGCAAGCCGATCATCGGCATCTGCAACACCTGGTCCGAGCTGACGCCCTGCAACGCCCACTTCCGCACCATCGCCGAACACGTCAAGCGTGGCGTGCTGGAGGCCGGTGGCTTCCCGGTGGAGTTCCCGGTGTTCTCCAACGGCGAGTCCAACCTGCGCCCCACCGCCATGCTCACCCGCAACCTGGCGAGCATGGACGTGGAAGAGGCCATTCGCGGCAACCCCATCGACGGCGTGGTGCTGCTCACCGGCTGTGACAAGACCACCCCTGCCCTGCTGATGGGCGCCGCCAGCTGCGACGTGCCGGCCATCGTCGTCACCGGCGGGCCGATGCTCAACGGCAAGCACAAGGGCCGCGACATTGGCGCCGGCACCATCGTCTGGCAGATGCATGAGTCGCTGAAGGCCGGGCAGATCAGCCTCGACGAATTCCTCTCTGCCGAGGCCGGCATGTCGCGCTCGGCGGGCACCTGCAACACCATGGGCACGGCCTCGACCATGGCCTGCATGGCCGAAGCCCTGGGCACCTCGCTGCCGCACAACGCCGCCATCCCGGCGGTGGATTCACGCCGCTATGTGCTGGCGCACATGTCGGGTATGCGCGCGGTGGAGATGGTCAAGGAAGACCTGCGCCTGTCGAAGATCCTCACCCGCGAAGCCTTCGAAAACGCCATCCGCGTCAACGCCGCCATTGGCGGTTCCACCAACGCCGTGATCCACCTGAAAGCCATCGCCGGGCGCATCGGCGTCGACCTGGAGCTGGACGACTGGACCCGCATCGGCCGCGGCACCCCGACCCTGGTGGACCTGCAACCGTCCGGGCGCTTCCTGATGGAAGAGTTCTACTACGCCGGCGGCCTGCCCGCCGTGCTGCGGCGCCTGGGCGAAAACCACCTGATCCCCAACCCCGAGGCCCTCACCGTCAACGGCAAGAGCCTGTGGGACAACGTGCGCAACTCGCCCATCTACGGCGACGACGAGGTAATCCGCGCCATCGACAACCCGCTGGTGGCCGACGGCGGCATCTGCGTGCTGCGCGGCAACCTGGCGCCGCTGGGCGCGGTGCTCAAGCCCTCTGCCGCCACCCCGGCGCTGATGAAACACCGTGGCCGCGCCGTGGTGTTCGAGAACTTCGACGAGTACAAGGCACGCATCAACGACCCGCAGCTGGACGTGGACGCCGACTCCATCCTGGTGATGAAAAACTGTGGCCCCAAGGGCTACCCGGGCATGGCCGAGGTCGGCAACATGGGCCTGCCGGCCAAACTGCTGGCCCAGGGCGTGACCGACATGGTGCGCATCTCGGACGCGCGCATGAGCGGCACCGCCTACGGCACCGTGGTGCTGCACGTGGCGCCGGAAGCGGCGGCCGGCGGCCCGTTGGCAGCGGTGCAGGAAGGCGACTACATCGAACTGGACTGCAGCACCGGGCGCCTGCACCTGGACATCAGCGACGCCGAACTGGCGGCGCGCCTGGCCGACTGGCAGGCACCGGCGCACAACCTGCTGGCCGGTGGCTACCGCCAGCTGTACGTGGACCATGTGATGCAGGCCGACCAGGGCTGCGACTTCGACTTCCTGGTAGGCTGCCGCGGCGCCGAGGTGCCCCGCCACTCCCACTGACACTCCACCCGTAGCAGCGGCCGCCAGGCCGCGTCCCGCCGCGCCGCGCCGCGCACTCCTCACGGTACGCGGCGCCCGGGACGCGGCCTGGCGGCCGCTGCTACGGGAGGCGAGACGCCTTGGGAATGCTATGATCGCGCCAACCATCGCTCAGGACCTCCCCACCCCCCATGGACTACCGCAAACCCTCCGACCGCAAGAGCATGCACGCGCGCATCGTGCAGGAAATCGGCATGCAGATCGTCTCCGGGCGGCTGAAGCCCGATGACAAGCTGCCCGCCGAGGCGCTGTTGTGCGAGGAATATGCGGTCAGCCGGCCGGTGCTGCGTGAGGCCACGCGGGTGCTGGTGGCCAAGGGGCTGGTGTATTCCAAGCCGCGGGTGGGCACGGTGGTGAAGGCGCGGCGCGAGTGGCACCTGCTGGACCCGGACGTGCTGCACTGGCTGATGCAGAGCAGCCCGCAGAACGAGTTCTTCGCGTTGCTGACCAGCGTGCGCGCGATCATCGAGCCGGCGGCGGCGGCACTGGCGGCGCAGCATGCCACCGCCGAGGACGTGGCCTCGATTGCCGAGGCCTACCAGCGCATGGAAGCGGCGCCCACGCCGGAAGCCTTGCTGCAGCCGGACCTGGACTTCCACAGCCGCATTGCCGAGGCCACCCACAACGACCTGCTGGCGCACCTGTGCAACATGCTGGCGCTGGCGCTGCGCGAGGCGTTGAAGCATTCCAACCAGCGGCCCAACCTGCATGAACTGGCGATGCCACGGCACAAGGCGATCCTGACCGCCATCGAGAACCGCGATGCCCTGGCAGCGCGGCAGGCGACGCTGGTGCAGCTGGACGATGCGCGCAATGCGTTGGGGATGGTGTTGGGGTCGGAGTTGACTCTGTAACCTCCTGCCACCGCGTAACGCCCAGACGCGGCCTAACGGCCGCTGCTACGCGAGGTCCGTCGTAGCAGCGGCCGCAGGCCGCGTCAATGCGCGAATATCGAGCCCCCCGCCTTGCCCGCCATCTTCTCCGGCTTGATCAGGAACCGCGCCAGCGCCGGCAGCAGCCACAGCGCGCCGAACATGTTCCACAGCAGCATGAACGTCAGCATCAGGCCCATGTCGGCCTGGAACTTGATGGCCGAGAAGATCCAGGTGCACACGCCGATCGCCA